>NZ_JBEXMH010000074.1:0-40488 GCF_040610415.1 Amycolatopsis sp. NPDC004079 | reverse complement strand
GTACTACGTGTTTCTTGTTTATTGTCTTTGTTTTTTTGGTGTTTGGGAGGCGGATCTGGGGGCGCCCCCCCCCGGGGGGGGCGGCGGGACGGCCCGCCGCCACGCCGATAACGTGCCCGACCGTGCGCTATCACGACGTGCTGTCCGGCCCCCGCAAGCGGAAGATCCCGGAGGTCCCCGCCGAGCCAGGCCTCGTGGTCGAAGACCCGGCCAGCGGCTACTGCGGCGCGGTGGTGAAGATCGAGTACGGGAACGTCGTCCTCGAGGACGCCAAGGGCCGCCACCGGGTGTTCCCGCTCGCGCCCGCCGGGTTCCTGCTGGAAGGCAAGCCGGTCACGCTCGTGCCGGTCAAGAAGGCCGCCGCCCCCGTGCGGCAGGTGTCGGCGTCCGGCTCGGTCCGTGTGCAGGGCCTGCAGGCGCGGGTCGCGCGCGACTCCCGGATCTGGGTCGAGGGCAAGCACGACGCCGAACTGGTCGAACGCGTCTGGGGACACGACCTGCGCGTCGAGGGCGTCGTCGTGGAACCGCTCGACGGCGTCGACGTGCTGGCCGACCGGATCGCCGAGTTCGGCACCGGACCCGGCCGCAGGCTCGGCGTGCTCGTCGACCACCTCGTGGCGGGCAGCAAGGAATCCCGGCTGGTCGGGCAGATCCGCGACGAGCAGGTGCTCGTCACCGGGCACCCGTACATCGACGTCTGGCAGGCGGTGAAGCCGGCGTCGGTCGGCATCCGCGCCTGGCCGGAGATCCCGCGCGGCATCGAATGGAAAGCCGGCATCTGCGACGCGCTCGGCTGGGGCGAACCGTACGAGGGATGGCAGCGGGTGCTCGCCGGGGTGCGCAGCTTCCGCGATCTCGAAACGCCGCTGATCGGCGCGGTGGAACGGCTCATCGACTTCGTGACCGAGCCGGGCGACGACGCTCCGTAGTGTCCTATTTGTCGGAAACATCCAAGGTCACGCGTCGGTCACGTCGAGTAGTTTGCCCGGTGCGAAACGACGCGATCTGAGAGCATGAGGGCATGGCAGCGGCTCTGATCTGGCTGATCATCGGCATCGTCCTGATGATCGCGGAGGTGATCTCCGGGGACTTCGTGCTGATCATGCTCGGCGTAGGCGCGTTGCTCGGAGCCGGTTCGGAAGCGCTCACCGGCAACATCTACATCGACGTCGCGGTGTTCGCGGTCAGCTCGGTCGGGCTGCTCGCGCTGGCCCGTCCGGCGCTCAAACGCCGCTTCCTCGCCGGGGCGGGCGTCCCCACGGGCATCGACGCGCTGGTCGGAGCCCGTGCCGTCGTAGTGTCCACTGTGGACTACGATGCCGGCCAGGTGAAAATCGGCGGCGAGGTGTGGTCGGCGCGCGCCGTGCACGAATCGCAGCCGCCGATCGCGCCGGGCACCAGCGTCACGGTCGTCGAGATCTCCGGCGCCACGGCCGTGGTGGACATCGTCGCGTGAGGCGCCGTCCGAGGAAAAACGGTACTAGGTAAGGGGAAACGCTCTTGTCGACAATAGCGATCGTCGTGGTCGCGCTGCTGGCCCTGTTCGTCATCATCACAGTGGTCAAGGCGATCATGGTGGTGCCACAGGCCCAGTCGGCGGTGATCGAGCGGCTCGGCCGGTTCCGCACGGTCGCTTCGCCCGGCCTGACCTTCCTCGTCCCGTTCCTGGACAAGGTGCGCGCTCGGATCGACCTGCGCGAGCAGGTCGTCTCGTTCCCGCCGCAGCCGGTGATCACCGAGGACAACCTGACGGTGAACATCGACACTGTCGTGTACTTCCAGGTCACCGACTCGCGCGCCGCGGTCTACGAGATCTCGAACTACATCATCGGCGTCGAGCAGCTCACCACCACCACGCTCCGCAACGTGGTCGGCGGCATGAGCCTGGAAGAGACGCTGACCTCCCGCGACGCCATCAACACCCAGCTGCGCGGCGTGCTCGACGAGGCCACCGGCCGCTGGGGCATCCGCGTCGCCCGCGTCGAGCTGAAGGCGATCGAGCCGCCCGCCTCCATCCAGGACTCGATGGAGAAGCAGATGCGCGCCGACCGGGAGAAGCGCGCGATGATCCTCACCGCGGAAGGCCAGCGGGAATCGTCGATCAAGACCGCCGAGGGCCAGAAGCAGAGCCAGATCCTCGCCGCGGAAGGCCAGAAGCAGGCCGCGATCCTCGCCGCGGAAGCGGAACGGCAGTCGCGGATCCTGCGCGCACAGGGTGAACGAGCCGCCCGCTACCTGCAGGCGCAGGGCCAGGCGAAGGCGATCGAGAAGGTGTTCGCGGCGATCAAGGCCGGCCGCCCGACGCCGGAGGTCCTCGCTTACCAGTACCTGCAGACGCTCCCGCAGATGGCGCAGGGCGACGCGAACAAGGTCTGGATGATCCCGAGCGATTACGGCAAGGCCCTCGAAGGCTTCGCCCGCGCGCTCGGCGCCCCCGGCGACGACGGCGTGTTCCGCTACGAGCCGCCGAAGGACGACACCCCGGCCCGCCCGGACCTCGACGACGACGAGGTCGCCGGATGGTTCGACACGAGCAGCGACCCGAAGGTCGCCGAGGCCGTCGCGGCCGCGGAAGCGGTGGCGCGCAAGGAGGTCGACGGGCCGCTGGGCGCGTCGGCGGAGCGCCGGGCGATCGGCGGGGCTCCCGCCGCCAAGCCCGAGGCTCCCGCGCCGGTCCGGGAAGAGGAGCCGCCCGCCCCGCCGGAGCGGCCGCAGCAGCCCAGCACGCCGCCGCCTGCCCAGCAGCAGCAGTCGTTGCCGCAGCCGCACCCTCCCGCAGGGCCGCAGGGCGGGCCGTACCAGGGACCGCCGCAGCAGCAGTTCGGCGGACCGCAGGGTCCCGGGCCGGGCAGTGGGCCGTTCCCGCAGCAGGGTCCGTTCGGCGGACCGCAGGGCGGGCCGCCTCCGCAGCGCTGATCACGTCGGGAAAAGGGGCTGTCGCACCGGAAACGGTGCGACAGCCCCTTTTCTGTGCGCTCTGCCCAGCCCGCCGCGAAACCGCGCATAACCGTATGCGGATTCGGCAGTACCGCACCTCAACCGGGGTCGGTAACTTCGCGCTTGGATGACATCGCTCCCGGGGGCATCCGTCTTTGAATGCGCGCCGAAAGTGAGGGTTCGCAGTCACGAAGGGGCCATAGCGTGGATCAGGCACCAGAAGAAAACCTCGTCGACGTGCTTCGGGCGAGGGCCGCGTCGCACGCGGACAAACCGGCCTACACCTTCCTCGCTGACGGCGAGACCGACGCCGCCAGTTCGGTCACCTTCGGCGAACTGGACCGGAAGGCCAGGGCCGTAGCGGCGCGGTTGTCGCGGGACGTGCGGGCGGGGGACCGCGTGCTGCTGGTCCACCCCGCCGGACTGGATTTCGTCGAATCGTTCTTCGGAACCCTTTACGCGGGTGCGGTTCCGGTGCCGTGCCCGTCCCACGAGGGGGCGTCGCCGGAGCGCGTCCTCTCCCGCATCAGGGGCATCGTCGAGGACTGCCGTCCGGTCGCCGTGGTTTCGGTGGCGAGGTTCGGCGAACAGCTGATCCGGCACGCTCCCGCGCTGAAGAACCTCCCGTTCCTCGGCAGCGATCGGGTGTCCCCGGACGATTCCGGCGATTGGCACGCGCCCGCGATCCGCCCGGACTCGCTCGCGTTTCTCCAGTACACCTCGGGTTCCACCGGCAATCCCAAGGGCGTGATGGTCGAGCACCGGAATCTGACGGAAAACCTGCGGATGATTGATTCCAGCATGCGGCAGCGGGCCGATTCGGTGCTGGTGAGCTGGCTTCCGCTGTTTCACGACATGGGCCTCATCGGAATACTCCACTACGGAGCCTATCTGGGCGCGCACAGCGTTCTGATGTCGCCGGGACGGTTCCTCCGGAACCCGGTGAGCTGGCTGTCGGCGATGAGCCGCTTCCGGGGCACGATGACCGGCGCGCCCAACTTCGCCTACGAACTGTGCCTGCGCAAGATCGGCGCGGCGGAGCGGGCCCGGCTCGACCTGAGCTCGGCCGAGGTGATGTTCAACGGAGCCGAACCGGTTCGGGCGGACACTCTCGACCGGTTCGCCGAGACCTTCGCGGAGTGCGGTCTGCGCCGCGAAGCGCTGAAACCGTGCTACGGCTTGGCCGAAGCCACCCTGATCGTCTCCGCCGGAGCGCACGACCGGCCCCATCGTGCGCCGCGTTTCGACACCGGAGCGCTCGAAGCCGGGCACGCGGTACCGGACGAGCACGGGCGAGAGCTGGCGAGTTGCGGCGTGGCCGCTGGGGAACAACGGGTCGAGATCGTCGATCCGGTCTCCCGCCGGATCCTCGGGCCGGGGGAGACCGGCGAGATCTGGGTCGCCGGAAACCATGTGGCGCGGGGGTACTGGAACCGTGCGCGGGAAAGCCTGGAGACCTTCCGGGCTGCCACCGAGCCGGCCGACGGGAGGCATTACCTCCGTACCGGGGACCTCGGGTTCCGGATCGGCGAGGAGCTGTACCTCTTCGGGCGGCGCAAGGACGTGCTCATCGTCCGAGGCCGCAACCTCGCGCCGCAGGACGTCGAGCGGTGCGTGGAGAACGCCCATTCCGGCCTGCGTCCCGGTTGCGGGGCCGTGTTCCAGACCAGCCAGGACGAGGGCGAGCCGAAAGTCGTTGCGGTACAGGAGTTCGACCCCGCGGCCGGGGGCGATCCGGCGGCGGCGATCGAGGCGATCAGATCAGCGGTGACGCGGAGCTTCGAAATCGAACTGGACGCGGTGTCGCTCGTCGCGCCGCGCACGATTCCGAAGACCTCCAGCGGGAAGATCCAGCGCCGCGGTTCCCTGCGCGCGTTCTCCGGCGGTCTGCTCGACGAGATCGCGAGGTGGGAGCGGCCGGCGGACGGTGCGGAACTGGCGGACCGGATCGAATGGCATCTCCGCGAGCTGACCTGCGCCGATCCGGACGCTGCCTCGCTGCCCGCGCTGGGCGTCGATTCCCTGCGAGCCGCCGAGATCGGCGGCCAGCTGGAACGCGAGTTCGGCAGGCCGGTGTCCGCGGCCGATCTGCTCGGCGGGGTCGAAATCCCGGAACTGGCCAGGAAAATCGCCGCCACGCTGGAGCGGCCGCGGGAGACCGTGCCCGCGGGTTCCGCGCGGGAGTTCCCGCTCTCGGACAACCAGATCGCCCTGTGGTTCCTGCAGGAACGGCAGCCGGCGAGCAGCGCGTACACCATCGCCACCGCGCTGCGGATCCCGGCCGGGCTCGACGTGGCCGCGTTCCGCCGCTCCTGGGACGTCCTCGTCCAGCGCCACGAGGCGCTGCGAACCCGGTTCGGGCAGCGGGACGGCACGCCGTATCAGGAGGTGCTGGCCGACCGCCGGGCCGAGGTCACCATGGTTCCGGCCGCGGGCTGGTCCGCCGAACGCCTGCGTGCGGCGGTCACCGAGGAGGCGGAGCGACCGTTCGACCTGACCGCGGATCCGCTGCTGCGCATCGGCGTTTACGACCGCGGGCCGGACGGGCACTGCGTGCTGATCGCGGTACACCACATCGTCAGCGACTTCTGGTCCCTGGCCAGGCTTTTCCGGGAACTGGCCGAGCGCTACCGCGCCGAAACCGGGGGCGCGCCCATCGACTGGGCGCCAGTGCGCGGACGCTACGCCGAGTTCGTGCGGGAGCAGTCGACGTGGCTCGCGGGCCCGCAGGGCGCGAGGCAGCTTTCCGGATGCGCCGCCGGGCTGGATCCGCTGCCCGCTCCGCTTGAGCTGCCCACCGACCGGACGAGGCCGCCGGAACAGACCGAACGCGGGATGGCTGTCTCGGCCGAACTGCCCGGTCCGCTGTGCGCACGGGTGACCGCGCTCGCCAGGGAGCGCGGAGTCACCCGGTACACCCTGCTGCTCACTGTGTTCCAGGTCCTGCTGCACCGCTACACCGGGCAGGAGGACTTCGTGGTCGGTTGCCCGGCCGCCGGGCGGGAACCGAAGTTCGCCGACGTCGTCGGGTACTTCGTGAACCCGTTGGCGATCCGTGCCGGACTCTCCGGCGATCCGCGGTTCTCCGAGGTGCTCGCCGGGACCAGGGACGCGGTGCTGTCCGCGATGGACCGGCAGCGCGTTCCGTTCGTGCGGGTGGTCGAGCGGCTGGCGCCGGAACGCGATGCCAGCCGCGGCCCGCTGTTCCAGGTGATGTTCGTGAGCCAGCGGTCCCCGGTCACCGATCCCGGGCTGGCCGGCCTCGCGCGGTTCGCGCTCGGGGACGGCACCGGAAACCTCGAACTGGGCGGCCTCGCCGTCGAATCGTTCGCGCTCGAGCGCTGCCCGAGCCAGTCCGATCTGGTGCTGATGGCCGCCGAATGCGCGGACGAGGTGGGGTTGTCTCTGCGGTACAACGTGGATCTGTTCGACGAGGCCACCGCGCGGCGCCTGCTGCGGCACTACCAGGTGCTGCTGGAGGAAGTCGTAGCGGATCCCGAGCGGAGACTGTCCGAGTTGCCGCTGCTGACCGCGGCCGAACGGCGACAGTTCGCCGCCTGGCACGACACTGGCCGCGATCACAGCGGCTACGGCTGGATCCCCGAGGAGTTCGCGGCACGCGCGGCCGAGCACCCGGACGCGATCGCGGTGCGGTACCAGGACATCGAGGTCGCCTACCGCGACCTGGAGAAACGGGCCAACCAGCTCGCCCGCCACCTGCTCGAACGCGGTGCTGGCCGCGGCGCGCTGGTCGGCGTCGCGCTGGAGCGCGGGGTCGATCTGGTGGTGGCTCTGCTGGCGACGATGAAAGCGGGCGCGGCCTACCTCCCGCTGGACCTGGAGAACCCGCGGCGGCGGCTGGCCGCCATGCTCGGCGACGCGGCGCCGGCCGTGGTGCTCACCGCGAGCCGGTGGGCGGGATTACTGCCGGAATCGGCCGCCCAGGTGGTCGACCTCGACGCGTGCCGCCCGGAGATCGCCGCATACGACGACGCGCCGCCGGACGTAGCGATCGAGGCTGGAGACGCGGCATACGTGCTGTACACCTCCGGCTCCACCGGCACGCCGAAAGCGGTGGTCAACACGCACGCCGGGATCCGGAACCGGTTGGCCTGGACGCAAAACGCCTTCGGCCTCACCGCCGACGACCGGGTCCTGCAGAAGACCCCGATCGGATTCGACGTCTCGGTCTGGGAGTTCTTCTGGCCGCTCACCACCGGCGCCGGGCTGGTGCTGGCCGAACCCGGCGCGCATCGCGACACCGGCCGCCTGGTGTCGCTCATCGACCGGCACCGCGTCACCACCGTCCACTTTGTCCCTTCGATGCTCCAGCTGTTCCTGAGCGAACCGAACCTCACCCGGTGCGCTTCGCTGCGCCGGGTGATCGCCAGCGGAGAGACCCTGCCGGCCGGGCTCGCCCGGCGGTTCTTCCAGACGCTCGGCTGCGAACTGCACAACCTCTATGGACCCACCGAAGCCGCGGTGGACGTGGCGGCCTGGCGGTGCCGGCCGGACGACCCCCGCGACTTCGTCCCGATCGGCCACGCGATCGACAATGTCCGCCTCCACCTGCTCGACGGGCACGGCCGGGAGGTGCCGGTCGGCGTGCCGGGCGAGCTGCACATCGGCGGAGTCCAGGTGGCCGCGGGCTACTTGAACCGGCCGGAGCTGACCCGGGAGCGGTTCCTGCCCGACCCCTTCGGCCCGGACCCGGACGGGCGGCTCTATCGCACCGGGGACCTCGCGCGCCGGCATCCGGACGGCAGCCTGGAGTTCCTCGGCAGGCTCGACCGCCAGCTGAAGTTCCGCGGCAACCGGATCGAACTGGAGGAGATCGAACGCAAGATCGCCGCCCACCCGGCGGTGCGGGACGCCGCGGTGCTGGTGCGCGGTTCGGGTGAGGAGGCGGAACTGATCGGCTACTTGGCCGGGCTGGCAGCCGCGCTCCCGGAACCTGGGGGGCTGCGCGAGTTCCTGGCGCTCGAACTGCCCCGGTACATGATTCCCCACCGGTTCGTCACGCTTGCCGAACTGCCGCTGACCGCCAACGGGAAGGTGGACCGGAAGGCGTTGCCGCTGCCGGAGAAGCCAGCTCGGAGTGCGACCGCGATCTCGCCGCGGACCCCGGAGGAGCGCAGTCTGGCCGCGGTGATCGGCCAGGTCCTCGGGCACGACGAGATCGGCGTTCGCGACAATTTCTTCGAACTGGGCGGCGATTCCATCAGGGCGCTGCAGGTGCGCGTGCTCGCCCGGCAGCGAGGACTGGACTTCACCATTCCCGAGCTGTTCCGGGCGCAGACAGTGGAGACGCTCGCGGCGACCGCGCGGACAGTCGAACCCGCGACCGGCCCGCGCTCCGTCCGGCCGTTCGCCCTGCTCGCGGCCGAGGACCGGGCGGCGCTGCCCGAAGGGGTCGAGGACGCCTTCCCGCTCGCGCGATTGCAGGCGGGACTGGTCTTCCACAGCGAAATGAGCCCCGACTACGAGACCTACGTGATGGGTTTCCGCCTGCGTGGGCGCTTTGCCCGGCGGGCGATGACCGAGGCCCTTCGGCGGCTGGCGGCACGGCACCCGATGCTGCGGACCTCCTTCGCGCTGACCGGATTCAGCGAACCGCTGCAACTGGTGCACGCGAAGGCCGAGATCCCGTTGACGGTGCACGAGATCTCCGGTTCGGCGGCCGAGCAGGACGCCGAGATCGACCGGTTCATGCGGGAGCGGAAGTGGCGCAAACCGGAGTGGGCGGTGGCCCCGCTGCTGGAGATCGACGTGCATCTCCGGTCGGCGGAGGAGTTCCAGTGCACGTTCGCGCATCCGCTGTTCGACGGCTGGAGCATGGCGCTGCTGGTCACCGAACTGTTCGAGGCGTACGCGGCGCTCGCGGCCGGAACACCGCCGCCGCGCCTGCCTCCGATCCGGCAGACCTACGCTGATTTCGTTGCCCTCGAACGAGAAACCGTCGATTCCGCGGCCGAGCGCAAGTTCTGGGCCGCTTACCTCGCGGGCGACTCCCGCGGCGATCTGCCTCGCTGGCCCTCGCGCCGTCACTCCGGGCCCGCTGCGGCGCACCGGCGCACCGAAGTCGCGATCGAGGACGAGGTGCGCGACGGGCTGCTCGAACTCGCGCGGCAGACCGGGACTTCGCTGAAATCGGTGCTGCTCGCCGCGCATCTGCGGGTGGTGAGCGTGCTGGCCTGCCGGCGTGCGGTGACCGCCGGGATCATCGCCAACGGGCGGCCCGAGGAACTCGACGGCGACCGGGTGGCCGGCCTCTTCCTGAACACCGTCCCGCTGCGCATGCGCTTCGACGGCGGCACCTGGCGGGAACTGGTGCGGCAGACGCACGAGGCGGAGCGGGAACTGCTGGACCACCGCCGCTTCCCGCTGGCCGAGCTGGTGCGCGAGTTCGGGGCGGGCGAGCAGTTGTTCGACACCGCGTTCAACTACATCCACTTCCATGTGTACCAGGCGCTGCGCGAACTGGACGGGCTCGAGGTGCTGGGCTGGAAGAGCCCTTCGGACCAGACCTATTTCCCGTTCACCGCCTACTTCCACCGCGACGTCTCGACCTCGAAGCTGCTGTGTTACCTCGACGTGGACGAGGGAACGTTCGATCCGGCGCAAGTGGACTTGGTCGTCGGCTATTACCGCACGGTTCTGGCGGCGATGGCCGCCGAGCCGGACGCGCGGTACGAGGCGCGGAGCCTGCTGGGCCCGGCGGAGCTGATCCGTCAGCGCGAGGACTGGAACGAGACCGCGACCCCCTGGCCGTTGACGATGCCGCGGGGGGTGCACCGGCGGTTCGCGGCGCAGGCTCGGCGGTGCCCGGACGCGGTCGCGGTGCGCTGCGGCGACGAGGCGCTGACCTACGCCGAACTCGAGCGCCGGGCGAACTGCCTGGCACACCGGCTGCACCGGCTCGGGGTGCGGCCGGGCGACACGGTCGGGATCGCGTTGGGCCGCGACGTCGCACTGCCGGTCGCGCTGCTGGGTGTGCTCAAAGCAGGGGGCGCGTACGTGCCGATAGACCCCGGGTACCCGCGCGAGCGGCTTCGGCAGATGCTCGACGACTCCGGCGCGGCGGTGGTCGTCACCGAATCCTCAGTGCTGACCGGGATCCCGGAGACCGCCGCGGCCCCGCTCGTCCTGGACCGCGCGCCGGAGCCGCTGGCGGCCGAACCGGACACCTGCCCGGAAATCCCGTTCGACCCCGACCGGCTCGCCTACGTGATCTACACCTCCGGTTCGACCGGCGTGCCCAAAGGCGTCGAAGTCTCCCATCGCGCGCTGGACAACCTGTTGCACGCCATGGCGGAACTGCTCGGCTGGGACGACCGGGACGTGCTGCTGGCGGTCACCACGCTGTCCTTCGACATCGCCGGACTGGAGCTGTTCCTCCCGCTCACGACCGGGGCGCGGCTGGAACTGGCGACCGCGCCGCAGACCGGCGACCCCTACCGGCTCGCCGAACTGCTCGTCGACCGCGGCGTGACCACCATGCAGGCGACCCCGGCGACCTGGCGGATGCTCGTGGACTCGGGCTGGGCCGCGAAACCGGATCTGCGGGCGCTCTGCGGCGGCGAAGCGCTCACCGCGGAACTCGCCGAAGCGGTGCGGAAGCGCTGCGACGTCCTGTGGAACCTGTACGGGCCGACCGAATGCACGATCTGGTCGACCGCGGCGCGGATCGAGGAGGTCGACGGGCCGCCTCCGATCGGCCGCCCGCTGGCCAACACCACCTGCTGGGTGCTCGACGAGCACGGGCAGTGCACGCCCGCCGGCACCCCCGGAGAACTCCACCTCGGCGGGCTCGGACTGGCCCGGGGCTACCGCAACCGGCCCGAGTTGACCGAACGCGCGTTCCGGCCGCATCCGCACGCGCCGGGGGAGCGGCTGTACCGGACCGGAGATCTGGCCCGCTGGCGGCCGGACGGCACGCTGGAGTTCCTCGGCAGGCTCGACGACCAGGTGAAGGTCCGGGGTTTCCGGATCGAACCGGGCGAGATCGAGACGGTCCTCGGGCGGCGGGCGGAACTGAGCACCGCGGTGGTCGCCGCCCGGAACTCGGGCGAGGGCGGCGCGCGGCTGGTCGCCTACGTCGTCGGGCGGCCCGGCGCGGAGGTGGACACCGACGCGCTGCGGGGCGAGCTGACCGAGGCCTTGCCGTCGTACATGGTGCCGGATGTCGTGGTGGAGCTTGACGCGTTGCCGATGACCCCGAACGGGAAGGTCGATCGCAACGCCCTTCCCGCGCCCGCGGCGCGACGGCGGAAGGGGACCGAAGGGACTGCGGGTCCGCGCACCGGAGCGGAGCGCATGCTCGCGGAGATCTGGGGCGTCTCGCTGAAACTGGACGCGCTCGGGATCGACGAGCCGTTCTTCGAAGCCGGCGGGCATTCGCTGCTGATGATCCGGGTGCACGCGCAGATCCGGGAGCGGTGGGGCGAGGTCCCGCTGAGCGCTCTGTTCGAGTACCCCACGATCCGCGGCTTGGCCGCCTTCCTGGAACGAGGCTTCCGGCCCGACGGCGGACTGGACGACGCCCGGGGGAAGGCCGAGCGGCGGCGCGCGGCGGGCGGCCGCGCGAGGGCCCGGCGGGGCGTGCCCGACGGCAGTCAGGAGCGACGATGACCGAACCCGTGCTCGACGGGCCGGAAGCAGAGGACTTCACCGCCGTGGTCGGACTGGCAGGCCGCTTTCCCGGCGCGGCCACGATCGAGCAGTTCTGGCGGAACCTGCGCGACGGCACCGAATGCATCAGCTTCTTCAGCGCGGAAGACCTGCGCGCGGAGGGCATTCCCGACGAAGAGTCCGGGGCGGACGACTACGTCCCGGCGAAAGGCGCGCTGGAGGACATCGCGGGTTTCGACGCGGAGTACTTCGGCTACAGCCCGCGCGAGGCGGCCCTGCTCGATCCGCAGCACCGGCTGTTCCTGGAGATCTGCGTGGAGCTGATGGAGCGGGCCGGGGTCGTGCCCGCGCCCGGCAACGACCGGATCGGGGTTTTCGCCGGAGCGAGCAAGAACTCCTACCTGATGTTCAACCTGCTGTCGCATCCGGAACTGCGCGAGTCCCCGATGGCGACGCAGACCCTGCTGGCCAACGACAAGGACTACCTCTCGACGCGGGTCTCCCACAAACTGGGGCTGCGCGGGCCGAGCCTGGCGATCCAGACCGCGTGCTCCAGTTCGCTCGTCGCGGTGCACCAGGCCTGCCAGAGCCTGCTGCTCGGCGAATGCGAGTACGCGGTGGCCGGCGGGGTCGCGGTCGATGTGCCGCTGCGGGCGGGCTACCGATTCCAGCCGGGCGGAATCCTCGCCCCGGACGGGCACTGCCGACCGTTCGACGCCGACGCCAGGGGAACCGTGTTCGGCCAGGGCGCCGGTGCGGTCCTGCTGCGCCGCCTGCCCGACGCGCTCCGCGACGGCGACTCGATCTACGCGGTGATCCGGGGCAGCGCGGTGAACAACGACGGCCGCGAGAAGGTCGGGTTCACCGCTCCGAGCGTGTCCGGTCAGAGCGAGGCGATCGCGGACGCGATCGCGGCGGCCGGGATCGACGCCGGGACGATCGGCTACGTCGAGGCGCACGGCACCGGGACCCCGCTCGGGGACCCGGTCGAGGTCGAGGCGCTCACCGCGGCGTTTCGGCGGTGGACCGACCGGAGCGGGTTCTGCCTGCTCGGTTCGGTCAAGGGGAACATCGGCCATCTGAACGCGGCGGCGGGCATCGCCGGCCTGATCAAAACGGTGCTGATGCTGTGGCACGGCGAAATCCCGCCGAACGCCGGCTATCGGCGGCCGAATCCGGCGATCCGGTTCACCGACACACCGTTCCGGGTCAGCGCGGCGCGGACCGAATGGCAGGCGGACGGGCGGCCTCGCCGGGCAGGCGTCAGCTCCTTCGGCTTCGGCGGCACCAACGCGCATGTCGTCCTGGAAGCGGCCCCGCCGAGGGAACCGGCCTCGCCCAGCACCGGATGGCAGCTCGTCCCGGTCTCGGCCCGGACCGCCGAACGGCTGCCGGTCGTGGCGGCCGAACTCGCGGACGCGCTGGAGCGGAATCCGGAATGGAGCCTCGCCGAGGTCGCGCACACCTGGCAACGCGGGCGGCAGGCGCATCCGCACCGGATGGCGGTGGCGGCGCGGACCCCGCGCGAAGCGGCCGAACGGCTGCGCAGGCCGCCCCGGCGCAGCACATCCGGTCCGGCCGCGGACCGGCCCGGGGTCGCTTTCCTGTTCCCGGGACAGGGCAGCCAATACCCGGGAATGGGCCGCGAGCTGTATCGCCGCTGGCCGGTCTTCCGCGACGAACTGGACGCATGCGCGGAGGAGATCGTGGCGCACGGCGGCGTGGACCCGCGCGTCGCCGAGCTGGGCGCCGACGATCCCGAGGCGGCAGCGGACCGCCTGCGGCAGACCGAAATCACCCAGCCCGCGCTGTTCTCGGTGGAGTACGCGCTGGCCCGGCTCTGGATGTCGTGGGGCGTGCGGCCGGACGCGGTGCTCGGGCACAGCCTCGGCGAGCTGACCGCCGCGTGCGTCGCCGGGGTGTTCACCCGCGAGGAGGCGCTCCGCGTGGTGATGGCGCGAGCTCGCGCGGTCGGCGGGCTGCCGGGCGGAGCGATGGTCTCGGTGAACGAACCGGTCGACCGGCTCCGTCCCGATCTGGAGCCGGGGGTCGAGGTCGCGGCCTACAACGGTCCCGGGCTCACCGTGCTGTCCGGGCCGGAACCGGCGATGCGGCGCACCGTGGCCGCGTTGCGCTCCCGAGGGATGGAACCCCGTCCGCTGCGCACCTCGCACGCGTTCCATTCGGCCATGCTGGACCCCGCGGTGGCTCAGGTCCGCGCGGCTGTCGAAGCCGTGCGCCCGCAGCCGCCGGAGATCCGCTGTCTGTCCAATGTGAGCGGCACCTGGCTGACCGACGAGCAGGCGGTGGACCCCGGCTACTGGGCGCGGCAATTGCGGGCGCCGGTCCGCTTCGCCGACAACGTCGCCGCGCTGCTGGCCGAACCCGGCCGGATTCTGGTCGAGACCGGGCCGGGGCGAACCCTGGTGTCGCTGTGCCGCGGGCATCCTGACTGGCCCGCCGGACAGATCGCGGTCACCTCGCTGCCGGACCGTCCCGAAGCCGGCCGAGGCGCTGGCGAGACGGTGCTGACCGCTCTCGGCGCGCTGTGGGCGGCCGGAGTGGCACCGGACTGGCGGCGATTGCACGAGGACGGAGAGCCGCGGCGTCTGGTGCTGCCCACTTATCCCTTCGCGCGTGCCCGGCACTGGATCGACCCGAGGCAGGGGCCGAAGGTGTCCGGCAGTGAGATCGTGCCACCGGACGACAGGAAACCGGACCCTCGGGCCCAGCGCGCCGTCCCGGCGGAAGGCAGCGTCCTGGAGCGATCCGTGGCCGAGGTGTTCGAGCGATTGCTGGGAGTGCGGAACATCGGCGTTTCCGACGACTTCTTCGAACTCGGCGGCACCTCGCTGCTCGGGGCCGAACTCGCCGCGCGGCTCCGGGAGATCGGCGTCCGCCTCCCGCTGAGCGAAATCCTGGCCGACGCTCGACCAGCCGCGATCGCGACCCTGGCCGGAACGAACGGTCACGACAGCGACGACGGCCGAGCGGACATCTGGTTCGATCGCGAGCTCCCGCGAGGCAGGCGGCGCGGCACGCCAGCCCGGCCCGAGTCGGTGCTGCTCACCGGCGCGACCGGGTTCGTCGGCTCGTTTCTCCTGCGCGAACTCCTGGACCGCACCGGAGCGCGCGTGAGCTGTGCGGTGCGGTGCGCCGAACCGGAAGCCGGGCTGGCGCGGATCACCGCCGGGCTGCGCCGGTTCGGGCTCCTCGACGGCGCCGACCTCACCCGGATCGAGGTGGTGCCCGCCGATCTGGCCGCACCGCGGCTGGGGCTGTCCGACCGGTCGTACGCGAGGCTCGCCGCCGGTGTGGAGGCGATCTACCACAACGGCGCGGCGGTCAGCTTCCTCGATCCGTACCGGCGGCTACGACTGCCCAATGTGGACGGTACGCGGGAAGTCCTGCGGCTGGCGTGCGAGGGAAAAGCCAAGGCGGTGCACCACGTCTCCACGATCGCGGTGTTCGACTCGGACCGCTTCGCCGACCTCGAGGTGGCGGGCGAGAACACCGATTTGCGTGCGGCGGCAGGGTTTCACGGCGGCTACGACCAGAGCAAGTGGGTGGCCGAGCAGGTGGTCATGCTGGCGCGCCGGCACGGGGTGCCAGCCGCGATCTACCGCCCGGGCAACGTTGCCGGGCATTCGCGCACCGGCACGACGTCGGACGGGCACCTGGTCACCGCCATGCTGAAGGACTGTCTCGCGCTCGGGCTGGCCCCGGACAGCGATGCCTTCGTGGACGTGGTCCCGGTCGATTTCGTCGCGCGTGCCCTGGTCGCGTTGTCCCTGCGGGAAAGCTCCCTCGGCCAGAACTTCAACCTGGTCAATCCGCACGCGGTGCGCTGGAACGACATCGTCGGGCAGCTGCGCTCGCTCGGGCATCCGCTCCGGTCGGCGCCGTTCGGCGAATGGCGGGAAGCGATCCGCGCGGATCGGCGGCCGGACAGCGCCATGCGGGTGTTCCTGCCGATGCTGGACGAGCGCCCGCTGTTCTCCGGGCGCCGGTACCGCTGCGACAACACCCTGGCCGGACTCGACGGCAGCGGCATCGCCTGCCCACCGCTGGATGCCGCGCTGCTCACCACGTATCTGCGCCGGCTGACGGCGGCGGCCGCGGTGTCGGGATGACGAGCGGGAAGGAGCCGGCAATGGACCGGCGTGACTTCAACAAAGAGGTCGTGCTGGGCCTTTTCCGGGCGGCGCTGCGCGGTGACGTGCCGACCGCGCTGCGCCCGGTGGCCGACGACTACGTCGAACACAGCGCCTTGATCGCGCCCGGCAAAGCCGGGCTAGCCGAATTCCTGCGCGCGCTGGCCGCCGCGGAGCCTCCGCCGGCGATCGAGGTCCGCCACGCACTGGCGGACGGCGATCACGTGGCCGTGCACTACGAGTCGACCGCCGCCGCGGACGGCAGCGGATCCGAGGCGGTCGACATCTTCCGGCTCCGCGACGGCCGGATCGTCGAACATTGGGACGTGGTGCAGCCGCGTCCGGCTCGGCGGGACGAGCGCGAAGGCTAGCGCCCGAGCGCCGCTCTAGGCGGTCAGTTCCTTGGCGAAGCACCACAGGTTTCCGTCGGCGTCTCGTGCGCCGAACTCGCGCTGCCCGTACGGCATGTCCGTCGGCTCGTACTCGATCTTGGCGTCCGCCGCCTTGGCCTTCTCGTAGACCGAGTCGACGTCGTCGAGATAGACCATGACGAGCGAGTGCAGCACATTGGCGTGGCTCGCGGCCTCCATCCGGCCCGGATGCGGACGCGCGACCGAGACCGCGTAGTCGCCGAGATAGGCGCGGCCAACCAGTGCCTTGCCCTTGTCGTCGCGGGACAGTTCGCCTTCGGCCAGCCCGAACGCCTCGACGAGGAACTTCTGGCTGGCCTCCGGGTCGTCGGAGAAAAGGAAGGTGCTGATGCTCGGTGTCTTATTGCGTGGCATGTGGTGACGGTACCGCACCGCGGGTGCGCGCGGGTGCGCGAACGGATGACGGCCGGCCGGACGGTAAAACGGCCGTCGCGGACGGGATTCCGGCACGTCCATTGCCGAGCCCTTATGAAATGTGGTGTCCGAACAGGACCGCACTCGGCATTGGCCGCATTACCCGGATCGTGCTAATCGAGAACGGTCGTACTTTTATATGTTTGGTACGGGTGGGCATCCCGAGCGACCCGGCAAGGGGGTCCGAGGCCGAGATATCGCCGAGTGCGCATGTTTGGCCCGTCGTCACCCCGCGGTGGCCGGCTGTTCGCCTGCGCGGCGCTGACGGACGCGGCGAATCTTGCACTGTCGTCGCGACGCGCGAGCAATGAACTAGCGTCCGGTCAACAGTTCCGCATGTCCGGGCCCGGATGCCCGGCGACCGAGTGGGTGCCTGCGCAAACGGATTTCGATGAATGTAAAACAGTTGAGCGCGTAACCATTGTTCGCGGGGTCCGGCGCTCGCCGGCCGCCATTCCACTGCGGGACGCGGCAGGGCCGGACTGCCGGGTGCGCGGGGTGTGAAGTGGGCCGGAGCCGCGAGACGGCGGACGCGACCGCGGCCCTGTAACTCAATCGGCCTATTGCGATGTCCTCCGTCGTTGTGAAATGTTCGGGTTGGATCCCGATAGCGTTGCCGCTCCGAGCGGCAAATATCGGACTGGGGGGCTACTGGCGGGGCAAGCGGGGGCTTCCGGTCGATATAACTGATATTCCCACGCCTCTTTCGAGTCTTCCGAATGGGCGGGCCGAACAGTGCTGCGCCCGAATCGCACGGCGGGGAACGTTTGCTGCCAACGTGGGGGAGGAGAGCTCGCGATGACGACCACCGGGCACCTTTCGTCCGATGCGAGGAGAGCAGGCCATGCCCCCGGCTGCTCGGGGATGCGGGTGGAACCGCCCAGCCGGGAAGATCTGGCCTTGTTGCAGGGGGTCGCGTGCGCCGGCACGCTCAAGGGCGCGGCGAAGGCGGCGCGCACCACGCAGCCCGCGGCCAGCCGGCGCTTGTGCCGGTTGGAGCGCAGGGTCGGCGCGCCGCTCATCCGGAGCGACGAACACGGTCTCCGGCTGACCGAGGGCGGCTGGGGCCTCTTGCAGGCGGGGAACCGGCTGCTGATGGCTCTCGGGTCCGCGCTGAGCCTGGTTTCGCAGACCCCGGGCCGGCCGTCAGGGCCGCTGCCGATGCTCCGGATCGCCGCCTTCGGCAGCGAGTGGTCCGAGCTGATCGACGATATCGCGGTGAAGGTGCCGGGGATGCTGCTGAGCCTGGTGAGCGCGGAGCCCGAGACCAGCGTGGAGTTCTTCGAGCGCTACAGCGTCGACGCGGCGTATGTCTGGGAGCCGCCCGATTTCACCCGCCAGTGCACCCGTCCCTCCCGCTCCGAGGTGGTGCTGGAGGAACCGCTGTGGATGGCGCTGCCGATGAACCACCCCCTCGCGGCCGGCGAAACAGTGTCGATCGCGGACTTCGCGAACGACGAGTGGCTGGTCCGGGCGAACGAGCACGCGCGGGCACTGCTGGCCGAGGGGGCGCGGCGGGCGGAGTTCGAACCGCGGATCGCGCACGTCACGGAGGTGGCGTCGGAGATGCGAGGACTGCTCGGCCACGGCAAGGGCGTGTCGCTGGCATCCCCGTTGACGCGTCCGCCCGGTTCGCACGGGTTTGTGCTCAAACCTCTCGCCGAACGGCTGTGCCGTAAGTACGTCCTGCTGACCGATCCCACGGTGGTCAGCGACAAACTGTCCGCCGTGCTGTGTTCCCGCCTGCGCGACTGCTATCTCAACCGGGCCGCGCGACGCAACCCGGCCTACGTCGCGTCGCCGATGTTTCCGTTGCCCGCCAACAGCTCTGACGACGACGAAGCCGATCTGGAACTGTTCAGCGGCCTGGCGGTGGCGGTTCCCCTCGGGGAGCCGGAAACCCCGCAGGACGCGCTCGCGCCGGACGATCTGCACCTGCTGCGGGTGGTTGACGAATGCGGGAGCCTCAACCGGGCGGCACCGGTGCTGCTGATCACCCAGCCAGCGCTGACACGCCGGATCCTCCGGCTCGAGCGCAGGCTCGGTCTGCGGCTGTTGTTGCGCGGACATCGGGGGACCGTGCTCACCGCGACCGCGCGGCGGCTGCTCGACGGCGCCAGCGAGGCGGAGACGAGATTCGAGGCGATGCTGGCCTCGATCCACCGCGGGGAACGTGCCGCCCGAGTGCGCTCGGTCTCCTGACTCGCGGGCACCCGGTATGCCGATGCGGCGGCCGGTTCTCCTCCGCTATGCCGATGACCGGCCGGAGGTTGAGCAGTGGCGACGGCGGCGGCGAGAATCGGGACGCGAAGGCGCGTGCTCGCGAGGCGCGCGCCCCAGGGAAGGAAGCGACCCTTGTCTTTGCGGCTCTACTGGTTCCTGCCCTCGCACGGAGACGGTCGCGAGGTCGCCCGGGCGCGGGACAAACGGGATCTGCGACGGGAACCCGACATCGAGTACCTCATCCAGGTGGCCCGGGCCGCGGAAGGCCTGGGGTTTGCCGGCGTGCTCACGCCCACCGGGCTGTTCTGCGAGGACGCGTGGCTGGTCGCCGCCGCCCTCGCCCGGGAGACCGACCGGCTGAAATTCATGGTCGCGCTGCGGCCGGGATTCCTGTCGCCGACCCTGGCGGCGCAGATGGTCGCCACCTACCAGCGGCTGTCCGGCGGCAGGCTCCAGCTGAACGTCGTCTGCGGCGGCGATCGCGACGAGCAGGCGCGATACGGGGACTGGCTGAGCCACGACGAACGGTACGCACGGTCCGCCGAGTTCCTCACTGTCCTGCGGGAAGCGTTGCGCGGCAAGCCTTTTGACTTCTCCGGCCAATTCTACCGGGTGTCCGGCGCGATGGTCGCCCGGCCGCCGCGGGAACTGCCCGAGATCTTCCTCGGCGGATCCTCCGGCGCGGCCAAGGAGGTCGCCGCCGAGCACGCGGACATCTATCTGTGCTGGGGAGAAAAACCCGCGCAGCTGACCGAGCACCTCGACCTGCTCCGGGCGGCGGCGGACGGCCGCGGCCGGAAGCTCCAGGCGGGTACCAGGTTCCAGGTGATCGCCCGGGACACGTCGGAAGAGGCGTGGACAGTGGCCGATCGGTTGCTGGAAACCATGGACCCGGCCCGGATCGAGCAGGCGCAGCGCCGGTTCGCGCGCAGCGAGTCCGAGGGGCAGCGGCGAATGGCCGCGCTCACCGGCGGCGGGAGAGCCGAGCTGGAGGTCTACCCGAACGTCTGGGCGGGCTACGCCCTGGTGCGCCCGGGCGCCGGGGCCGCGCTCGTGGGCAGCCACGGGGAGGTGGCCGACCGGATCGAGGAGTTCCATTCGCTGGGGCTCGACCACCTGATCCTTTCCGGCCAGCCGCACATCGAGGAGGCCTACTGGTTCGGCGAGGGCGTGATCCCGCTGCTGCGCGAGCGCGGCGTGCTCGCCGGCTGAACGCCCTTCAGCCCCGCAGCCGGTAGAGCCGGTGGAACCGTTCCTCGACCGGCAGCACGTCCACCTCGGCGAAACCGGCGTCGCGGGCGAAGGCACGCACGTCGTCCGCCCGCATCACGGTTCCCGTTCCGGCCGACGGCGGGTCGGCGAGGCAGGCCGGAAGGCAGTGCAGAACGCTGGTGGCGTATTGGAAACGTTCCACCTCGTCGGCGGGCGCGGTGAAGGCGTCGCGCACCCGTGCGTCCATCACGAGCACCGCGCCGTCCGGGGAACGCAGGCACCGGCAGGTTCGCAGCGTCGGCACCGGCCGGGGCAGTTCGTGCAGGACGTCCAGCACGCACACCAGATCGAAACGGCCGGTCAGCTCGTCGGCCGCTGCTTCGATGTCCTGGACGCGGAACTCCGTTCGCTCGGCGACCCCCGCGTCGGCCGCGTTGCGGCGCGCTTGTTCCAGGCACTCGGCGTCGACGTCGAAGCCGGTGATCCGCGCACCGGGATAAGCGAGCGCGAGCGCGATGCTCGCCCAGCCCGCGCCGCAGCCGACGTCGGCCACGCGCGCGTCGCCGGTCGTGAGCCGGGCGTGCACGTCGGGCATGGCCAGCCGGATCCAGCCGGGGAACTGGTGAGTGAACAAGGCCCGGTTGGCACCGGAATGGCCGACCCGCCAATCGTCGCCGTAGACGGCGTCCGGCACGCCGGCGCCGCTGCGGTACGCCGCGAGCAGTTCGGGCAGGGCCAGCGCCACGCCGCCCAGCGGGAGGACCGCGAGCGAGCCGATGGCGGAGGGATCCGCCGTCTCGACCAGGACTGTCCGATGTGGATCAGGGAGCGTGTAGACCCGCTCGTCCCGCGGGCGGGCCGGATCGTCCACCTCGACGATCCCCGCGACCGCCTGCTGTTCCAGCCATTCGGTCGCGTACCGCACCGCGATTCCGGCGCGTCCGGCGAGCTGCCGCGGGGTCGCGGGCGTGTCCAGGGAACGGTAGAGGCCGAGCCGGACGCCGAGATAGATGGTCAGCTGTTCCTGGGTGGCCAGGCAGGCGAGCCACAGCCGCACGGTCAACGCCCTGGTCCGCGGGTCGGCGGCGGTCATCGTTTCTCCAGCAGATTCGGTCCGGTGCGGAGCGGAGCGAGGAAGTCCGCGATCGCGTGCACGGCTTCGGCGGACGGGGCCAGCACCGACGACAGCCCGAAGAAACCGTGGATCATCCCCGGCATGGTGCGCGCCTGCGCCGGGGTCCCGGCCGCGCACAGCGCCCGGTGGTAGGCCGCCCCGTGCGGGCGCAGCGGATCGCATTCGGCCAGGACGAGCAGCGCCGGGGGAAGCCCGCCGAGCCCGGGGCCGAGCAGCGGGGCGAATCGGGGGTCGGCCGGGTCGGCGCCGCCGAGGTAGAGCCGCTCGAAACTGGCCAGGCCCTCGGCGCTGACGAAGAAATCGTCGTAGCGGAGGTCCAGCAGATCGCCGCGGGCGGTGGTGACCACCTGCGGGTAGACCAGCACCTGCGCGGCGATCGCGTCCGGCCTTGCCTGCGCGACCGCGGCCGCCAGGTTGGCGCCCGAACTGTCGCCGACGAGCACGATGCGGCGCGGATCGTTTCGTTCCCTGAGCCAGTCGACAGTGTCGGCCACGTCGTCGTAGGCGGCGGGGAACCGGTTCTCCGGCGCCAGCCGGTAAGCGAGATTGAGCACTCGCGCGGAGCAGGCCGCCGCGAGTTCGCGGCACTGGCTGTCGGCGAGCCACAGGTCGCCGAGCGTCCAGCCGCCGCCGTGCAGATAGAGCAGGATCGGCGCAGATCCGGTCGCGTGCTCGCCGTACCACCGGGCCCGCAGCGTCCTTCCCGGCAGCGGCACGTCCACCTCGGCGCACGATTCGTCACGGGCTGATCCGTTGTCCTGCGGGAGGTTCGCGAACAGCGCACGAAGATTCGCGCGCTGTTGCGCCACCGGGAGTTCGTGGGTGATCCCGCCGCGCGCCGCCCACAGCAGCTTCACCAGCCGGCGGGCCTTCGGGTCGAGGCGTCGCAGATCCGCCGATCTCGCGACGACCTTCGCGACGTATTCGCTGGGCGTGCCCGAAGCTTCGGTCATCGGCTCCCGTCCCTGTGTCGCGTCCGGACAGTCCACGACGCCACGTTAGGGGCGCTGCGGCGGTTCCGGTGCCGATCGACTATGCGTTGCCGGGTGCCACCGATGCGTTGTGCGCGCGGGAATCCAGGGGCTGTACGCGGGTCGGGGTAGCGTCGGGCGGACCTGGTGCGCGTTCCCGGGAAGGTGAGGAAGATGCCCGTGCTCGAGACGGCAGCGAACGACTACCTGGACCTGTTGAAGAAGGTGCTCACCAACGTCATCTACCGGGACCCGCCGGTGGCCCGGTCGAAATACCAGGAAGACAGCGGGTTCGAGTTGGCCCAGCGTGCGCGCGGCAACGACTGGCCGAGCAGCGCGCACACCATGGTGGGGCTGGAACGGCTGGACAATGTGCAGCACTGCGTGGAAACCGTGCTGGCCGACGACGTGCCCGGCGACCTGATCGAGACCGGGGTGTGGCGGGGCGGGGTGTGCATCTTCATGCGCGCGGTGCTCCGGGCGCACGGGGTGCGTGATCGCAAGGTCTGGGCGGCGGATTCGTTCCAGGGCATGCCGGAGGTTCCGGCTCAGGGCCATCCCGGCGACCGCCGGGTCCGGCTGCACGAGTACAACGAGGTGCTCGGGGTGTCCCTGGACACCGTGCGGCGGAACTTCGCGACCTACGGACTGCTCGACGACCAGGTCGAGTTCCTGCCGGGCTGGTTCCGCGACACGCTGCCGTCCGCGCCGGTGGAGCGGCTGTCCGTGCTGCGCCTCGACGGCGACCTCTACGAGTCCACAATGGACTCGCTCGCGCATCTCTACCCCCGGCTCTCCCCGGGCGGGTTCGTCATCGTGGACGACTACGGGCTGCCCGCCTGCCGGCTCGCGGTGGCGAAATACCGCGCCGAGCACGGGATCGACGATCCGATCGAGTCGATCGACGAATGGGGGGCCTACTGGCGGCGCGGCGGCTGAGCGCGGCGGGCATGGCCGGGCCGGCCGGTTCTCATAACCGGCGCCGGGCCCGCGCCGATAGGCTCAGCCTGGTTCTGGTGTCGTGACTTCGCAATCCGCGTACGGAAGATCGGTGAGGAACGCATGTCGGTAACGGAACTCGCGGTCGAGGCGCGCCGCCGGGGCGCGATGCAGAAGGAACGCGAATTCTCGCAATTGCTCGAACTGCTCGCGGCGCGGCCGCCGAAGGTGCTGCTGGAGATCGGCGCCGGAGCGGGCGGCGCGTTCTGGGCGTTCGCGAAGGTCGCGGCCGAGGACGCCCTGCTGGTGTCGCTGGACAAGGCGAACGAGCAGTTCGACTACCAGGTGAGCGAGGAAGCGGTCGTGACCGCGTTGCGGGATTGCGCGCGGGAACGGCAGCGGGTCGAAGTCGTCCGGGCCGATTCGCACGATCCCGGAACCGTCGGCGCGGTCGCCGGAATACTGGGCGGCGAGGCGTGCGTCGATTTCCTGTTCATCGACGCGGACCACAGCGAGGCCGGGGTCGAACAGGATTTCCGCGACTACGCGAAATTCGTGCGGCCGGGCGGGCTGATCGGTTTCCACGACATCCTGCCCCCGCCGGAATGGCTGGGCTGGTGCAAGGTGGACCAGTTCTGGCAGCGGATCCGGCCGGAGTACCGGACGGAGGAGATCCTCGACCTGCGCAAGGGATTGCGGCGCTACGGCGGGATCGGGCTGATCCACTGGGAGGGCTGAGTGCCGGTCCGTGGCCTGCTCGACTGGCTCGAGCGCCCGTCGGCCGAACGGGGGATCCGGTTCGCCGAACCCGACGGGGGCTGGGATTTCTGGTCCTACGCCCGGCTGGCCCGCCTCGTCGAGCGGTGCGCTGCCGCGCTGGCGGCACGCGAGGTGGAGCCCGGTGCTCGGGTTGCCGTCCTGGCCCGGCCCGGGCCCCGGATGGTGGCTTCGCTGTTCGGCACGATGCTCGCCGGGGCGACCCCGACGCTGCTCGCGCCACCGCTGGCCCTGCAGGACGGCAACGAGCACCGGCGCGCCGCCGCCGCCGTGCTGGCGGCCGCCGATCCCGCGTGCGTGCTGATGGACGCCGATCTGCTGGACCGCGTCGAAGCGTATGCGCCGAAGGCGGTGACCTTCGACGCGCTGCTGGCCGAAGCCGGTGGCACCGTCGGGAAACGAGACCTCGCGGAACACGCCCTGGTCCAGTTCACCTCGGGCACTAGCGGCGCGGCCCGCGGCGTCTGCGTGTCGCACGACGCGCTGGCCGCCAACGTCGCGGCGATCGGACAGTGGCTGCGGATCACTCCGGAGGACACCGCCGCGTGCTGGCTCCCGGTGCACCACGACATGGGATTGGTCGGCTGTCTGCTCGCCCCGGTCGTGCACGGCGCGGCGATCCGGTTGATACGCCCGGAGGACTTTCTCCGGCGGCCGCTGCGTTACCTGCGCTGCTTCGGCGAAGACGGCGCCGCGCTCACCGCGATGCCCGCGTTCGGGCTGGACTACCTCGCCCGGCGGGTGCCCCCGCGGGAGCTGGCCGGCCTGGATTTCTCGCGCTGGCGCGCGATAGTGGTCGGCGCCGAGCGGATCCGGGCGGACACCCTGGACCGGTTCTACCGGCTGTGCGCGCCCCACGGCCTTTCTCGAAGCGCGATCCTGCCCGCGTACGGGCTGGCCGAGACCACGCTGGCGGTGACCGGCCTGCCCCTGGGCGAACAGTGGGGGACGCGCGCCGTGTCGTCAGGGGCTCCGTTGGTCGGCTGCGGCCGAGTGCTGCCGGGGATGCGCGCGAGCATCGTGAACGAGGAAGGCACCCCGCTGCCGGCAGGCGCGGTCGGCGAGATCGTGGTGCGCGGCGACTCGGTGGCGGCGGGGTATCTCGGCGCGGTGCCGGACGGGACGCAGACCCGGTTCGCCGGGGATGCCGTGTACACCGGGGACGCCGGGTTCCTGGTCGACGGGCAGCTGTACGTGTTCGGAAGGCTCGGCGACGCGCTGAAGATCCGCGGCCGGACGCTGTTCGCGGAGGACCTGGAACTCGCGCTGACGCCGCTGGGCCTGCCGATCGAGCGGTACACCGTGCTGCTCGGCGAGCGCGAGCGCGCCCCGGTGGTGGTGGGCGTGCTGGAACAGGGAGACCGGGGTTGCCGCGTCGCGGCGGAGCGGATCCTGCGCGGGCGGAGCGAGGGCGCCGAGGTCGTGGTGGTGCGGGTGCCGCCGGGCACCGTGCCGAGGACGACGAGCGGGAAGCCGAAGCGACGCCGGGTTTGGGCGTCGTTCCTCGCTGGTGCTCTGCCCGAAGCGGCCGAGAGAAAGGACCTGGGGTGACGACGAGGATCGATCCGGCCGAAATCGGCGAACTGACCGCGGAGATCGCGAAGCGGGCCGAGCAATGCGAACTGAACCGGCGGGTGCCTGCCGATCTGCTCGACGTGCTCGCCGCGGCCGGCGCGCTCCGGATGGGCGTGCCCGCACGCTATGGCGGCCTCGACCTGGCCGTGCCCGAGGTGCTGCGGGTCATCGAGGAGATCTCGCGCGCTGACGGGGCGGTCGGCTGGACGGTCGGGCAGATCTACATCGCCCAGCTGATCTTCGCGCATTTCCCGGCTGCGGCGACCGACGAGATCTACGCCGACGGCCCGGACGTCCTCGGCGCGGGCGCGGTGGCGCCGAAGGGCCGGGCGACCCGCGAGCCGGCCGGCTGGCGGGTGTCGGGGCAGTGGCCGTTCGTCACCGGATGCGAGAACGCCGCCTGGATCTACCTGCAGTGCCTCGAACACCACCGCGGCGTGCCCCGGTCCGCCGAGGACGGGCTGCCCCCGTTGCGCATGGTGCTGCTCCCCGCCGAGCAGGTGGAAATCCTGGACACCTGGCACGTCGTCGGGCTGCGGGCCACCGGCAGCCACGACGTGCGCGTGACCCGGATGCCGTGCGCGGACGAGCGCACCTGCGGGCTGGACGAACCGATCCCCGGCGGCGGCGCGGCGGCTCTGCGGATCACCCCTCGAGACCAAGGCGGCCTGGTCGTCGCGGCGACCGCGTGCGGCATCGCGGCGGGTGCGGCGGACGCGGTCGCCCGGCTGGCCGCCGACGGCAAACGGCCCGCGTTCAGCACCCGCGGCCTCGCGGGTTCGCCGGTTTTCCAAGACCAGCTCGGCGAGGCGTTCATGTCGCTGTGCGCGGCGCGGGCGCTGCTGGCCAGCGAAGTGGAAACGGTCGACGCCGCGGCGGCGAGCGGGCACCAGCCGACCGAGCTGGAACGCGCCCGGCTGCGCGCCGCGGGACCGCGCGCCGTCGCGCTGGCGACCGGTGTCGTGGACGCCGCACACCGGCTCGGCGGCGGCTCGGCGGTGTACGAGACCTCGCCGCTGCAGCGGCGGTTGCGCGACGCGCACACGGTGACCCAGCACTTCTCGGCGGGACGGGATTTCTACGCCTCGCTCGGCGGGCTGCTCGCGGGCGCCGAGCCGGGAGCCGGCGGGTTCTGATCGGCGCGTCGTCCCGCGGCCGCCTTCAGCGCGTTCTTGTCGATCTTGCCGGCACCGGTGCGCGGGAGCGTTTCGACGACGCGCAGGCGGTCCGGGAACTTGAACTCGGCCAGCCCCGCACCGGTGAGGAAGTTCTTGATCCCGGCCAAGGTCGGCGGGCCCCCGGCGGGAACCACGAAGGCGCAGGTCTTCTCGCCAAGGGCCAGATCCGGCACGCCGACCACAGCGGCCTCGTCGATCTCGGGGTGGGCTTGCAGATGGGTTTCGACCTCTTCGGCGGGGATCTTCTCGCCGCCGCGGTTGATCACATCCCGTGCCCGGCCGCGCACCACCAGGTTGCCCTCGGCGGTGCGGCAGACCAGGTCGCCGGTGCGCAGAAACCCGTCCCGGGTGAACGTGCGGGCGTTGTATTCGGCGTTGTCGTAGTAGCCGCGCAACGTGGTGGGGCCGCGCACGAGCAACTCGCCCGGTTCGCCGGGCGCGACGTCCTGCCCCTGATCGTCCACCACCCGCAGCTCGTCCGCGGCGGACAGCGGCCGCCCCTCGGTGCCGAGCCGCACCGCTGGCTCGTCGTCCAGCCTGGTGAAGATCAGCGGACCCTCGGCCATGCCGAACCATCGGGTCAGCGTGCAGCCGAGCGCGCCCGCGACCCGGTCTGCCGTCTCGGCGGACAGCGGCGCGCCGCCGACCTCCACCACCAGGCCGGACAGGTCGGCTCCGAAAAGCCCGGCGGTGTCCGCCCACAGCCGCAGCAGGCTCGGCATGAGCGTGGTCAGCGTCGCGCCGGTCCGCTCGGCGAGCGGGAAGATCTGGTCCGGGCTCGGGTTCCCGGCCAGCGCGACGACCCCGCCCGCGGCCAGCGCGCCGAGCACGCCGGGACAGCCGAGCGCGGCGTTGTGCGCCATCGGAAGAGCCGCCAGGTACACGCCGTCGCGGCCGAAGCGCATGGCTTCGGCGGTGGCCCGCAGCTGGTAGGCGTAGTCGTCGTGGGTGCGGGGGATCAGCTTGGGCAGGCCGGTGGTCCCCCCGGACAGCAGCAGCAGCGCCGGGCCCTCGGGATCCACCGCGGCCGGCGCGAGCGGCCGGCCGCCGCGGCCGAAAGCGGCGAGCGCGGTGAACTCGGCCGGTTCGCCGGCGACCACGACCTCGCGGAGCGCGGGCCGTGCCCGGCGGACCTCCCGGGCGAGATCGCGGTAGTCGAACCGCTGGTGCACGTCGGGGATCACGTAGGCGGCCGCGTCGGCGTGCTCGCTCAGATAGGAGATCTCGGCGCTGCGGTGGGCGGGCAGCGCGAACACCGGAATCGCGCCGATCCGGAACAGCGCGAGCGCGACCGCGAGAAATTCGGGAATGTTCGGCAGTTGGACGATCACCCGGTCGCCGGGCCCGATGCCGCGTTCGCGGAAACCGGTGCCGATCGCGTCCGCCCAATTATCGAGTTCGGCATAACTGACGGATTCCCGCGTCGAAACTATCGCGGCGCGGGATCCGTCGCGGCGGGCCTCGGCTCGGGCGATCTCGCCGAGCGGAGCGCCGGTCCAGTACCCCTCCCGGCGGTAGCGGTCGGCCACATCCTCTGGGTAAGCAACAAATCCGGGTAGCACGACGACAGGCTCCGATCGTCTGGGAGGCGTCTGGCGAACCGGCCTTCGGGTATGCGCCGAGCCGGTTCGCGGCGAGCGGTTTCGGCATAACACGCCAAGCACGCGCGCACATCTGGACGTTACAATAATAACGTGCCAGCCTTGGACGGCAATACTCATATCAATCTCACCGTTTCCGATCTCGACCGGAGCGTTCCGTGGTACTGCGAGGTATTCGGATTCGTTTCGGTGAACGACGTTTCGCCGGACGGATCCGGTTTCCGGTTCTGCACGCTGGTGCATCCGGCGTCGCTGGCCTCGGTCGTGCTCGGCGCCACCGAGGACGGGGACACCAGCCCGTTCGACGAGTCGCGGACCGGCCTGCACCACCTGGCCTTCCACGTCCCGGACCGGGAAGCGCTGACCGGGTGGGCCGAGCACCTGGACCGGGCGGGCGTCGCGCGGTCGGAGATCACCGAATCCCCGTTCGAGACCGGGGTGCAGATCTGGCTGCGCGACCCGGACAACATCTGGCTGGAGCTGTACTGGGTCAACCGCGCCTTCTTCGCCGACGGCCTGCGCCGGGCCTGGCGAGCGGCGCGCCGGGCCGGGATCGAGCGGCCCTGGACCGCGGCCGGGCAGCGCTGACATGACCGGGCGCCAGGCGAGCCTGCTGCTGGTCGGCTGGGACGGCGGCGGCGCGGTGCAGCCTTTCCTCGGCCTGGGCAGGCGGCTGGCGGCGCGCGGGCACCGGGTCGACCTCATGGGCACCGCGACCCTGGGCGATCGCGTGCGCCGGGCGGGGCTGCCGTTTCACCCGTTCCGCCGCGCCACCTCCTGGTCGCCGGAACCGGGCCAGCCGATCGAACGGAACCTGCCGGCCTTCACGCTGCACCTGCTCGGCCCGGAAATGGCCTACGACACCATGGACGCGATCGAGCGACTGCACCCGGACACGGTGGTGATCGACCACATGGCGGTCGGCGCGCTCTGCGGAGCGGAGCGCGCGGGAGCGGCCACCGCGGTGCTCGTGCACAACCTGTACCGGCCATGGCTCGACGGCGGTTACGCTGCGGAATGGGCGCGCGGGCGGTTCATCGTGAATGGCGGCCGGGCCAAGATCGGACTGGACGCGCTCGACGGACCCGGCAGCTACCACGCCGAACTGTGGTCCCGTGCGGATCTCGTGCTGGTCAACTGCCCGGCCCAGCTCGACGAACCTCCCGAGCCGCTGCCGAAGAACACGCACTACGTCGGCCCGATCTTCGCCGACCCGCGCGCTCCGGCGGCTGGCGCGCCAGTGCCGGAACCGAACCGGACGCCATTGGTGCTGGTGAGTCTCAGCAGTACCTACATGGCACAGGAATCTCTCGCGCAGCGGGTGCTCGACGCCTTCGAGGGCCTCGGTGCCCGCGCGGTCGTGACGCTCGGCGAGGGGCTCGATCCAGCCGGCTTCCGGGCACCGCCCGGGGTGACGGTCGAGCGGTTCGTCCCGCACGCCCGGCTGCTGCCCTCGGTTGATGCAGTGGTGTCCCACGGCGGGCTGCTCACCGTGCAGGACGCGCTCGCGCACGGCGTGCCCGTGGTGTGCCTCCCCGGCGGCCGGGACAACTACCAGAACGCCGCGCGGGCAGAGGCCTGCGGCGCGGGAATCGCGCTCGACGCCGAAGCCGAGCCCCCGCGGATCAGGGAAGCGATCGGCGAGGTGCTGGTCGAGCCCGGGTACGCGCGCGCCGCGCGGGACATGGCCGGGCATATCGCCGAATGCGCGGACGGCGCCCGCGCGGTGGCGCGGATCGAACGGCTCGCGGCCGCGGCTACGCGGGCGCGATCTCCACGATCTTGAGCATCGGCGTCGGGATGAAGGACACGACGCGCAGCCCGGCCGCGGCGGTCAGCGAAGCGAACTGCTCCTCGGTCCGCGCGCCGGCGCCGGTCATGGTGATCAGCAACAGGTCGTAGAGCTTCCCGACGTCCTCGCGGTTCCCCGCTTCGATCACCGGTTCCAGCACCAGCAGGCGGCTGTCCGGCTTCATCGCCGTCCGGACGTTGCGCAACGCGGTCCCGGCCTGCTCGTCGTCCAGGCCGTACAACACGCGCTTGAGCAGGTAGAGGTCGATCTCGCCGGGCGCGTCCTCGAGGAAACTGCCCTGGACCACTTCGCAGCGGTCGGCCACGCCGGCTTCGGCGAGGGCCGCCGGTGCGTTGCGCGCGGCGTGAGGCAGATCGAACAGCACGCCGCGCATTTCCGGGAACCTGCCCAGCAGCGAGGCCAGGAAGGCGCCGTTCCCCCCGCCGAGGTCGGCCACCGTGCCGAAGCGGGCCCACGGATAAGCGGACAGCAGGCTGCGTGACTCGAGCGCGGTCGCCGCCTGCTGGGAACGCAGCCAGCGGGCCCCCTCTTCGGGATGCCGCTCCAGGTAGTCCCAGCAGGAGGTGCCGTGCACTTCCTCGAACGCCGAGCGCCCGGTCCGGATGGTGTGGTCGAAGTTCGACCAAGCCTTGATTTCGCCGGGCAGCAAGGGAAACGCTTCGCGCAGCGACAGCGGATGGTCGCCGCGCAGCGGTTCGGCCAGCGGAGTCAGCTCGAAGTCGCCGTCGTCCGTTTCGGCGAAGATCCCCTTCGACGCGAGGGCGCGCAGCGCGCGCTGCAGCGAGGGGGCGTGCGTGCCCGATTCCGCGGCCAGCTCGACCACCGGGCGCGGCCCGGCGACGAGCAGGTCGGCGATGCGCAGGTCGCAGACCACCCGGATGGCGAACGGCACGATGTAGTCCGCGAGTTCGCTGAGCTTGAACACCGATTCCAGGTCGATCCGCGATTTCATCGGCGAGCCTTTCCGTTTTCGGCTGCGGCTCTTCATGGCTACCACCGGATCGGGCCCCGGCGGGCCGCCGGGACACGAGAGGCATCAGCGAAACGGGTGACACGCATGAGTGAACGGCCCCGCGAGACGCCCCGGATCGAAAGAATTTCGGCGTGGAACGTCGGAGCGAACGCCCCCGGAACGATGATGGGAATGTGACCCCACGTCCGAAAGTTCAGCCGGACCCGAGGCTCAGGCTGCTCGAGCTCTACGACGAGGCACTGCCCGAGGTGTACGGGTACCTGTTTTCCCGCTGCGGAGCTCGCGCGCTGGCGGAGGACCTGACCGCGGAGACCTTCCTCGCCGCCGTCAACGGCACCCAGCTGGAGATCCCGCCGGTGATCACCGTCGGGTGGCTGATCGGCATCGCCCGGCACAAGCTGGTCGACCACTGGCGAAGACAGGAACGCGAACGGCGCGGGCTCCAGGTGCTCGGCGGACGGCGCGAGGAGCCCGAGGACCCGTGGGACGAACGGCTCGACGCGATGGTGGTGCGGGAGGTGCTGGAGAACCTCGAGCCGCACTACCGCGCGGCGCTGACGCTGCGCTATCTCGACGGCCTCCCAGTGCCGCAGGTGGCCGAGTACCTCGGCCGGGGCGTGCGTTCGGCCGAGGGGTTGCTGGTGCGGGCGCGCACCGCATTCCGTCTCGCCTATCAGGAGCGGGGAGAAGCGCGATGACCGACGTGCTGGACAGCCTGCGGGCGCCGATCGTCCCGATCGACCCGGATCCGGAATTCGCCGCGGATCTGCGCGCCCGGCTGGAACAGGCCTTGCTGCGGATCGGGTCGCCGGAACCGGAACCGTCCGGGCCTGGCGAAGGCGAGGACGTCGCGCCGGGCACGCTGACCGCCTACCTCAGCGTCGACGGCGCGCGGGAGGCGCTGGAGTGGTACGCGGAGGTCTTCGGCGCCCGTCGAAGGGGCGCACCGATGGAGATGCCGGACGGGCGCGTCGGGCACGCGGAGCTGATCCTCGGGGATTCGGTGCTGATGCTGGCCGACGAGGCGCCCGAGCACGGGGTGCTCGGGCCGAAGAAAGTGGGCGGGGTCAGCCAGACGCTGATGCTCGCGGTGTCCGATGTGGACGCGACGGTCGCCAGGGCGCTGGCCGGGGGAGCGACATTGTCCCGGCCGGTCACCGAGTACCCCTACGGCCGTTCGGGGGTGATCCTCGACCCGTTCGGGCATCGGTGGCTGATCTCGACGCGACCGGAGAACACACGAGCGGCGAAGGAGCGAAGGACATGACCGCCCGGAAGAAGAAGGACCCCGCGCCCGATCCGCTGGCCCGGCTGCGGGAGGTCTGTCTCGGGCTGCCGGAGACGAGCGAGCGGCCCAGCCACGGCGTGCCGGCGTTCTTCGTGCGGGGCAAGAAGGTTTTCACGATGTACGTGGAGCTGGAACGGGACGGGGACCGCCCGACGATCTGGTGCCCCGCGCCGCCGGACGCGCAGGACGAGATGGTCCGCGAGGAGCCGGAACGGTTCTTCGTGCCGCCGTTCGTCGGGCGCAGCGGATGGGTCGGCGTGCGCCTGGACGTGGATCTGAACTGGGAGGAGGTCGCGGAGATCATCCGCGAGTCCTACCGCCAGGTTGCTCCGAAGAAGCTGGCCAGCCTGCTCGACTGAGCGGCGGCCGCGGCGAGGCGAACGACAACGAAAGGCGAAGGGATGACGACCGATACCACCGGGCCGACGGCCCAGCGGAGCGAGACCGCGGCGAGCGTGCAGGTCGAGGGCCTGCGCAAGACTTACGGGAAACAGGAGGTCCTCAACGGGATCGACCTGCGTGTCACGGCGGGCAAGGTACTCGGCCTGCTCGGCCCGAACGGCGCCGGCAAGACCACTACGGTGCGCTGCCTGACCACGCTGGCCCGGCCGACCGGTGGCACGGTCCGCGTCGCCGGCCGCGACGTGGTCCGCGAACCTTCGCGCGTCCGTTCCGCGATCGCGCTGGCCGGCCAGCACGCCGCGGTCGACGGGATCCTGACCGGCAAGGAGAACCTGATCCTGATCGGGCGGCTGCTCGGGCTCGGCCGCAAAGCGGCGCAGCAGCGGGCGACCGAACTGCTCGAATCCTTCGACCTTGTCGAGGCGGGACAGCGGCGCGCGTCGACGTACTCGGGCGGGATGCAGCGCAGGCTGGACCTGGCGATCGCGCTCATCGGCAAGCCGGAGGTGCTCTTCCTGGACGAGCCGACCGCGGGGCTGGACCCGCGCAGCCGGCTCGCGGTATGGCAGATGATCCGCACTCTGCGCGCGGACGGGCTGACGGTGGTGCTGACCACGCAGTACCTCGAGGAGGCGGACGAACTGGCCGACCACATCGTGCTGATCGACCGCGGAGTGGTGATCGCCGAGGGCACCCCGGACGCGTTGAAGCAACGGGTCGGCTCCGCGGTCTGCGTCGCCGAACTGGCCGACGACCGCCAGGCCGAGACCGCCGCCGGCCTGCTGCACGAATTCGCGGGCGCCGAGGTCTCGGTCCGGCAGGAGCGCCACGCGGTGACCATTCCGGCTCCCGGCGGCCTGGCCACCCTGATGGCCGCGACCGAGAAACTGCGCGCCGCGGACCTGGACGTGGAGGACATCCAGCTCCGGCGCCCGACCCTGGACGAGGTCTTCCTCTCCCTCACCGGGCACGACGGGGAGGACCGGCGGTGACCGGAGTGGTGCGGCCGGCCGCGGTGCTGGCCGGCCGCCACGTCCGCCTCATGGTGCGGTATCCGATGGTGCTGGTGTCCGCGATCGTGATGCCGCTGATGGTGATGCTGCTTTTCCTGGCCCTGTTCGACAAGCTGAGCGGGCAGCGCGGACTGGACTACGTGCAGTGGGTGACCCCGGCGATGGTCGTGCAGGCCGTGCTTTTCACCGGCATGGGCGCCGCGTTCGGCATCGGGATGGACATCCGGGCCGGGTTGCTGGACCGCTGGCGGTCGATGCCGATGCCGTGGGCGGGCATCGTGCTCGCCCGGGTGGGGGCCGACCTGGTGCGCGGGTTCGCCTCGATCGTGGTGATCGTCGGCTGCGGCGCGGCGCTGGGTTTCCGGCTGCCAGCCGACCTTCCGGCGCTGCTGCAGTTCGTCGCGGTCTGCGCGGTGCTGATCGCGGTCCTCTCCGTCGGCGGCGGCCTGGTCGGGCTGCGCACCGGCGATCCGGAGGCCACCACCGCGGTGATCCTGCCGCTGGTGATGCTGTCGTTGATGGTGTCGAGCGCCTTCGTGCCGGCGAGCAACTTCCCCTCCTGGCTCCGCCCGGTCGCGCAGGTGAATCCGGTTTCGCTGGCCAGCGAGGCGCTCCGCGCGGCGACCGACGCGAGCGTGAACGGCGCCGCACTGCTCGGCACGGCCGCGTGGGCGGTGGGACTCGGCGTGCTCTGGCTGGTGTTCACCGCCCGCCGCTACCGACGGGACGGGTGACGAACACATGGTGGTTCAATCGGCTTTGCTCATCGGCCGCAACCTGACGCGGACGCTGCGCATCTCGGAGATCATCGGCAGCGCGCTCGTCATCCCGCTGCTGCTCTACGTGCTGTTCATCGCGGCGTTCGCCAAGACGGTGCTGCCCGAAGGAAATTATGCCGACTACGCGAATTTCGCGCTGCCGGGCGTGATCGCGTTCGCGCTCGGTTTCGCGCTCCCGCATTCCGGCGGAGCCGTCCAGCGGGACGCGGAGGAGGGCTACCTCGATCGGTTGCGGTCGCTGCCGATCGGCCGGTCGGTGATGCTGATCGGCCGGATCGGCGCGGACGCGCTGGTGACCGGGGCGCAGGTGGTGCTGCTGACCCTGATCGGGCTGCTGTTCGGCGCGAGGTTCCAGGGAAACCTGCTGGAGGCGCTCGTGTACCTGCTGGCTCCGATGGGCATCGGCGCGATGCTCGCGTCCTTTGTGGTCGTTCTGGCCCTGCGGGCGAAGAGCGCGGAGGACGTGTCGGGGATGATCAACCTTTTCGTGCTGCCGCTGGGTTACATCTCCGGCGGGATCGTCCCGGTGTCGGCGTTGCCGAACTGGCTCCAGCCGGTCGCGGAGATCAATCCGCTGACCGCGATGGTGCGCGCGATGCGCAGTTCCCTCGAAGGGACGCTGCATTTCGCCTCGCTGTGGCCCGCGCTGGCCTGGATCGTCGGCGGGCTGGCTGTCGCGGTGCCGCTCGCGGTGCGGGTGGACCGGCGGATGACGCGGTGACCGCTGGCCGCCGGGAATGCGCCGCTCCGGCTCGGCTATGCAGAGTCCCGGCATTCCTTGACGCTGTCGCGGATGCGGAGTGATATGGGCCGTGCGCCGCGGGAAATCCTGACGGCGCACGGGAAACCGCGTTCGGTCCCCGTTCGCCCATGACCGCTCTCGCAGGAGGATGGCTAATGGCCGGCAAGAACATTCCCGATCTCTACCCGGGCATCACCGCCCATATCGTCTCGAAGGACGCGCAGGCGCACGTCGATCTCCTCGGGCAGTTGTTCGGCGCGGAGATCATGGGCGGGCAGCGCAACGAAGAGGGAAAGTGGTGGTACTGCGAACTGCGGATCAACGAGGGTCGGTTCATGGTCTCCGACGAGTTCCCCGAACTCGGCTTCCTGTCGCCCGACACCGTGGGCGGCACTCCGGTGATGCTGCACGTATACGTCGACGACGTGGACGCCACCCACCAGCAGATGCTGGACGCCGGCGGCACTTCGCTGATGGCGCCCGCAGACCGCTACTGGGGCGATCGCTCCGGCCAGGTGCGGGACTCGTTCGGGCACATGTGGACGGTCAGCACTCGCAAGGAGACGTTGAAGAACGACGAGATCGTGCGTCGTGGCGACGAGGAAGTCAAGCGCCTGTCGCACGCCTGAGCCCCCGGCCGGGACGCGAGCAGGCGTCCCGGCCGGATCCTGTTCGCTTCGACGGTATTGGCGGTAGGCCGTGAATGACACCTTGGTGCGGGACGGCGTCCTGCGGACCGCGACCCGGCTCGCCGACGAGCTGCTCCGCCCGGCGGCGCCGGCGACCGACGCCGCGGGCGAACTGCCGGCCGGCAACCTCGATTCCCTTGCCGAAGCCGGGATGTACGGGCTGGTCGCCCCGCCCGAGGCGGGCGGGCTCGGAGCGGACTTCCCGGTACTGTGCTCGGTGATCGAGACCCTCGCCGGCGCGTGCCTCACCACCGCGTTCGTCTGGACCCAGCATCTCGGCGTGCTGCAAGCGGTGATGCACAGCGACTCCGCGCGGCAGTGGGTGCCGCGGTTGAGTTCTGGCGAGGTGCGCGCGGGTCTGGCGATGGCGGGGACGCTGCCCGGGCCGCCGAAACTTCGGGCCGTGCGACGGGACGGCGGCTGGACGATCGACGGCACCGCGCCCTGGGTGAGCGGATGGGGCGGCGTCGATGTCGTGCACACCGCTGCCCGCGACGCCGAGGACAACGTGGTGTGGCTGCTGGTGGACGCGCGGGAGAATCCCGCCCTGCGCGCGGAGCCGCTGGAACTCGTCGCGCTGAACTCGACCTGCACGGTCCGTCTCGAGTTCGACGGCTGCTTCGTGCCCGCGGATCGAGTGACCGCCGTGGTGCCGCCGGAACACTGGCAGTCGCCGAACCCGTTCGCCATGCGGCTGCACGCCGCGCTCTCGCTCGGCCTTGCCGCCCGGGCGAGCGCGCTGGCGGGCGACGGCGCGCTGGAAAGCGAACTGGCAGCTTGCCGGGCGGCGCTCGACGCGGCGTTGGCGGCACACGACGAAATGCCCGCGGCCCGGGCCGCGGCGGCGGAGCTGGCGCTGCGGGCGACCGCGCTCGCGACGGTCGCCGCGGGCACGTCCGCGGTGCTTCCGACCTCCCAGGTGCAACGGCTGAGCCGAGAGGCGTCCTTCCTGCTCGTGTTCGGTCTCCGCGCGCCGGTGCGGACCGCGCTGATCGAACGGCTCGAGCGCCCGCCGGCATGACCGAGCATCTCGCGCCGGGACCCGTCGAGACGCCGGCATCGGCGGGCCAGCGGTTGCTGTGGATGATGCGGCATTACCGCAGCGAACTGGGCGCGCTGAGCTGCCCGGTGCTGTGCCGGGTGCGCGGCTCGCTCGAGGTGGCCCGGCTGGAGCGGGCGCTGAACGCTCTGGCGGACCGGCACGAGGCGCTGCGCACCACGTTCGCCGGGCGCGGCCCTCGGCTGCTGCAACGGGTGCACGAGTCGATGCCGGTCACGGCGCGGCTGGCGGACTTCTCCTCGGCCGAGGACCCCGAGCAGCCGGCCTGGCAAGCCGTGCGCCAGGAACTGAGCGATCCGATCGACGTCACCCGGTGCTCATTCCGCGCGCTGGTCCTGCGACTGTCCACAACGGACCACCTGGTGTGCTTCACGATGCACCATCTGGTCAGCGACGCCTGGTCCTGCGGCGTGCTCTTCCGTGAACTGTGCGCGCTTTACTCGGGCGAAGACCTTCCCGACGTCCAGTGGCAGTACCGCGATTTCGTTTCCTGGCAATGGGAACTGCGCGCGAGCGGAGGTCTCCGGCGTCAGGAGGACTATTGGCTGCGGCAGCTGGCGGGCGCCGAACTGCCGCGCCTTCCCCGGTTGGCCGGCGACGCGGCGCGGCCGGTCGCGATCGCCGCCGGGCAGCTCGGGCCCTCGGTCGCCGGACGCCTCGACGAACTGGCAGTACGGGAGCGGACCACGCCGTTCGCCGTGCTGCTCGCGGTTTTCTACGCTCGGCTGCACGTGCTCACTGGGCAGCGCGATCTGGTCGTCGCCTCGCTGTTCGCCAACCGGTTGCGTCCGGAAACCCGCGCCACAGTGGGGTTTCTGGCCAACATGGTGCTGCTTCGCACGGTCGTGGCCCCGCGTGCCACGTTCGCGGACCTGCTGCGTGCGACGCACCGCACCGCGACCGGTGCCCTGCTCAACCAGGAGCTGCCGTACCAGATGCTGCCCCTGCGAACCCCTGAAAGCGACGGCGCCCGCGCCGACGATCTGGTTTTCCAGGTCATGCCGGAAATGGAATATCGGATCCGGTGCGGCGAAGCGGAGTGTGAACTGCTTGTCCCGGACGACATCGGCAACCGGTTCCGCCTGGAGTTCACGGTGACCCCGGTCGGGGACGGCTATCGGCTGGTTCTGTTCTACAGCAAGGATATTCTCGACGAGGTGGGTGCACGCGAGCTCGTCGCCGGTTTCCTCCGGGTGGCCACCGCGGTCGCCGCGGCCCCGGACGTGCCGCTCGAGGAGATCGCGGGCTGACGCGACGCCTTATGCGGCTGGCTCGCCGGTCCTATGCCGACGCCGCCGGAGAGCTGATTCTTCCCATTCCCGGTGGATACGTTGGGCGAGTGCGCCCGGCGGTCTCGCCGGCCGCGCGCCGATGACCTCTGTCGGCGGCTTTGCCGAGATGGGAGCTCCGCATGCACTTGTCCAATGTCGCGGGAACCGCCCCCTGGAGCCGCGACGAACTGCGCACGGCCATCGGCGAACTGCTCGACGAACCAGCCCCCGCCATCGGCGACCACGACGATCTTCTGTGCCTGGGCCTCGACTCGATCGCGGTGATGCGGCTCGCCGCCCGGTGGCGCGGCGCCGGACTGGAAATCGGGTTCGGCGACCTGATCGAACGCCGCACCCTCGCCCAATGGCACGAACTGCTCGCGACCGCCGAGAGCGTGTCTCCTGAGGACAGTCCGACGGCGCCCGCGCGTGACGACACAACCGAGCCGTTCGAGTTGGCCACCATGCAGCACGCGTACTGGGTCGGCCGGGCCGACGGGCAGGAACTGGGCGGCGTCGGTTCGCATTTCTACTGTGAATTCGGCGGCCGGAGCGTCGAGGCGGAACGGCTCGAAGAGGCGGTCCGCGAGATGGTCCGCCGGCACGCCATGCTGCGCTGCCGGTTCGCCGACGACGGACGCCAGCAGGTGCTCGCCGACAGCCCGTGGCCGGGACTGCGGGTGCGCGACCTGACCGGAGCCGGCGCGGAAGCCGCGGAAGCGGGCCTGCGGGAGGCCCGCGAAGCCCTGTCGCACCGCAGGCTGGCGGTAGACCGCGGCGAGGTGTTCGACGTGCGGCTGACCCGGCTCCCGGACGGCACCAGCCGGGTGCACTTCCAGATCGAGATGATGGTCTCGGACGCGCACAGCTTCCAGAACCTGCTTTCCGATCTGGCCGCGTGCTACGCGAACCCCGGGCAGTCGCTCGAACCGCTGGGCTACACCTTCCGCCGGTACCTCGCCGAACGCGGGGAGCACGGCACCCGGGCGCGCGAACGGGCGCGGGAGTACTGGCGGAAGCGGGTGCCTGATCTCCCGCCGCCGCCCGCGTTGCCGGTTCGCCCGCTCCCTCGGGCGGGAGGGCGGCAGATGACCCGCCGGTTCCACTGGCTGCCGCCCTGCCAGCGCGACCTGCTGACCGCGCGGGCCCGCGAGCACGGGCTGACGCTGTCCGCAGTGTTCTTGACCGCGTTCGCCGAGGTGCTGGCCGTCTGGAGCGGCCAGTCGGAACTGCTGCTGAACCTGCCGGTGTACGACCGGGAGCCGGTGCATCCCGACGTTCCCCGGCTGGTCGGCGACTTCACCAACCTGGTGCTGCTCGGGGTGGAGGTCCCCGGCGGGCTTTCGTTCGCCGAACAGGTGCGCCGGGTCCAGGCGCGGTTGCACGCCGACGCTTCGAACACGGCCTACTCGGGGATCGAGGTGCTGCGCGACCTCGCCCGGCTGCACCCGGACCGGGCGCACCTCGCGCCGGTGGTGTTCACCACCGCGATGAGCCTCGGAGAACTGTTCGATGACGCGGTTCGCCGCCATTTCGGCGATCCCGTGTGGACGATGTCGCAGACGCCTCAGGTGTGGCTGGACCACCAGGTGACCGAGCGCGACGGCGGCCTGTACGTGAACTGGGACGCGGTGGACGACCTGTTCGCCGACGGCGTGCTCGACGCGATGTTCGACGCCTACCGGGGTTTGCTGGCGTGGCTGGCGGAGGCGGAGTGGACCGAAGGTATTCCCGGGTTGCTCCCGGCGGGACACCTGGAGGTCCGGGCCGCGGTGAACTCGACTGGTTCCGAGGTACCCGACGGGTTGTTGCATTCGGGGTTTTTCGAATGGGCAGCGCGGGATTCTTCGCGGGTCGCGGTGGTCTGGGGCGATTCGGGGCGCGCGTCTTTTGGCGCGCTCGGAGATTGGGCGTTGCGGATCGCCGGTGCGCTGACGGCCCGTGGCGTGCGGCCCGGTGACGTGGTGGGGGTTTCGGTGGCTCGCGGCGCGGGCCAGGTAGCGGGGGTGTTGGGTGTCCTGGCCGCGGGAGCGGCGTATGTGCCGGTGGGGGTGGAGCAGCCGCCAGCGCGGCGGGAGCGGATCTACCGGAGCGCGGGTGTCCGGGTCGTGCTGGGCGACGGTTCGGCAGTTGAGGCACCGGACTGGATCGACGTGGTAAATGTCAATGGCGCGGTGAATTCGGCTCCGCTGGAGCGGCCGGTCGGGGTGGGTCCGGATGATTTGGCGTATGTGATTTATACGTCGGGTTCGACTGGGGTGCCGAAGGGTGTGGAGGTGT
>NZ_JBEXMH010000073.1:23053-41345 GCF_040610415.1 Amycolatopsis sp. NPDC004079 | reverse complement strand
GCGCCGCGGGACACAGTCGAGATCCCGCAGCTGTAGGCCGGCCGAGGTCCGTGAAGGACTCCTTGCGGGAATCAGATTCCCGCAAGGAGTCCTTCACGGACCTGTCGCCGGGTGGTACTGGCGGGTAATCACCGGAACGTGGCGGGCGATTGTTAACGCAATTCGGCGCTTGTGTTGCGGGCGGGAGACGGGAATGCGTCGGGGAGTTCCGCCGAATGGGCGCGTTTCGCCCGACCGGGTGGCGGGAATTTCCGAAAAAGGCCCCGCTGTCAACGGCTTTGGAGGAATCAGGCACACTGACCGTGCTCGCGGAGGCACACTCCGACCACACTCCCACCCACCGTGAAAAAGGGGCATTGCCATGACCGGCAGGCTCGGGATCGACGACGTCGCACCCATTGTCAGCTGCGGCCGATATCCGGCCAAAGCCGTTGCAGGCGAACATTTTCCCGTCACGGCCACGGTCTGGCGGGAGGGCCACGACGCGGTCGCCGCGACGGTCGCCTGGCGCGGTCCGGGCGATCGCGCCGCGCGCCAGACGCGGATGGCCGAGCGGGGCCGGGGGCTCGACCGGTTCGGCGCGGTGATCGTGCCCGACGCCGAGGGCATGTGGACCTACCGCGTCGACGCGTGGAGCGATCCGTGGGCCACCTGGGAGCACGCGGTCGAGGTGAAGATCGCCGCCGGGCAGGGGCCGGGGGAGCTGGCCAACGACCTGGAGAGCGGGGCGCTGCTGCTCGACCGGGTGTCGCGCCGCCCCGAGCGCCGGGCCGAGCGCCCGCTGCTCGCCGGGGCCGCGGCCGCGCTGCGCGACGACGAACGCGACCTCGCCGAGCGCGTCGGCCCGGCGCTGTCGCCCGAGGTCCGCCAGCTCATGCACGATTTCCCGGTGCGCGAGCTGATCACCAAGGGCCGCGTGCTGAAGCTGTGGGTCGACCGCAAACGCGCCGCTTTCGGTTCCTGGTACGAATTCTTCCCCCGTTCGACCGGCGGCGTCGACGCGCAGGGCCGCGCCGTGCACGGCACCTTCGCCACCGCCGAGCGCGAGCTGGACCGCGTCGCGGGCATGGGTTTCGACGTCGTCTACCTGCCGCCCGTGCACCCCGTCGGCCGGGTGAACCGCAAGGGCCCCAACAACACCCTCGACGCGACGCCGGACGACGTCGGCTCGCCGTGGGCGATCGGCGCGGACGAGGGCGGGCACGACGCGATCCACCCGGAGCTCGGCACGATCGAGGACTTCGACTCCTTCACCGCGCGCGCGGACGAACTCGGGCTCGAGGTCGCGCTCGACCTCGCGCTGCAGGCCGCGCCCGATCACCCGTGGGTGGTCAAGTACCCGGAGTTCTTCACCACCCGCCCGGACGGCACCATCGCCTACGCGGAGAACCCGCCCAAGAAGTACCAGGACATCTACCCGGTCAACTTCGACAACGACCCGCGCGGCATCTACGACGAGGTGCTGCGCGTCGTGCTGCACTGGGTGTCGCACGGGGTGCGCATCTTCCGGGTCGACAACCCGCACACCAAGCCGCCGGACTTCTGGGCGTGGCTGATCCAGTCGGTGAAGGACGCGCATCCGGACGTGCTGTTCCTCGCCGAGGCGTTCACCCGCCCGGCCCGGCTGTGGGGGCTGGCGAAGCTCGGCTTCACCCAGAGCTACACGTATTTCACCTGGCGCACCACGAAAGAAGAGCTGACCGAGTTCGGCACGGACCTCGTCGAGCACTGGGATCACGGACGCCCGAACCTCTTCGTGAACACTCCGGACATCCTGCACGAATCGCTGCAGCACGGCGGTCCGGGCATGTTCGCGCTGCGCGCCGCGCTCGCCGCGACGATGTCGCCGACCTGGGGCGTGTACTCCGGCTACGAGCTGTTCGAATCCGAGGCGGTGCGGCCGGGCAGCGAGGAGTACCTCGACTCGGAGAAGTACCAGCTGCGCCCGCGCGATTTCGCCCGCGCGCTCGCCGAGGGCCGTTCGCTGGAACCGTGGCTGACCCGGCTCAACGCCGTCCGCCGCGCGCACCCGGCGCTGCAGGGCATGCGGTCGCTGCGCTTCCACCACGTCGACAGCGAAGCGCTGCTGGCCTACTCCAAACAGGACCCGGCGACCGGCGACACGGTCGTCACGGTGGTGAACCTCGACCCGCACGGAGCGCACGAGGGCACGCTCTGGCTCGACCTGCCCTCCCTCAGCTTCGACTGGTCGGAGCGGCTCATCGCGCACGACGAGGTCACCGGCGAGACGTGGGACTGGGGCCAGGCGAACTTCGTCCGGCTCGAACCGTGGCGGGCGGTCGCGCACATCGTGGCGCTGCGCCGCAGGCTCGCGGCCTGAACTCCGCACCAGCATTTCGCGAGTGGTTATCCCGCCTCCGTTCGGGATAACCACTATTCAGCACAGGCACTCAGGACAAGGTGGAACGATGGACGAAGACAGCCGGCCCGGCGCCGCGGCGGGACTGGCGGACGTGCCGCACACGGGGGAGGCGGTGACGGCCGACGGCTTGCTGGTCGAGCCGCAGGCGGACGACTTCGCGCACGCGCACGCGGCGCCGAAGGACCCGGAATGGTTCAAGAGCGCGGTGTTCTACGAGGTGCTGGTGCGCGCGTTCGCCGATTCGAACGGCGACGGCACCGGCGACCTGCGCGGGCTGGCGGGCAGGCTCGACTACCTCGAATGGCTCGGGGTGGACTGCCTGTGGCTGCCGCCCTTCTACGCCTCGCCGCTGCGCGACGGCGGCTACGACATCAGCGATTTCCGTGCCGTGCTGCCGGAATTCGGCAGCGTCGAGGACTTCGTGTACCTGCTCGACGAGGCGCACCGGCGCGGCATCCGGGTGATCACCGACCTGGTGCTGAACCACACGTCGGACGCGCACCCGTGGTTCCAGCAGTCGCGCTCGGACCCGGACGGCCCGTACGGCGACTACTACGTGTGGAGCGACGACGACTCCCGCTACGCGGACGCGCGGATCATCTTCGTCGACACCGAAACGTCGAACTGGACCTACGACCCGGTGCGCGGCCAGTTCTACTGGCACCGGTTCTTCACCCACCAGCCGGACCTGAACTACGAGAACCCGGCCGTGCAGGACGCGATGATCGACGTGCTGCGGTTCTGGCTCGACATCGGCATCGACGGCTTCCGGCTCGACGCAGTGCCGTACCTGTTCGAAGAGGAGGGCACCAACTGCGAGAACCTGCCGCGCACGCACGATTTCCTCAAGCGCTGCCGGAAGGTCGTCGACGACGAGTACCCCGGCCGGGTCCTGCTGGCCGAGGCGAACCAGTGGCCGACCGACGTGGTCGAGTACTTCGGCGACGCGGAGTCCGGCGGCGACGAATGCCACATGGCGTTCCACTTCCCGCTGATGCCGCGGATCTTCATGGCGGTGCGCCGGGAGTCGCGGTTCCCGATCTCGGAGATCCTGCTGCAGACGCCGCAGATCCCGTCCGGCACGCAGTGGGGCATCTTCCTGCGCAACCACGACGAGCTCACGCTCGAGATGGTCAGCGACGAAGAGCGCGACTACATGTACTCCGAGTACGCCAAGGACCCGCGGATGAAGGCCAACATCGGCATCCGCCGCCGGCTGGCCCCGCTGCTGGACAACGACCGCGACCAGCAGGAGCTGTTCACCGCGCTGCTGCTGTCGCTGCCCGGGTCGCCGGTGCTCTACTACGGCGACGAGATCGGCATGGGCGACAACATCTGGCTCGGCGACCGCGACGCCGTCCGCACCCCGATGCAATGGACCCCGGACCGCAACGCCGGGTTCTCCACCTGCGACCCCGGCCGCATCTACCTGCCCGTGATCATGGACCCGGTGTACGGGCACCAGGCGCTCAACGTCGAGGCGCAGGCCGACAACGCGTCGTCGCTGCTGAACTGGACGCGCCGGATGATCGAGGTGCGCAAGCAGCACCACGCGTTCGGCCAGGGCGATTTCACCGACCTCGGCGGCTCCAACCCGAGCGTGCTCGCCTACCAGCGCCGGTGGCTGCGCCCGGACGGCCGCGAGGACGTCGTGGTCTGCGTCAACAACCTGTCCCGTTTCCCGCAGCCGGTGGAGCTGGACCTGTCCGCGCACCAGGGCGCGACGCCCGTCGAGCTGACCGGCGGGGTGCGCTTCCCGGACATCGGCGAGCTGCCGTACCTGCTCACGCTGCCCGGCCACGGGTTCTACTGGTTCCAGCTGCTCGAGCCGGAAGAATGAGGTGAGTCCGCTGTCGCACCACGGTTCCCCGCCCGCACAGCCCGAACTGTCCGAGGTGTCCGGGGCGCTGACCGCCCTGCTGCCGGACTGGCTGCCCGCGCAGCGCTGGTTCGCGGGCAAGGACCGGCCGGTCGACGAGGTCCGCCCGGTCGAGCTGACCGTACTGGCCGGGCCTGATCCGCTGCTGGTGCACACGGTCGTCGACGTGCTGCAGGGCGACCGCACCGAGCCGTACCAGCTGCTGGTCGGCCGCCGGTCCGGGGTTCCCGAGGTCGCTTCGGCGGCGGTGCTCGGCGAAGGCCTCTACGAGGCGAGCGGCGACGCGGACCTCACCGCCGGGCTGCTGGACCGGATGGCGGCGGGCGGGTCCGCCGGGCCGCTGCGGTTCGCGGCGGAGCCGGACGCGACGCTCGAGCCCGGCCTGCGCTCGCGGCCGATCACCGCCGAGCAGAGCAACACCTCGCTGGTGTACGGCGGGCAGTACATCCTCAAGCTGTTCCGCAAGCTCAGCGCGGGGACGAACAAGGACCTGCTGCTGCACCGCGCGCTGCAGGACGCGGGCTGCAAGCACATCGCCCGCGTGGTCGGCTCGATCTCCGGCGAACTGCACGGCGAGCCCGCGACGATGGGGATGCTGCAGGAGTTCCTGCCGGACGCGGTCGACGGCTGGGCGATGGCGACCACGAGCGTGCGGGACCTGCTGGCCGAACCGGACCAGGCCGCGGCCGAGGCGGGCGGCGACTTCGCGGGCGAGTCCGAGCGGCTCGGCGCCGCGGTGGCCGAGGTGCACGCGGACCTGGCGACCGCGCTCGGCACCGAGCCCGCGGACAGCGACGAGCTGGACCGCACGGTGCGCGCGATGACCGAGCGCCTCGACCAGGTGTCCAGCGTGGTCCCGGAGCTGGCCGTGTACGCGCCCGCGCTGCGCGAAGTGTTCGAAACGGTGCGCGCGCACGAGTCGCCGATCGTCATGCAGTACATCCACGGCGATCTGCACTTGGGCCAGGTGCTGCGTACCGTCAACGGATGGCTGTTGCTGGACTTCGAAGGCGAACCGGCCGCCCCGGTCGCGGAACGGCACGCGCTGCGCTCGCCGCTGCGGGACGTCGCGGGCATGCTCCGGTCGTTCGACTACGCGGCGCACCAGCGGCTCGTCGGGCAGCCCGAGAACGCGGACGTGACCCGGCACGCGATGGAATGGGCCCGGCGCAACCGCGCCGCGTTCTGCTCCGGGTACGCCCGCGCCGGCGGCCCGGTGGGCGACCCGCAGGCGCAGGCGGGCCTGCTCCGCGCCTTTGAACTGGACAAAGCCGTGTACGAGGTCGCCTACGAGCACGCGAACCGGCCGGACTGGCTGAGCGTGCCCCTGGCGGCGATCGCCCGCAGCACCGACGGAAGCGAGTGACCCCCGTGAACGCTGTCCCCGCGGAACTGCCTTCGGCGGCGCCGTCTCCGCTCGACATCGACCGGCTGCTGGCAGGCGAGCACCACGACCCGCATTCGGTGCTCGGCGTGCACACCGACGGCAGCGACATCGTCGTGCGCGCGCTTCGTCCGGGCGCGACGTCGGTGTCCGTCGTCGCGGGCGAGCGCCGCGTTCCGCTGGAGCGCGTGGCGGACGCGCTGTTCGCCGCGGTGCTGCCGGAACATCCGGGCGACTACCGGATCGAAGTCGGCTACGACAACCACACTGTCGTCACCGACGATCCGTACCGCTGGCTGCCGACGGTGGGGGAGCTGGACCAGCACCTCATCGGCGAAGGACGGCACGAGCGGCTGTGGGACGTGCTGGGCGCGCACGTGCGCCGGTACGACACTCCGAATGGCGTCGTCGAAGGCGTGTCTTTCGCGGTGTGGGCGCCGACCGCGCGCGGCGTGCGGGTGATCGGCGACTTCAACGCGTGGGAGGGCCGCGGCCACCCGATGCGCTCGCTCGGGTCTTCGGGCGTGTGGGAGCTGTTCGTCCCCGGCGTTTCCTTGGGCAGCTGCTACAAATTCCGCATCCTCGGCGCGGACGGGCACTGGCACGAGAAGGCCGACCCGATGGCGTTCGCCACCGAGGTGCCGCCCGCGACCGCGTCGAAGGTGACCGAATCGTCGTATGCCTGGGGCGACGACGACTGGATCGCCCGGCGCGAGGCCACCGACTGGGCGGACGCGCCGATGAGCGTGTACGAGGTGCACCTCGGCTCGTGGCGGCCCGGGCTCGGCTACCGCGAGATGGCCGACCAACTGGCCGACTACGTCGAGGAAACCGGCTTCACGCACGTCGAATTCCTGCCGGTGGCGGAGCATCCGTTCGGCGGCTCGTGGGGCTACCAGGTCACGTCGTACTACGCGCCGACGTCGCGCTTCGGTTCGCCGGACGACTTCCGGTACCTGGTCGATCATCTGCACCAGCGCGGCATCGGCGTGCTCGTGGACTGGGTTCCCGCGCACTTCCCGCGCGACATCTGGGCACTGGCGAGGTTCGACGGCAGCCCGCTGTACGAGCACGAGGACCCGCGCCGCGGCGAACAGCCGGACTGGGGCACGCTCGTGTTCAACTTCGGCCGCAACGAGGTGCGCAACTTCCTCGTCGCGAACGCGCTGTTCTGGCTGGAGGAGTTCCACCTCGACGGCCTGCGCGTCGACGCGGTCGCCTCGATGCTGTACCTCGACTACTCGCGCAAGGACGGCGAGTGGCTGCCGAACGAGTACGGCGGCCGGGAAAACCTCGACGCCGTAAGGTTTCTGCAGGAACTGAACGCGACTGTCTACAAGCGACACCCCGGCGTGGTGATGGTGGCCGAGGAGTCCACCGCCTGGCCCGGCGTCACGCGCCCGACGCACTTGGGCGGCCTGGGTTTCGGCTTCAAGTGGAACATGGGCTGGATGCACGACACGCTCCGTTACCTGTCGCACGAGCCGATCCACCGGGCGTACCACCACAACGAGATGACGTTCTCGCTCGTGTACGCGTGGAGCGAGAACTTCGTCCTGCCGCTGTCGCACGACGAAGTGGTGCACGGCAAGGGTTCGCTGTGGGAACGGATGCCCGGCGACGACTGGAACAAGGCGGCCGGCCTGCGCTCGCTGCTGGCGTTCATGTGGGCGCATCCCGGCAAGCAGCTGCTGTTCATGGGCGGCGAGTTCGGCCAGCCGCGCGAATGGTCGGAGTCGCGGTCGCTGGACTGGCACCTGCTGGAAACCCCGCTGCACCGCGGAGTGCGCGACCTGATCCGGCAGCTGAACGCGATCTACCGGGACACCGCGGCGCTGTTCAGCGGCGACGTCCGGCCCGAGGGCTTCCGCTGGATCGACGCGAACGACTCGGCCGGGAACGTGCTGAGCTTCCTGCGCCTCGGTGTGGACGGCTCGCGGCTGGCCTGCATCGCCAACTTCGCCGGGGTTCCGCACCATGATTACCGGGTCGGCCTTCCCGCTGCGGGCCGGTGGACCGAGGTGCTGAACACGGACGCGGAGTCGTTCGGCGGCTCGGGGGTCGGGAACTTGGGAGCGGTGGAGGCGTCTGAGGAGCCTTGGCACGGTCAGCCCGCGTCGGCGGTGGTGCAGCTTCCGCCGAGCGGGGTGTTGTGGTTGCTGGAGGAACGTCCGTCCACTGAGGACTGAGGCCCGCTACCGCCACCGCCACCCCGCGCACCGCTGCTGGCGTCCGTGAAGGGCCCCTTGAGGGAATCCAAGTCCGTGAAGGGGCCCCTCACGGACAGGTGAGGGTCGTGAGGGGAACCCTGAGGGACTCAGAGTCCCTGAAGGTGGCCCTCACGGACCTCATCACAGCAACCCGCGGGCCATGGCGTTCATCCCGGCCTGAAACCGGGTCGTGGCGTTCAGTTCCGTCATCAGCCGCTGGACCCGGCGCTGCGTGGTCCGCGCGCTCCACCCGAGCGCGCGGGCGATCCCGGCGTCCGTCTGCCCGGACGCCAGCAGCGTGAGCAGCGTGGCGGTATCCCGGTCCCCGCCGGTCAGCGCCCGTGTGATCGGCACCGCCCGGTCCCACTCCGCCTCGAAGAGCGTGACCAGCGCGTCCAGCAACGCCGACGCGTGAATGATGTACGCGGCGTCCACGACGTGCGGCGACGAGCTGATCGGGATCACCGCGACCTTCTCGTCCGCCATCACCATCTTGATCGGCAGCGTCGGCCGCACCCGCGACTTTTCGCCGTGGCTGGCCAGGATGTCGCCGCGCAACCGGCCCGGCACGGCGATGGCGGCTTGCGCGTAAATGACCCGATAGGCGATGCCCGCTTTCAACCGCCGTTGTTCCTCGCCGAGGTTCGCGCCGGGCGGCTTGACGTACGGCGGCCGGTCGAAACCTCGGATCTGTGTCCGGGCCTCCTCCTGCAACCGCAGCACGCGGCTGTCGATGTTCTCCGTCCCGGTGACCACCTCGACCAGCTCCGCCGGATGCGTGAACCGGCTCGCCTCGCGGTGCACTTCCATCAGTTCTTCGATTTTCGCCCGTGCTTCGCGCAGCTCGGCGGCCCGTTCCGCGGCCAGCGCGCCGAGCGCGAGATCGGGCGGCGCGGCGAGATAACGCGCCGGTCTTCCGGGCACACGGCTCGCCAATCCGGCTGCGGTCAACCGGGAAAGTGCGCGCGACACCTGCTGCGCGGACAGCCCGCATTGCTCGGCCACGTCCGCCGCCCGGGTGCGCGGATGCCCGACAAGCGCGGTATAGACCCGGATGTCCGCGGGCGGCAGGCCGAGCGCGGACAAATCCGGCGCGGTCTGGCGGGAATCCGCCACCTGGCGACTATTGGTCATGGTGGCTATCTTGCGCCACGCCGTCGCGAGCTGGGAAATTGATCCGACCACTGACCCCCGTCCCCCCGACCTGAAAGGGGGCGCTGTGTCTCGCGCCCGAACGTCCTCGCTGCGCATCCTCGTCGCCTCGGCCACCGCCGCGGTGACGCTGTGCGGCCTCGCCGCGGCTCCGGCTTCCGCCTCGGCGCCACCGGATCAGCCACCGTCCAGACATGTCGCGATGCCGGACGGGGGAGCGGTCACGCTCGCCGCCGACGGCACCGCGACCCGCACCGACGCCCACGGCAAGACTGTCGCGAAAACCGTGCTGCCGCTTGCCCAAGGTACGTCCGCACTCGGCGATTTCGCCCCGACCGACGACGCGGTCCGCGCCGCCTTCACCCGTCAGCAACCCCACGACGTCGTCCTGCGGCTAGCGCCGTCGACATCCGTGACAGGCCCGCCGATTGCGGCGGGCAAGCGGGCCGCTCGCACTTCCGACAACGTTGTCAACGCTGCTCTCACTGATGTCGGCGCAACGTCGGTAGAGCCCGTCTTCCCTGACGCCACCGACGTTCCCGCACTCTCGAAGACCGTCCTGGTGCACCTTCGTGGCACAGACGCAGCCCAGGCCGCGCAAAAGCTGTCGAAGACGCCCGGTGTGGTGAGCGCCCGCGTGAACCGCCGCGTGTCCGCGATGTCCACCGGTCCAGTCCCGGTACCACAACCGTCCGTCCAGGCCGCGCAGCAGAAACGCGCGCAGGCCAAGCCGCCCGCGCCGCTGCCGGACAACTACGGCGTCAGCTCCTCGGCGGAGAGCTACCTCAACGCGGGCGGCACCAACGCACTCGGCGCGTACAGCCTGCTGAAATCGAAGTACGGCCAACTGCCCGGCACCGGCCAAATCATCACCAACGTCTCCATCGGCGACCTGACCGACCAGGGCATGGCCGACTCTGGCGACCAGTACGTCCGCACCTACGGCCCGACGACGATCGTCCGCGACGGCCAGCGTTACCTCGATCTTCCGTCCATGCCGCTGATCCCGACCTACACGGCGAGCCCGTCCGGCCGCCTGGACCCGCTCGGCTCGGCGGAGGGCCAGGACCCGGGGCTCGGCGAAGTGCTGCTCGACTTCGGCGTGATGGCCCCGCTCCCGCACGACGCGCAGCGGCCGGACGCGACCGGTTCCGGCTACACGGACCTGCTCGGCATCGCGCCGGGCGCGCAGTACCGGCTCGTCGTGCCGCAGGAGCCGACCGTCGACCAGATCGCGGTTTCGCTGCTGGCCGCCGCCCGGCAGACGCCGCGGCCAGACGTGATCACCGCGAGCCTCGGCGAAGGCACGGACACCGTCGGCTTCCCCGGTCGGTACCTGGAAGACGATCCGGTGCTGCAGTCCGTGGTCAGCACGATCGTGCACCAGTACCACATCGTCGTCACCATCTCGGCCAACGACGGAACCCGGCTGTACACGCCGACCGCGGTCGGCCCGGACGGCGGCAGCACGCCCACCGACGTAACTCGCAACGCTGGTGACACCACCGACATCGACGACGACGCGTACTCCACGACCCCGACCAAGGTCCTCGACAGCGGCGCGATCGCTGTCGGCGGCACGACACTGGACGACACCCTCTCGGTGCCGCAGCGCTCGGGCACGCCAGCCGCGCACAACCCGACATACGCCACGACCCGCTTCAACGGCAGCGCGGCTTACTCGTCCGGCTTCGGCTCGCGGGTCAACATTTCCGCGCCCAGCGACGGAATTCTCGTCTATCAGCACACCGAACACGGCTCCGCGCAAGACGTGACGCCCGTGCTGAACGGCGGAACCTCGGCCTCCGCGCCGATGACCGCCGCCGCGGCAGCCGTCGTGCTCCAAGCGGCGAAACTGACTGGCCGCCCGATGAACCCGCTCGACGTCCGGAACGTGCTGACGCATTCAGCGCGACCGGTCTCGACCCCGCCGCAGGCAGACCGGCCGGTGACCGTCGGACCGCAGCTCGACGTGACTGCCGCTCTCCAGTCCGTACTCGGCGTCCACACTGCTCCGGCGATCGCGCGGGTCTCGGTCGCACACCGGGTGACCACCGGCGGTCTCGGCGCTGCGTTCCTGGAGGACGCGCCGGACGGCCGGATCGACCTCGCCACCAACGGCACCGGCGAAGGCCTGGTCGGCCCGGTCACGATCGGAGCCGACGTCGTGGGCGCACCGCCGGGCGCGTCGTACGCGGTGAAGGTCGGCGGCAAGGAGTTCCGCTCAGCGGTACCCGCGGTCCGGCTGAGCCCGACCGAACTCCTGACTGCGGCCGGAATGCCCGTCGTAGCAACAATAGACCGGAGCGTCCCGGTCACCTTCGAGGTCCGGATCGCGGGCTGGCCGATCGCGTCGGCCACCCGAACGCTGACTTTCGGCCCGACCGACGGCACCTACGCCGAAGCACAGGCCCCGGTCGCGCCCGCGACTGTCCACAGCGGACAGTCGACTAGCGTGCACTACGACCTCACCGGCGTCCGCAACCTGTCGAACCCGCAGCTGGTCGTCTCGACGCTCGGCCACTGGAGCCCGGTCAGCGCCCCGCTGTTCGGCACCACCTTTACCGCCCCGCTGCTCGCGACGTCCGGAGACATTCTCGTGCCAGCCACGGCATTCGCCTCCGGCAGCGGGATCTACGGCATCGGAATCGTGCAGCGCTCGGTCACCGGCAGCGTCGGCGATCCGGTGTACGGCGAGTTCACCGCGGTTCGCGTCGGCGGCGATGCCGGACAACGGCCGGACGCGCCCATCCTCGGCACTGGCCACCACGCGGAGATCACCCGCGCCGCACCGGGATTCTCGGTCGGCTACGACGTCCGCGGCATTCACGGCGCGACCGGTGCGGCGGTCGAGTTTTCCGCACCCGCACCGACGCTGTTCAAATCGCTCAACACCGTGACGAACGCGAACGGCGACACCCGGGACGCAGGCGGCCCGAGTGCCGGATCGGTTGCCTACCAACAGCTTCCCGGCCGCAATGGCACTGCATCACTGGACGCGGGCAAGCTCGGTCTGGGCGGTTCGCTGTCCTACAACGTCCGAGTCTTCGCGACCGACGCGCACGGACGGATCCTCGGCCAGGCCTCGCCCACGTCCTTCCTCACCGTCGACGACGGACTCGCGCCAGGCGACACCGTGGTGACGAGCTTCGCCGCATCGGCCACCGGAACGTCGTACGTCGCGCTGCGCGAACCCGGCGCGGGGGAGTCGGTGCGGGAGTACGACACCGCCAAGGGCACCTACGGCCGGGCACTCGCCAGCGACGAATCGCCGGACCGCGGATACCAGGTCCTCGGCGCAGATCCAGACGCGCATCGGCTGGCACTGCTGCACTTCGGCGGCGATCAGTCCACTGTGGAGACTTACGACACGGCTTCGGGCAAGCTCGTCGCCAGCGCCTCCGCAACCGGTTACTCGCTCGACGGCGGACGCGTCGATCCGGTGCACCACCGTGCCGCGCTCCTGGCACACCACGACGGCGACAACGCCGATACGGTGCTTCCGCTCGACCTCGCCACGGGCACGTTCGGCAAGCCAGTGCCCGCCGACCCGCCGGGCGTGGGGGCAGGCGCGTACCGGATGCTCGACCTCGATCCGGCGAACGGCTACGTCTACCTGAGCCGGGCCAACAGCAGCCTGATCTGCTTCAGCGGCGGTGCCGGTCCGGTGGCTCGCGTCGACCTGAACTCCGGAGAGGTCCGGCGGGCGGACGGCGGCAGCGGATGCGCGACCGGGCTGGCGGTCGACTCCGGAGCCGGGCGGATCTACCAGTCGGACTACCGCGCGATCAGCCTCAACATCGTCGGCACGTCGTCGCTGGTGTCGGTCGACGAGGCGACGCTGGCGCCGGCGGGCACCATCGGCGTGCGCAAGCAGAAGGGCGGCTTCCTGGCGGTCGACGGCGTGCACCGCCTCGGGCTGGAGGCGTTCCGGACGCCGCCGGTGCTGTCGCAGTTCGGCAAGGTCGGCGGCGTGGTCACCGACAACAACGCGACGAGCCAGTTCGCGGTCGTCGACCTCGCCGCCGGGAAACCGGTTGCGGTGGTGCCGGGCCTGAACTTCGTGGCCGGTCCGTTCGGCGGCGAGTTCGACCCGCTGACCGAGCGCTCGGCGCAGCTCGACCCGGCCGGCCGCATCGGCTGGGCGCCGTCGGCGGACGGACGTCAGCTGCAGCAGTTCCGGTACTGATCAAGCCGGATGGCCGGACCGCTTGCCCGTCCGGTCATCCGGCCTTGCCCGGAATTCCTTCCGGGAGCGCCTTTCCCGGTGCCGGTCGGAAAATGACCCACGGAACGTCTTGCCGGTGAAGGCGCTGGTGGGCATACTTTGTTGCCATCCACAACAAACCCGGGGTGGCGCCGCCAGGCCGCCCCTCGAGTGATTGAGGGATGACGATGACGTCCACGCACACCTCCTCCCGCTGGCGGCGGCTCGCGATTCCCGCGGCGCTCGCCGTCGCCAGTGCGGTCGCGCTGACGCCCGCCGGGAATGCCGCCCCCGCAGCCGCTCCGGCCGCCGGGTTCTCCGACGACTTCAACGGCCCTGCGGGCGCACCCGCCGACGGGGGCAAGTGGAGCTACGAAACCGGCGACAACAACGGCAACAACCACGAACGGCAGTGGTACACCTCGGGCGCGGCGAACGGCGCGCTCGACGGCCAAGGCCACCTCGTGATCACCGCCAAGAAAGAGAACTCCGGCAACAACTGCTGGTACGGCGCGTGCCAGTACACCTCGGCGCGGCTCAACACCGCCGGCAAGTTCAGCCAGGCGTACGGGCATATGGAAGTGCGGATGAAGCTGCCGCGCGGGCAAGGAATGTGGCCCGCGTTCTGGATGCTCGGCGGCGGGCAGTGGCCCGATGACGGCGAGATCGACGTGATGGAGAACATCGGCAAGGAGCCGAACACCGTGCACGGCACCATCCACGGCCCCGGTTATTCGGGGGCGGGCGGCATCGGCGCGGCGTTCAACGGCCCGAATTTCTCCGACGACTTCCACACTTACGCGGTCGACTGGTCGCCGAACAAGATCGTCTGGCTGGTCGACGGGCAGGCCTACCAAACCCGTACCCCGGCGGACCTGAACGGCAAGAAATGGGTGTACGACCACCCGTTCTACCTGATCCTCAACCTCGCGGTGGGCGGCGACTGGCCGGGCGACCCGGACGGCAACACCCAGTTCCCGCAACAGCTGGTGGTCGACTACGTGCACGTGAGCTGACCACCCTCGCCGCCGGAATCCCGGCGGCGCGGAGAAGGCGCGGTCTCCGCGGGCCCCGTCCGGCTCTTTTCCGAGCCGGGCGGGGCTTCTTCGTGCCGCCCGCGCGGGTACACAGCTTCCGCACGGACGACGGCAAGGAAAATCTCAGGTACCGGGTGTTTGCTGAGCTGGCGGAGGGTCACGAGACGCGGGAGCGGACCATGAACGAGCAGGAGCGAGGCGGGCAGGACCAGGGACAGCCCGGCTACGGCGGACCGGCGCATCCCTATTCGCCGGGAGCGGGTCAGCCGTACCAGCAGGGCTGGGGACAGCAGCAGGCCTGGAACCCGCCGCCCGGCGCGTACGGCCCGCAGCCCGGCGGCCAGTACGCCGGTCAGCCGCACCCGACCCAGCAGTTCGCCACGCCGTACCACCGGCCGCGGCGGGCGAGTCACCCGTTGCGGACCGCGGCCGTCACGGTCGGCGCGATCGCGTTGTCGGTCGCCGTCGGGCTCGGGGTCGGGCACTTCGTGTGGACGCCGTCCGCGCCACCCGGAGTCTCCGGGAACCAGAACTTCGGTTCGATCGGCAACCAGACCAACCCGTCGAACACGGCGATCGACCCGCAGGCGATCGCGAAGAAGGTCAGCGCGGGCATCGTCAACATCAACACCGAGCTCGGTTATCAGGGCGCGGCCGCCGCGGGCACCGGCATCGTGCTCACCGCCGACGGCGAGGTGCTCACGAACAACCACGTCGTCGAGGGCGCGACCAGCATCAAGGTCACCGACATCGGCAACGGCCAGACGTACACCGCGTCCGTGCTCGGCTACGACCGCAGCCACGACGTCGCGGTGCTCAAGCTGAACGACGCTTCCGGGCTGGCCACGGAGGCGCTCGGCGATTCGTCCTCGGTCAAGGTCGGCGACGCGGTCGTCGGCCTCGGCAACGCCGGCGGCGCCGGGGGAGCGCCGATCCCGGCGGGCGGACGGGTGACCGCGCTGAACCAGTCGATCACCGCGTCCGACGAATCGAACAGCTCGTCCGAGCAGCTGAAGGACCTGATCCAGGTCGACGCCAACATCCAGTCCGGCGATTCCGGCGGCCCGCTCGTGAACGCGCAGGGCCAGGTCATCGGCGTGGACACCGCGGCCTCGGCCGGGTACCAGTTCAACGGCGGCGGCGGACGTCGCAGCCACGGCGGGCTCGGCAACGGCTTCCCCGGAAGCGGCTCGCAGGGCGACTCCCCAGGCGACTCGCAGGGCAATGGTTCGCAGGGCAATGGCTCGCAGGGGTCCAGCGGGAACGAGGGCTACGCGATCCCGATCAACCAGGCGATCTCCATCGCCCACGAGATCGTCGGCGGCACCGGTTCGGACACTGTCCACATTGGAAAGAGCGCGTTCCTGGGCGTGACCGTCAGCGACGCCGGGCAGCAGCAACAGCAGCAACAACAGCAACAGCAACAACAGCAGCAGCAGGGCGGATCCGGCTCAGGCGCGGCGATCCAGCAGGTCGTCCCCGACGGTGCCGCCGCGAAGGCAGGCCTGGCCGCTGGCGACGTGATCACCGCGGTGGACGGCAAAGCGGTCGACTCGCCCACCACGCTGACCACCCTGATGGACCAGCACCACCCGGGCGACAAGCTGACCGTGACCGTCGTCGACCAGACCGGTCAGCAGCAGAACGTCACCGTCGTGCCCGCCGAAGGCCCCGTGGGCTGACCCGCTGGACCATCCGGACGGCTGAGTTCGTTCAGTCGTCCGGATAGCGCGTGTCCAGCGAAACTTCCTCCCACGCCGCCAGATCCGCGAGCTGCTGCTCCAGCTTCGCCCGGATCCGGTTCACCGCCTCGGGCCCGAGCGGCAGCCGCAGCGGGGCGTCCGGCGTGTCGACCAGCTTGACGATCGCCTCGGCGGCCTTCGCCGGATCGTTCGGCTGCGCGCCGTCCTGCGCGGAAAACCGTTGGCGCAGCACGCCTGTCGGAGTGTCGCGATAGTCGTCGATGGGCTCGGAGAACGTCATCGACCGCCCGGCGAAGTCCGTCCGGAACGGCCCCGGTTCCACCAGGCTCACCCGGATCCCGAGCGGCGCGACCTCCCCGGCGAGCGCCTCGGACATCCCCTCGAGCGCGAACTTCGACGTCGCGTACAACGCGTGCCCCGGGTTCCCGACCACCCCGCCGACCGACGACAGCTGCACGATGTGCCCGCTGCGCCGCGCCCGCAGATGCGGCAGCACGGCGCGAGTGACGTTCAGGACGCCGAACACGTTGGTCTCGAGCACCTGCCGCGCCTGCGCGTCGGTCAGTTCCTCAAGTGCCCCCACCAGCCCGTGGCCCGCGTTGTTGACGAGCACGTCAATCCGTCCGTACTCGCTGATCGCCGCGCTCACCGCCGCTTCCACCGACGCCGGATCCGTGACGTCCAGCCGGGCCTTGACTGTCCTCAACCCGTCGAGCGCCGTGGTGTCGCGAGCCGTGGCCACGACCTTTTCCCCGCGCGCCAGCACAGTTTCCGCGAGCACGCGGCCGAACCCGCTGCTCGCTCCCGTGATGAACCAGACGCGTCCGGACACGCGAACCTCCCCAGGACCAGGTACCTTGGTACTCAAACCAAACTACCTTGAGCTTCGAGGGAGTGTCCAGTTGGACTCAGTGGGGGCGGGCCTGCCCGAATGGCTGGCCGTGATGCCGGAGGGCGTGGACGAGCAGGTCGAAGCGGCCCGGCAGCGGATCGGACGGCTGTCGCGGCAGTTCGAACAGGTGCTGCGCGGCGTGGCGGAGGAATACGGATTCAGCACGGGGGATTGGCAAGCGCTGTCGGCTTTGCACCGGTCCGGCCGCGCCGCGGTGCTGACGCCGAAAGAGCTCGGTGACCGCCTGGGCGTCACCTCCGGCACCGTCACCGTCCGCATCGACCGCCTGGAACGAGCGGGCCTGGTAGAACGCGTCGCCGCGGGTTCGGACGGCCGAAGCCGCCCCATCCGCCTGACCCGCAAAGGCCGCGCCCGCTGGGCTGCCGCGACGAAGAAACGCACCGAATGCGAACAGGCCCTGTTCGTGTCGGCCGTAGGCGCGGACGACCTGTCCGACCTGAACGCCGTGCTGGCCCGCCTCCTGACCCGCTTCGAAACCGAATTCGGCCCGTCTTCTCAGCACGATGCCCTGCGCCCGGAGTGATTGCCGCGTTTTTTGTCGGTGGCCGGGTCTAGCGTGAGCGGTACCTGACTGGAGGGAAGACCCGATGACCACGCTCAACGACCGCCCGAACACCGCACTCCTCGTCGTCGACGTCCAGAACGGCGTCGTCGCTGACGCACACGAGCGCGACGCCGTCGTAGCGAACGTAGCCGCCCTGGTTGACAAAGCCCGGGCGGCCGAGGTCCCCGTCGTCTGGGTGCAGCACTCCGGCGAAGGCCTGGAGAAAGGCAGCGCCGAATGGGCCCTCGTCCCGGAGCTGACGCCCTCGCCCGCCGAACCGCTGATCGAGAAGTCTTACGGCGACTCCTTCGAAGACACCACCCTGGAAGCAGTGCTAGCTGACCTGAAGGTCGGCCACCTGGTGGTGAGCGGAGCCCAAACGGACGCCTGCATCCGCTCCACTCTCCATGGAGCCTTCGCCCGAGGCTACGACGCGACCTTGGTGAGCGACGCCCACACGACAGACGACCTCACCAAGTGGGGAGCCCCGCAGCCTGCGCAGGTCATCGCGCACACGAACCTGTACTGGGGCCACCAGACCGCTCCGGGCCGGACCGCGGGCACGGTCGTCACGGAGGAGGTCGCCTTCAAGACGGGAGTCTGACGCCGTCGCTGCTCTGCCTCTGGTCTGCCTCCGGTCTGGCTCCGGCCGGATCGCAGGCAGGGTCGCCACAGAGGGGTCGCTTTCAAGACTGGGCGTGACGCTGGCCTGCTCTGCCCCGGGCGGGACCGCGGGCGGGTCACCACGGGGGAGTTGCCTTCAATCCCAGAGTCTGACGCTGCTCGTCTCCTGGCAGGAGCGTCGGCACGGTCGTCACGAAGGAAGTTGCCTCCAAACTGGAGCCTGATGGCGTCGCCGCTCGGAGCGTGAGACCGTCGC
>NZ_JBEXMH010000073.1:0-22954 GCF_040610415.1 Amycolatopsis sp. NPDC004079 | reverse complement strand
CCGGGAGCCGGGAGCCGGGAGCCGGGAGCCGGGAGCCGGGAGCCGGGAGCCGGGAGCCGGGAGCCGGGAGCCGGGAGCCGGGAGCCGGGAGCCGGGAGCCGGGCAGGTCTGAAAGGTCGGGGAGGTCGACTCCGACCTGCCGGGAACTTGGGCGAGCGGGCCGGGCAATCCGTCAGTGCGGCTCGACCGGCAGCCGAAAGCCGGATTGCCGCGGTCGAGCCGTTCAGGCCGTGCTCGCCGGGATCCGGGTTCGGCTGTCCGGGCCTGCCGAGGCACCGCTCTGAGCGTCGGCGATCGACCGGGCGCACGTCGCCCGAGCCTGGCCCTCCGGGACCGGCGGTAAGGCGACCTGGCTGGCAACGTCCGCAAACTCGCTCGCCGAATCACGCCCCGTCCACGGCGGCGTCCGGCCCACGGCACCCGCAACTCGCGGCAGAGGTCCCAAAGCACCCAAGCCCGGCAACTCGCCCAATACCTTCTCCCGTCAGCCCGCGCAACGCGACCACTCACAAGACCGATTCAGCCGCGACCCGCCTCACTTTCCGCCGCCTCCCGATCAACACCGCCCACCGCCACCAAGCAAGCATTTGTCCGTCACATCCAACGGGTGAATCCTGCTTGCCCCCAACCCAAAACCTCTCACTCACCGGAACCTCGCACCGCGCAGCGACAGCCCCGCCGCCCCGCGAACCACGAGCCACCCCGCGGTAAAAACCCCTCTGCCACCACGGATTCCTCCGAAACACACTCGCCCGCGGACCACGAACCCGGGCCCCTGTACCGGAAATACCCCGGCCAACACGCCCCAGGGTCCCTCCCCGTCCCGCGAACCCCACCAGTTACGGTGGCGCGCGTGTCCTCGTTCCGTCCGGTGAGCGTGTCTTCGGGGAACCGGCGGATCAGCTGGGACCTCGTGCGCGGTGGGTGCGTCGTGCTGGTGCTGCTGTACCACGCGACGTTCATGAGCGTCGTCGTCCATCCCGAGCTCGGGCCGCGGCGGTTCGTGTTCCCGCATCAGATCGGGGCGAGCCTGCTGCTCGTGATTTCCGCGTACTTTGCCGCCGTCACGATCGGGCGCGGGTCGCTCGGCCGGTACTGGTGGGGCCGGATCGCGCGGTTGCTGCCGCCGTTCCTCGCGGCCGTCGTGGTGATCTACTTCGCGCTGCGGTACCTCTCGCCGCCCGGCTGGTTCAGTCCGCGGTTCGGCGACCTCGCCGGCAACCTCCTGATGCTCTGGAACTGGAAACCCGCCGAGTTCCCCTTCCTCGACGGCTCCCACTGGACGATTCCCCTCCAGCTCATGGCGTTCACCGTCGCCGCGCTGCTCTTCCGGAGCAGTTGGGGCCACGGCCGCAAGTTCCGCGTCGTCATGTGGGCCGCCCTGCTCGTCCCGCTCGCGCAATGGCCGCTGCGCATCGCGGGCCCGCCCGAGTGGTACCGCGTCATCGTCGACGGCTTCGGCTTCCACCGCTGGCACCTCTTCGTCGCGGGCATCGCGGTGTGGCTCTGGACGACGAAACGCGTGTCCACGACGGAATTCGTGCTGCTGGAAGTCCTCTGCGTCGCCGCGCACGCCCTGCACGGCGCGACCGTCACCCCCACCGGAATCCACGTCGAATGGGGCTCGACGATCGGCATCGCGATCGGCATCGCGGTCATCTCGCTCGCCGCGGCGGGCCCGGACTGGAACCGCTTCCTCCCGCCGTTCGCCCAGCGCGCGATCACCTGGTTCGCCGGCGTCTCCTACGGCGTCTTCCTGATCCACCAGGCCATCGGCTACCTCGTGCTGCACTGGCTGTCCGGCCTCGGCCTCGACCCGCTGCTGCAAACCGCCGGGATGATCACCGCCGGCGTCCTCCTGGGCTGGGCCCTCACGCGCCTGGTCGAACGCCCCGCCCACCGCTTCCTCCTGCGCGGCTACGACTCCTGGACCGCCCGCCGCCGCCCCGACGACGAACCTGCCCCGGTCACCGCCGGAAAGCCCTGACGCTCAGCACCCGACCGCGCCGTCCGTCCGGCCTGAACGCCCCGCATTCGACGATGGAACAGCCTGGGGCGCGTTCCGTTGCAAGTGCCGCAACGACCTTCCGGGAATTCGGCGTTCCAGCAGAAATCCCCGGTCTATGTCCGGGTCATCCCTGATGCCCGAAAGCTGATCATGGCCATAACGTGAAAGTCCGGCTTGAACGAGAAGAGGACGAGAAACGTGCGAAGTGGTCGGTTGGTCGCGGCTGGTGTCCTGGCGGCGAGCGTCTCGGCGTGCCAGCTCCCCGTGCAGCAGGACGGAGCTGACGGCGTCTCCGTCGGGGTTTGGCAGAACACCGTGAAGGACACGTCGACGCTCACCGGTTCGGCGGCGGCGATCAAGATCGACAGCCCCGCCGGTTACGTGCGGCTGCGTTCCGGCGGTGCCCGCGACTCGATCACTGTCGAGCGCGAGATCCGTTACCAGGGCGCGAAACCGGAGGGCGTGTGGCATCGCTTGACCAGGACGTCGCTCGAACTCGACGGAACCTGCGGAACCCAGTGCGTAGTCTCCTACACCGTCACCTTGCCCGATCGCGTGGCAGTGACCGGAAAGATGGGAGCTGGCGAATTCGAAGCGGGCAAGATCAGCTCGCTGGACCTGACGATGTCCGCGGGCCGGGTCGCCGTCCAGGACGCCGCCGGGCCAGTCAAGGCCGTGACCTCCGTCGGCGAAGTAGACATCACCCTGAGCGCCGCAGCCGACGCCACCATCAGGACCGACGTGGGCGCCGTTTCCCTCACCGTCCCGGGCAGGGACTACGCGGTATCGGCGAAAACCTCGGTCGGCGAACGGAGCGGCACCCTCCCGGACCGGCCGACCGGCGCCCACCGCATCGAGGTGAATTCCAGCGCCGGGGAAATCCGGCTCGACTCCCGCTGATCCGGTCACCTCGCAACCAGATGACCGGGCGAGACGGTCACCGCGAAGCAGACGATCAACGCCGCGGCACAGCCCGGAACCAGTTCGCGGCGACCGCTGGCGAACGGCCCGGACGGGGAAGACCTGTGCGGCAGTCTCGCCGAGGCGGTCGCTGCGGGCCTGAACGGCAGCGTCGTCGCGGACGCGGCGTGAACGTCTACATCGCGTGGGCGTGCGTGATCGCATACCTCGCGTGCGGGGTGAGCTTTGCCCGCAATCTTGTCCTTTATTGGTGGGATGACGGGGTTTTCGAACGGGGAGCGTCGCGGTGTCGCTCACCAGGTCGTGGACGTGCTGATCAACCAACTGGGGGAGAGCGGGAAACGAAGACGACCGCGGAGGGTCGTCCGTGGCCGCGAAGCAGACTGGGTTGATCCGCCTGGTCCAGTGTTCGTCGGCCACGGCTCCCACTGGGCGAACCGTTCCACATGGACGACTAACTGACGATCCGTCGCGGCTTCGACGGGAATCCTGAGCAGGTGACTTGGTCGAGCGGCAAGATCACGCTAGTCGTGCACCGCGTTGGGAATACACCGCAGAGTTTCACGGGTCGGGGTGCAAAGTCACTGCGCCGCTCCAGGACGGCGCGCCACGCATCGACGTGTACTACCGCATCTCGGGCCGCGTATGAGACAAGGACAGTCATTCATCCGGCGCCAGTGGCCAGCCGTTGTGGACGGCGGGACGGACCTTTGGCGATCCGCCGCCAACAGTTCCTCTCGCGGAGTGACAGCAACCTAAATCCAGGCGGCAAAATCGAGCTATTTCCCGGGCGCAGGGACATTCCGAACCCTGTCCGCATGGAGTTGCTGCTGGAACTGCACTCCGTTCCTGCTGGCCAGCACCCAGACGAAGTACGCCGGTGGGTGGCCGAGAAGATGCCCGCTGTCGAGCGAAAAGACCCTACGGCTCACGCCACGTGATCATGCTGGGCCGTGCGCCGCTGGAAGCCACGTGGTCGTGGACCGCTTGGCGCACGGTTGGCCAGGTGATCTCTGCGTTCTGCGGAATCTCGCGTGGGTGGGATTGGTAGTCGTAGTCGATCATGACCGGCGAGGTTCCGCCGTTGTCGCTGATGACGGTCGGCTTGCCCTTGGTCATATGGATGACGAACCCACACGTCGTGGCGGCTGCGCGCACCCCGAACTGCAAGGTCGACACCCAACCTGTCTCGTCCTCGCGGTCGAGTTGGGCGACCACGCCGACGTTGACGTCCGGCGACTCCGCCTCGGCCACCATCCGGTCCAGCAGTTCGTCCGCCTCAGCCGATGTGCTCAGCGCGACCGGTTCCCGGTGCTCCGGGTCGTAGTACGCGTCGAACGTCACTCCCACCGTTTGCCTCCTTTGTACGTCTTCTTGAATCCGCCGGTTCCGTGGACCGTGAGCGAGCTGCCTTCCGACAGCACCACGCCGATCAGATCATCGCAGCTCGCCCGACCGGTGCACGGCTGGTTGTTGATGACCACGGTGGCGTGCCGGATCCCGGTATCGCGCATCCGGGCCGCGACCTTGAGCTCAACGTCGGCTGAAGCGGTCATCGGCGTGTACGGGCAACCGGCTTCCTTCACGACCTGGTTCACCCGGTCTGTCCATTCGTCCCGGCCGCTGGTGACAGCTTGCGAGCCTCCGTCGTCCGTGAGCAACCGGCCGTGTGTTTTCACCCCGCGACCGCGCGTGACCGGCGGCGGAAGCTCTTGCCGCGCCTTCTCTACCGGGTCTTCCGACTCGGCTTTCTGGTCACTGGGCGGGCTGCCGCTGGCTTCGTCCGGTTCGCCCCCGCCGCGGATATCCTCGATGTACCTGTCCAGGTGCGCGGATACCCGGTCGAGCAGTTGTTCCGTCGCGGCGATGCCGTTCATGGTTTCGGCGAACGGGCCTGCCGCCCGCGCGACCTCGTGCGCGGTCGCGCCCTGTGTCGCCTGCGCGAGGATTTGGCTGGCGTCTTCGGTGGATTGTCTCGCGCTCGTGAGCCGCGATCGGCCTGCCGCGATCATGGCTGCGGCGGCCTTGACACCTTTGATGATCTCTTCGACGCCTGCCACTGTGCGTAGCCACCACCCCTGACCTGCTGGAGGTAGATCCGGGATCGCCGCAGAGCCGTTCTCCCCTGCCTGGCTGTGACCGGACGTCTGGGCGCGGGTGCTGTTGATGTCCGCAGTACCCCTGTCGCTCCACTGTGGACATACCCACGGACCCGGGAGTTCTCACGGTACGCGCCCTGCTCAAAATGCGAGCGTCTTCCTTGGGACACGAGCGAATGGCACACAGCGCGGACGCGCTCTCAGAACGCGACCGCATTGCTCACAACCCGAGCAAACCGCTAACAACCGACCGCACGGCTGACACCCCGACCCCAAACCTCACAACGCGAACGCCACAGACCGCACCACCAACGCCGCCACGAAAACCACCGTGAACGCCAGGTCGATACCGACTCCGCCAGCCCGGATCGGCGGCAGTACCCGGCGCACCGGAGCGATCACCGGTTCGGTCGCGCGGTGGGTGATCCGGCGTGCCTGCCCGAGCCACGCCGGGCCGGTAGCGACCACTCGGGTCCAGTCCAGCACCATCCGCACTATCAGCACCACGATGAACACGGTCAGGACGTACCCGACCAGGGTCCCGATCAGGCTCATCGCACACCTCGCGTTGTCCGGCGACATCTGTCACCCCCTCCAACGCCCGGCGCCCCCGCGAAGTGTCCGGTTCGCGGGAATTCTCAGTCGATTGCCAGAATCCCCCCGATCGGGTATCGAGGAGGGCTCCAGCGAAGGGAGCCGGCGTGCGCAGTGCGGCGTGGTTCGGGGCGTCCGGCCGGGCGGGGATGATCCATCGGTCCTGGATGCGGTCCCAGGGCTTCGGCCCGGAGGTGTTCGACGGCCGGCCGGTGATCGGGATCGCGGTGAGCGCGTCCGAACTCGCGCCGTGCAACGTTCATCTCGACCGCGTGGCCGAGGCGGTCAAGCGCGGGGTCTGGCAAGCGGGCGGCTTTCCGCTCGCGTTCCCCACGATGGCGACCGGCGAGACGCTCATGCGGCCGACCGCGATGCTCTACCGCAATCTGATGGCGATGGAGGTCGAGGAGCTGATCCGCGCCAACCCGCTCGACGGCGTCGTCCTCCTCTCCGGCTGCGACAAGACGACCCCGGCGATGCTGATGGGCGCGGCGAGCGTCGACCTGCCCGCGGTGATGGTCACCGGCGGCCCGATGCTCAACGGCAAGTTCCGCGGCAGTGACGTCGGCTCGGGCACGCACGTCTGGAAGTTCGAGGAAGAGCGCAAAGCCGGCCGGATGACCGAGGAGGAGTGCTTCTTCGCCGAAGGCTGCATGGCCCGCTCGAACGGCCACTGCATGACCATGGGCACCGCCTCGACGATGGCCTGTCTCGCCGAAGCGCTCGGCATGCAGTTGCCCGGTTCGGCGACCTGGCCCGCGGTCGACGCACGTCGCTTCGAGACCGCGCAGGCGGCCGGGCAGCGCATCGTCGCGATGGTGGAGGAGGATCTGCGGCCGGCGGAAATCCTGACCCGCGCGGCGTTCGAGAACGCGATCCGCGTCAACGTGGCGATCGGCGGGTCCACCAACGCGATCGTGCACCTTCTCGCGCTGGCCGGGCGCGTCGGCGTCCCGCTCGAGATGAGCGACTTCGACGAACTGGGCCGTGCGGTCCCCACGCTGGTGAACCTGATGCCGTCCGGGCGATTCCTCATGGAGGATTTCTGTTACGCGGGAGGAATTCCGGTGGTGCTCAGCAGGCTCACCGAAGCCGGGCTCCTCCGCGCCGACGTCCGCATGGTCACCGGCAAACCCCGGGAAACCGCGGAGTGCTGGAACGACGAGGTCATCACCACAGTCGAGGCGCCGTTCCAACCGCCCGGCACCGGAACCGCTGTGCTCACCGGAAATCTCGCCCCGGAAGGCGCGGTCATCAAGCAATCCGCCGCGTCCCCGGAACTGCTCGCGCACACCGGCCCGGCGCTCGTCTTCGACACCGCGGAGGACTACCACCGGATCGCCGATGATCCGCAACTGCCAGTCACCTCCGACACGATCCTCGTGATCCGCGGCGCGGGCCCCAAGGGCTACCCGGGCATGCCGGAGGTGGCGAACGTCCCGGTCCCGAAGAAGCTGCTCGACCAGGGGATCACCGACGTGGTCCGGATCTGCGACGGCCGGATGTCCGGCACCGGCTACGGCACGGTCGTGCTGCACGTGAGCCCGGAATCGGCGGTCGGCGGCCCGCTCGCGCTCGTCCGCACCGGCGACCGGATCACGCTCGACACCCCGGCGCGCCGGCTGACCCTGCACGTGCCCGACGACGAACTCGCTGCCCGCCGCGCGGCGTGGACTTCGCCGGAAAGCCCGTACCGCAGCGGCTACAGCTGGCTCTACCGCGAGCACGTCACCCAGGCCCACCTCGGCGCGGACTTCGATTTCCTGCACGGCACTCGCGGTTCCGCCGTCCCCAGGGACTCGCACTGATGCGCCGCCTCGTGAAGACCGCCGCGGGCTGGCAGGTCACCGACGGCGAATCCACCGGCACGCTCCCGCCCGGCACCACACTCGGCTCCCTGCTCGCCCTGTCCGCCGAAGACTTCGCCGAAGCGCTGGCGATCGGGCTGACGCCAGGCGAACCGGGCGAGCAGCGAGCGCCGGTCGACGACGACACCGAGGTGTGGGCCGCCGGAGTCACCTACGAGGTGTCGCGCGAGGCGCGGATGGAGGAGAGCGGCGACGCCGACGTCTACGCGCGGGTCTACGAGGCGGAGCGACCGGAGCTGTTCTTCAAGAGCGTCGGACATCGTGTGCGCGGCCCCGGCGAACCGATCGGCGTCCGGGAAGATTCCGCTTGGGACGTGCCAGAACCCGAATTGGCGTTGGTGTGCAACGCGAACGGGGAGATCGTCGGCTACACGATCGTCAACGACGTGAGTTCGCGCAGCATCGAAGGCGAGAACCCGCTGTACCTGCCGCAGGCCAAGATGTACCGCGGCTCCTGCGCGGCCGGCCCGTGGATCGTGCCCGCGAAAGACATCCCGGACCCGTACGCGCTCGGCATCACCGTGGCGATCCATCGTGCCGGAGAATTGCGCTGGGCAGGGGAGACGTCCACCGCACGGCTCCATCGCAGGCTCGCGGATCTGGTGTCGTGGCTCTATCGCGGCGACGTTTTCCCGCGCGGCGCCGTCCTGGCCACCGGTACATCAGCCGTCCCCGGCCCGGACGTCACGCTCGAGGAAGACGACGAGGTCACCATCATGATCGAGGGCATCGGCACGCTCCGGAACCCGGTTCGGCGCGGCCGCTCCGCCTGACGTCCCCTTGACGCGGCCCCGCGCGTTCGGCTATTCAATCTCAGTTCACATATCTGTGGAGTATTCATATCCTTGAACGGAGTTGCGGTGCTGCCTCCTTTCCGGTCTTCCCGTCCGCGTCGTCTCGCGGCGGTTCTCGCGACGGTCGCGGGGCTGCTCGCGACCACCGCCGGGGCGGCGACCGCCGCGCCCGCGCCGAGGTCGTGTTCGTTCGTCTGCGTGCCGGACCCGGTGGTGCTCGACGGCCTGCACCTGGCAGGCAACAAAATCGGCCTGATGGCCGGGAATCCGACGCTGCGCACGTCGCTGTCCAATCTGCTGAAGCAGGCCGACGACGCGCTGGCCAAGGGTCCGTGGACGGTCGTCGACAAAGAGCGCGTCCCGCCGAGCGGCGACAAGCACGACTACCTGAGCCTCGCCCCGTACTACTGGCCCAGCCAGCCGAAAACGCCGGAGAACCCCCAGGGCTGCCCGTACGTCGACCGCGACGGCCAGGTCAACCCCGAGATGAAGAACGTGCCGGACAAGGCCGAGCGGCTCGTCGCGTTCAACTCGATCTACCAGCTCTCGCTCGCCTGGTACTACACCGGCAAGGCCGAGTACGCCCAGCGCGCCGCGCTCGACCTGCGCACCTGGTTCCTCGACGCGGCAACGAAAATGAACCCGAACCTGAACTTCGCGCAGGGCATCCCGTGCAAGACCGACGGGCGGGGGATCGGCATCATCGAGTTCTCTTACACCTTCACGCAGGTCCTCGACGCCGCCCGGATCCTGGAGGCGGGCGCGCCCGGCTGGACGAAGGCCGACGGCAAGGCGTTCCGCGGCTGGTCGGCGGACTTCCTGACCTGGTTGCGCACCAGCAAGAACGGTACCGACGAGGCCAAGGCGACCAATAACCACGGCACGTTCTACGACCTGCTCACCGCGGCGACCGCGAGCTACGTCGGGCAGCGCGACCTCGCCCGCCGGATCGTCCGCGACTCCGGCAAAGCCCGGATCGACCACCAGATCGCCGCGGACGGCGGCCAGCCCGAGGAGTCGACCCGCACCCGGACGTACCACTACCACACGTTCAACCTGGTCGCCCTGACTCGCCTCGCGCAGCTGGGCAAGCACCTGGGCGTCGACCTGTGGTCGTACCGGAACCCCAACGGCGGCAGCATTTTCGCCGCCGTCGACCACCTGCTCCCGGCGGCGACCGGCGCCGCGCCGTGGCCGTTGCCGGACATCCATTTCATCCAGTACGCCGCCCTCGACAGCGTGCACGCCGCCGCTGACGCGGGCGACTGGAAGGCCCGGGCCGCGGTCGCCCACATCCCGGCCCCGCCCGGCGGCGACCTGTTCCCGGTTCGCCCGGCGGCCGAGCAGCTGGACGACGTTTCCACCACCTGACCCCGGTTTCACCCGGACGCGGCACCCGTCGCGTCCGGGTTTCCGGCGTCGGTCGTGAAACGATTCAGAAGGACCGATTCGCCGGAACGGGAAAGGGAAACGCCGTGATCAAGACCAGCCGGAGCGCCGGCTCGGAGGCCCGGCGGGTGACGTTCGTCCTGCCGCTCGACACCCCGCCCGGCCCGGTGAGCGTGGTCGGCGACTTCAACGACTGGCAGCCCGGCCGCCACGAACTCCGCAAACGCTCGAACGGCACGCGCTCGGCCGCGGTGGAGGTCCCGCCGGGCGCCCGGCTGCGCTTCCGCTACCTGGCCGACGGCGGCCGCTGGCTGGACGACCCGGACGCCACCGCCCGCGACGGGCGGGATTGCCTGTACGTCGCGGACTGAACCCCGCACCCGCACCCGGTGAGGCGCGGGCGGCGGAAAGGCGGTTCGGCTTCCGTGAGCGCGGCGGGAAATCACGCCCTGCTCGGCGAACGGCCGAGGGTCGTTCGGGACGCGCGCGGGGCTGCTTCCTCTTCACCGGACAAGGTTTCCGGTGGTGAACACTCACGACCCCCGAGTCGCGCATCACCCCACCCTGGTTTTGGAGCACCTGCTCCATTACTATCGCCGACATGCCCCGCCCCCGGATCCACGACCCCGAGCTGATCCTCGACGTCGCCGAGCGGCTCATCGCCGACATCGGCCCCGAGGCGCTCACCGTCCGGCGGCTCGCGCAGGAGGCAGGCGTCCCGAACAGCACGATCTACCACGCCTTCGCCAACCTCCCCGCCCTCGTCGGCCAGACTTGGCTCCGCGCCGCCACTTTCTTCCTCGACGAGCAAGAACGGCTGGTCGACGAAGCCGCCGACCCGGTTGAAGCGGTGGTCGCGGCAGCCGGCACTTCCGCCGTAGTGGCCGACGCGCGTCCGGACGCCGCGCGGATGATGATCGCTGTCCCGTCGAAGCGCGTACTGGGTCCGCAGCTTCCCGACGACGTAGCGGAAGCGTTGCACGCCTTGGACAAACGCCTCGTCCGCCTCCTGGTCCGCCTGGCCCGTCAGCTCTGGAACCGCGGCGACGGACCAGCCGTGGAGGTCATCACCGCCTGCGTCGTGGACCTCCCGACCGCATTGCTTCGCCGCGAACTCGCCACCGGACCCGCCAGTGCGGAAAGTCGTGCGCGGCTAGCAGCGGCGGTCCGCGCCATCCTCGCCCTGGAACCCCCGGAAAAGTCCAGAAAGGACTGAAATGCCCACCCTCGCCACCGCTGGCGCCGTCCACGTGCTCGACTTCGGCGCCGACGAAAACCGTTTCGCCCCAACGTGGCTGGAAGAAGTCCACACTCACCTCGACACCGTCACCGCGGGCAAGGAACCCGCCGCGCTCGTCACCGTCGGCAGCGGCAAGCACTACTCCAACGGCCTCGACCTCGACTGGCTCACCAGCCACCCCGACGACGCCGGCAAATACGTCACGAGCATCCACGAACTCCTCGCCCGCGTGCTCGCGCTGCCGGTCCCGACGATCGCCGCGGTCAACGGGCACGCCTTCGGCGGCGGCGCGATGCTCGCGATGGCCCACGATTTCCGCCTCATGCGCGAGGACCGCGGCTACTTCTGCTTCCCCGAAGCCGACATCAACCTCCCGTTCACCCCGGGCATGGCCGCGCTCGTCCAGGGGAAGCTCACCCCGGCCGCCGCGATCGCGTCGATGACCACCGGGAGCCGCTTCGGCGGTCCGCGAGCGAAAGCGCTCGGCCTGGTCGACGGGACCGCCTCGCTGGAGGACCTGCGGGCGGCGGCGATCGAACGGGTCGCGCCGCTGGCGGGCAAGGACCGAGGCACGCTCGCCGCGATCAAGTCCACTATGTTCGGTCCGGCGCTGACCGCGTTGCGGGAGGCGGGGAACTGATCAGGTAGGCTCGCGTACGCGCGGCGGTGGGGCTCGCCGCTCCGGGAATCTCCCGGACAACCGCGGTCGAGACCGCCAACAGTCCCTACTCGAACGGCGAACCGTGTGTCCGTGGAGTAGGAGAAGACTGTGCCTGAAGAACCTCTCGACCCTGACGTCGATCTCCGGGATCCAGTGCAGGAACGCGAACTCGTCCGGCACCACGCGTCGGTGCTCGGTGTGATCGCGCTCGGCGGCGGGCTCGGCGCACTGGCCCGCTACGGCCTCGCGCAGGCCCTTCCCGCCGGGACCGGCGGCTTCCCGTGGGCGACCTTCTGGACGAACGTCGCCGGCTGTTTCCTCATCGGCGTGCTGATGGTGCTGGTCACCGAGGCGTGGTCGGCGCACCGGCTGGTGCGGCCGTTCCTCGGCGTCGGCATCCTCGGCGGCTTCACCACCTTCTCCACGTACGCGGTCGAAGCGCGCAACCTCCTTCAGCCGGACACTGTGCCGCTCGCCTTCGGCTACCTCGGCGGGACACTCGCCGCCGCGCTGCTCGCCGTCATGCTGGGACACGCGATCACCCGCAAGCTCGTCCCGGCGGAGGTGGCTGTCCGATGACCGTCCTCCTCGTTTTCCTCGGCGCCGCGGTCGGAGCGCCGATGCGGTACCTGACCGACCGGGCCGTCCAGTCCCGGCACCAGAGCCTGTTCCCGTGGGGCACGTTCACCGTCAACCTGGTCGGCTGCGTCCTGCTTGGCGGCCTCGCCGGTGCCGGGACCGCGCTGCCCGCGGCGGTCTACTCGCTGCTCGGCACCGGATTCTGCGGCGCGCTGACGACGTACAGCACCTTCAGCTACGAAACCGTCCGGCTGGTCGAGCGCCAGTCGTACTTCGCCGCGGCGGCGAATGTCGTGGTCAGCATCGCGGCGGGAGTCGGCGCGGCGGCGTTCTCGTACGAGGCTGTCCACGCCTTGGTCGGGTAAGGGTGCGATTCGCACAGGTCGGCTAGTCAGACTGTGCGGATCGCACGGTGACCTCGCCGGAGCCGCTGCTTACGGTGCTGGGAACCGTTCCCCTCCAGGATGAGGAGGTCGCCATGGCCTCGGCTGTCGGTGTCGACGACTACGCGCTGACCAGGGTGCCCGATTCCGCCCGTTATTCGTGGTGGTCGGTCGCTGTGCAGCGGTTCGGCCAGGTCTCCGCGCTGTCGCAGTTCCTGCTCGGCGCCACGATCGGCTTCGGGATGAGCTTCTGGGACGCCGTGCTGGCGTTCACGCTCGGCTCGGTCATCCTCGAACTGATCACGATCCTCGTCGGCGTGATCGGCGTCCGCGAGGGCCTGACCACCTCGATGATCGCGCGCTGGACCGGCTTCGGCCGCGGCGGCTCCGCGCTCATCGGGCTGGCCATCGGGATCAGCCTGATCGGCTGGTTCGGCATCCAGTCCGCGGTGTCCGCGCAAGGCCTCGCCGCGCTGGTCGGCGGCCTGCCGGAATGGGGCTGGGCACTGGTGTTCGGCCTGGTGGTGACCGCGATCGTGGTCCGCGGCTTCCACTCGATGGCGTGGACGGCGTACCTGATGGTGCCCGCGTTCCTGATCCTGGTCGGCTGGTCGGTGGTCTCCGAACTGACCCGGCACGACCTCGGCGCGCTCGTCGCGTCCGCTCCGCCCGGCCCGCACCTGAGCCTGCTGCAGGGCACGACGCTGGTCGCGGGCGGGTTCATCGTCGGCGCGGTGATCACGCCGGACATGACCCGGTTCAACCGCACCACCGGCGACGTCGTCAAGCAGACGCTCGTCGGCGTCACGCTCGGCGAGTACGTGATCGGCCTGGCCGGCGTGCTGCTCGCGCACGCGGTCGGCACGGCGCAGATCACCACGATCGTCACGTCGTCGGTCGGCTGGGTCGGGCTGCTGATCGTCATCGCGGGCACGATGAAGATCAACGACTGGAACCTGTACTCGTCCGGGCTCGGCGTCGTGAACTTCATCGGCACCGTCTCCGGGAAACGGGCGCACCGCGGCCTGGTCACCGCCGTGCTCGGTGTGGTGGGCAGCGTGCTCGCCGCGGCCGGGATCCTCTCGAAGTTCACCGATTTCCTGACCGTGCTCGGGGTCGCGTTCCCGCCGATCGCCGGGATCATGGTCGCGGAGTACTTCGTGGTGAAGCAGTGGCGCGGCGTCCTGGAGGAGGCGCGGGCCCGCGGCGCGGTGCCCACCGACGCCCCGCTGTGGGTGCCCGCGACGATCGTCGTCTGGATCGCCGCCGCGTTGTTCGGCGAGTTCGTGGACTGGGGCCTGCCCAGCATCAACTCGCTCGTCGTCGCTTTCGTTCTTTACGTGGCCGCCGGGAAGCTCGGCCTGGTCCGAGGGGTCGGCAAGACCCGCACCGCGGACGCCGAACCGGCTCCGGCCGCCTGATTCCCCGACCTGGAAGGAGATTTCTTCGTGCGCATCGGCATCGACGTCGGCGGCACCAACACCGACGCGGTCCTCCTGGACGGCCGCGAGGTGCTCGCCTCGATCAAGACCAGCACCACCGAGGACGTCACCTCGGGCATCGTCGCCGCGATCGACGGGCTGCAGCGGCAGCGCGCGTTCGACCCGGCCGCGGTGCGGGCGGTCATGATCGGCACCACGCACTTCATCAACGCGCTCGTCGAGGCGCACCGGCTGGCCCCGACCGCGGCGGTGCGGCTCAGCCTGCCCGCCGGCGCGTCGCTGCCGCCGATGGTGGACTGGCCCCAGCGGCTGGTCGACGCGGTGTCCGGGCGCAGCTACCTGGTGCACGGCGGCCACGAGTTCGACGGGCGCCACATCGCCGAACTGGACGAGAGCGAACTGCGCAAGGCCGCCGACGACATGGGCTCGGCCGGGGTTCGCAGCGTCGCGATCACGTCGGTGTTCTCGCCGGTGAACGCGGAGTTCGAGGCGCGGGCGGCGGAGATCATCGCTTCGCAGCTGCCGGACGTCGCGATCTCGCTGTCCCACGAAATCGGCCGGATCGGCTTGCTGGAGCGGGAAAACGCGACCGTCATCAACGCCGCGCTGCGCGAGCTGGCGGCGCACATCGTGGACGGTCTGGCCGCGTCGGTCACCGGCGCGGGCATCACCGCGCCGCTGTACCTGAGCCAGAACGACGGCACGCTGATGGACGTCGATTTCGCCCGCCGCTACCCGGTGGCGACCTTCGCGTCCGGCCCGACGAACTCGATGCGCGGCGCGGCGGTGCTGTCCGGTTTGGACACGTGCGCGGTGGTCGACGTCGGCGGCACCACGAGCGATGTCGGCGTGCTGCGCCAGGGATTCCCGCGCGAGGCGACCACGGACGTGAGCGTGGCCGGGATCCGCACGAACTTCCGGATGCCGGACGTCCTTTCGATCGGCATCGGCGGCGGCAGCCGGGTGCGCGGCGACGCGTCCGGCGTGACCGTCGGACCGGATTCCGTCGGCTACGAGCTGACCTCCAAAGCGCTCGTATTCGGCGGAGACACCTTGACCGCCACGGACATCGCGGTCGCCGCCGGGCGCGCCGAGATCGGCGACCCGTCGCTGGTCGCGCACCTCGACCGGGACTTCGTGCAGGCGGCGCTGGACCGGATCGCGGCGGACGTTTCCGACGTCGTGGACCGGATGCGCACGTCGTCCGAGCCGCTCCCGGTGGTCGCCGTCGGCGGCGGTTCGGTGCTGCTGCCGGACGAGCTGGCCGGTTCCGGCGAGGTGCGCCGGCCGGACCACTACGCGGTGGCCAACGCGATCGGCGCGGCGATCGCGCAGATCGGCGGCGAGGTCGACCGGGTGTACGTGATCGAACCCGGCCGTCGCGAGGCTGTGGTGGACGAGGCGAAGCAGGAAGCGGTCGACCGCGCGGTGGCGGCCGGGGCGAGCCCGGCGTCCGTCGGCATCGTCGACTTCGACGAGGTGCCGATCCCGTACCTGCCCGGCAACGCCACCCGGATCCGGGTCAAGGCGGTCGGCGACTTGCAGCTGGGGGAGTGAACGATGGCTGAGATCACCGAGAAGGACTTGGACGACATCGCGCGCGGCGCGGCGATCCTCGGCACCGGCGGCGGGGGAGACCCGTACATCGGCCGGCTGCTGGCGCGTTCCGCGGTCCGGGAGCACGGTTCGGTGCCGCTGGCGGCACTGTCCGAATTGGCCGACGACGCGGTGGTGCTGCCGGTCGCGATGATGGGCGCGCCGACCGTGATGGTGGAGAAACTGCCGTCCGCCGAACAGGTCGGGCTCGCTGCCCGGACGCTGGCCACCTACCTGGGCAAGGAACTCACGCACATCGCCTGCGCCGAAGCTGGCGGCGTGAACTCGCTGATCCCCGTCGTCGCGGCGGCGCAGCTGGGCCTGCCGCTGGTGGACGCGGACGGCATGGGCCGGGCGTTCCCGGAACTGCAGATGGTTTTGCCGACCCTGTACGGAATCCGCGCGACCCCGATGTCCATCGCGGACGAGAAGGGCAACCGCGGCGTACTGGACACTGTGGACAATCACTGGGCGGAGCGGCTGGCCCGGTCGGCGACCATCGACATGGGCTGCTCGGCGATGATCAGCAACTACGCGATGTCCGGCGCGCAGGCCCGGGAGTCGATGGTGCCCGGCACGCTGACCCTGTGCGCGGAACTCGGCGCGCTCGTGCGGCAGGCGCGCGAGGCGCACGAGAACCCGGTGGATCGCGTCGCGGCGCGGCTGCGCGGGCGGACACTGTTCAGCGGCAAGGTCGTCGACGTCGCCCGCCGGACTGTCACCGGGTTCGCTCGCGGCGAGGCCCGGTTGTCCGGAATGGACGGTGACACCGGGACGGAAATGCTGCTGCGTTTCCAGAACGAGCACCTGGTGGCCGAGGTCGACGGCGAGGTGCGCGCTTCGGTGCCGGACCTCATCTGCACGCTCGACCGCGAGTCCGGCGAGGCCGTCACCACCGAAGGCCTGCGCTACGGCCAGCGGGTCACGGTGATCGCGGCTCCGGCGGACCCGCGCTGGCACACTCCGGAAGGCATCGCACTGGCCGGTCCGCGGTACTTCGGCTATGACCTGGACCCGATCGGGGTCGCGGGATGAGTTGGACGTTGACCGAAGACCACCTCGAAGACCTCGCCCGCGGTGCGGCCGTCCTCGGCACCGGTGGCGGCGGCGACCCGTACGTCGGACGGCTGCTGGTGCGTGAGGCGATCCGCGAGCACGGGCCCGTCACCGTGCTCGACCCGGAGGACCTGGACGACGACGCGCTCGTCATCCCGACCGCGCAGATGGGCGCGCCGACCGTCGTGCACGAGAAACTCCCGAACGGCGCCGAGCCCGAACTTGCCTTGCGGGCGCTGGAAAACCGCCTCGGTGCGAAGGCCGACGCGACGATGCCGATCGAATGCGGCGGGATCAACTCGATGATCCCGCTGGTCGTCGGCGCGCGGCTCGGGCTGCCGGTGGTCGACGCCGACGGCATGGGCCGGGCGTTCCCGGAACTGCAGATGGAGACGTTCGGCGTGTACGGCGTCTCCGGTTCGCCGATGGGGATCGCCGGAGAACGCGGCGAAACGACGGTGATTGACACCGGTGCCGACAACCGCCGGATGGAATGGCTCGCGCGCGGGATCACCATCCGGCTAGGCGGTGTCGCGCATATCGCGGAGTACTCGATGAGCGGCGCGGACGTGAAACGCACGGCGGTGCCGCGGACGCTGTCGCTCGCGCTGAGCGTCGGCCGGGCGATTCGCCTTGCGCGAGAGGAGAATGCTGATCCGATGGCCGCATTGGCGACCGCGCTCAGTGACACGTTGTACTCGCATCTGCGCGTGCTATTCCGCGGCAAAGTGTCCGATGTGGAACGTCGCACCGAAGAAGGATTCGCCCGCGGCCGCGCCGCCGTCGTGTCCTTCGAGGGCGACCGCAAGCTGGAAATCCTTTTCCAGAACGAAAACCTGGTGGCGCTCGTCGACGGCGACGTCCGCTGCCTCGTGCCTGACCTGATCTGCGTGCTGGAGGCGGAATCCGCCGAGCCGATCACCACCGAAACGCTGCGCTACGGCCAGCGCGTCACCGTGGTCGGGATCTCGACACCGCCGCTCATGCGCACCCCGGAAGCGTTGGCCACGTTCGGCCCGGCGGCGTTCGGGCTGCCGCACGATTTCGTACCCGTGGAGGTGGCTTCGTGACTTCGCTCGACGGCCGGGCGGTCGTAGTGCTCGGCGGCGGTTCCGGGATCGGGCTGGAGGTCGCCCGGCGCGCGACGGCGGCCGGCGCGCTCGTCCACCTCGGCGGCCGGACCGGCGACACACTGCGGGCCGCCGCGGCGGAACTGGGCCCGACCGCGACCTGGCAGGCCGTGGACACCACCGACCAGGCGTCGCTGGCCGAGTTCTTCGGCGCGCTGGACCGGGTCGACCACCTGTTCACGCCCGCCGCGTCCTACACCGTCGGCCCGATGCGCGACCTCAGCGACGCGGAGGCGGAAAGCCCGTTCGTCACCAAGTTCTGGGGCCAGTACCACGCGGTGAAACACGCCGCGCCGAAGCTGTCGCCGGACGCTTCGGTGGTGCTGATGTCCGGCGTCGCGAGCGTGCGTCCGCCCGCCGCAGCTCCGGCGTACGTGGCGTGCAACGCGGCGATCGAGGGGCTCGGCCGCGGGCTCGCGGTGGAGCTGGCACCGGTACGGGTGAATGTCGTGTCGCCGGGCACGATCGACGGGAACCTGTGGGCCGGGCGTCCGGCCGCCGCGCGGGAATCGAGTTTCGCGCAGTACCGCGCGGACACCCTGCTGCACCGCGTGGGCCGGGAGTCCGAAGTGGCCGATGCCGTGCTGTACCTGTTCACCAGCACTTACACCACCGGTTCGACGCTGTATCCGGACGGCGGGTACAGCCTCCGCTGATACGCTGACCAGCCATGCGCATCACCGCCGCGGACGTGCCGGCACTCGAACGCGGCGTCGCGCTGCTCGGGTCCGGCGGGGGCGGGGACACCGTCACTGCGGCGGTGCTGCTGCGGCGGCTGACCGAATCCGGCCGCGAACCCGTCGTGCACTCCGCCGCGGATCTGCCGCCGGACACCCTGGTGGTGCCGACGGGGATCGTCGGCGCGACCGCCGCGTTCGCCGAGAAGCTGCCCAGCGGCGACGAATTCGCCTCGGCGATCGCCGCGATCGAACGCTGGACCGGGCAGCGCGCGCAGGCGTTGATGTCCATCGAGATCGGCGGCCTGAACGGTCTGCTGCCGCTGGTGGTCGCCCAGGAACTGGGTCTGGCCTATGTGGACGCGGACCTGTCCGGACGCGGGCTGCCGAGACTCGACCAGCTCTCGGTCGCCGCGACCGGCCGCGGCGTCGCTCCGGCGGCGATGGCCGAACCCGGCGGCCGGGTGGTGGTGCTCGCCGCCGCCGCGGCCTCGGTGGTCGAGAGCGGGATCCGCGCGTTCTTGGCCAGTTCCGGCGGCTGGGCGGCGATCGCGCTCGCGCCGATCCCGGCCGGTGAACTCGCCGACCACGCTGTCCTCCACACGACGAGCGAGGCGCTCGCCCTCGGCGCCCGCGTGCTCGCCGCCGGGGAAAGCCCGGACCTCGCCGCGCTGGAAACCGCCCTCGACGGCCAGGTCCTCGCCCGCGGCCGGGTGCTGGAAGTGTCGCGGCACATCGGCCCCGGGCAGCACGGGCACCCGGGTTTCGGCCGGGGCTCGGCGACGCTGACCGACCACCGCGACGGTGCGTTGCTGCGGCTCGAAATGGAGAACGAATACCTGCTGGCGCTGCGAGACGGGCTGCCGGTGGCGTCCACTCCGGACGTGCTCTCGGTGCTCGACCGCCGCACCGGCGTCCCGCTGCAATGCGACACGATCCGCGCCGGCGTGGAAGTGGACGTCGTCTGTCTCGCCGCGTCGCCGTTCTGGACCGACCCGCGCCGCCGCCCGTTGCTGGAACCGCGCGCGTACGGAATCGACTGCGATCCGGTGGTAACACAGTGATCCTCCGCCAGCTGCTCGCTCTGCCCTCGTGGTCCGGTCCAGTCCGGGTGTGCTCCGGCGAGTCCGGTTTAGACCGTCCATTGCAGACAGTCAAAGCCGCCCTGGACGCGTCCGGCACCCCTGCTTCCGGCGAACTGGTAGTGGTAGTCCGCCCGCTCGGTTCCGACTGGCAGATCGACGCTCTCCTGCGCCGTTGCGCGGACGCCCGCGCCGCCGGAGTCCTGCTCCCCGGAGCCGAACCTCTTGCCGCGTCACGGCTTCTGGCCGAACGGCTGTCGGTGCCGCTGCTGGTCACGTCCGCCGACCCGCTCGATCTGCTCGTGGACGCCCGCCTCGCGCTGGCCGCCCCCGACATCGACCGCGCGGGCGCCGTGCTCGCCGCCCACCGGGCGCTGGGGGAGCGGTTGCGTCCGCCGGAAGAAATCGTGACGGTCCTGCGGCGGCTGCTGGAGGCTCCCGTCGCCGTCCTGGACGACCGCGGCGAGGTGCTCGCCGGTGAACTCGCCGAGGCCGCCCGCGTCCGAGTGCACGAGCCAGTCCCGCAACGCATTTCTCTCCCGGACGGCGTCCTGCTCGCACATCCCGCCGTGCTGCCGCAGCCGTCGGTGTGGCTGGCCGCCGAACTGCCCGGCGCCAAGTCTCCGCGCGCGGACGTCGTCGCCGCGACCCTGGCCGTCGCGGCCGGTGCCGTGCAACGCTGGCTGCTGGCCCACCGCCTGGAGCTGGAACGCGACGCCCGTTCCCGGTCCGCCCTGCTGGGCGATGTGCTGCGCCAAGACACCGAACCCGGCGCCGACCTGCGCCGCCGCGCTGCCGACGCGGGTTGGCGACTCGGCGGCTGGCACGTCGGCCTGCGGATCGGCGTGCCCGCGGACGTCGACACCGTCTCCCGCACGCAGGAAGTCGTGCGCGCTCTCCGGGCCGAATCGATCGACGCGGTCACCGTCGAACACGGCGAAGGCTGGACCGGGTGGGTCACCTTCGAACAGGAACCGACGGCGGAACGCGTGCGTGCGTTGTCCGCGCGGCTGCGCGCCGTGCACCGTAGCCTGCGCCGCACGCTCGACGCGCACCTGGGCGTCGGCCGCCCGCACGCGGACGGTCTCACCGCGACAGTCGCCGAAGCCACCGACGCCGCCCGCCTCGCCGCCGCGCGTCCGGAGACCGGGCACTTCCTGCACGTCGATCAGCTCGGGATGGCTCAGCTGCTGCTGGAGTGGACGCGGACGGACACCTTCGAGCCTGCCGCGCGCGCGTTGCTCGCTCCGCTGGTCTCGGCGCCTGGGGATTTGATCCGTACCCTCGCGGCTTACCTCGATGCCGAGTCTTCGCTGGCGGAAACCGCGACGGTGCTGGGGATCCACCGGAATACGGTCTCCGCGCGGATCGGCCGGATCGAGCAGTTGCTGCACGTCGACCTGTCGCGTCCGGACGAGCGGCTGGCCCTGCACCTGGCCGCCCGCGCGGTGATCCTCGCGAGGCCCGCTGAGTAGTACTGGCAGGACCAGCTACGCCCTTGGTGATCAACCGCCCGGAAGGCAGACTCGAAGCATGGGCAAGAACGACTTGGGCGATTTCCTCCGGGCCCGCCGCGCCGGGCTGACGCCGGACGAGATCGGGCTTCCGGCCGGGTTCGGGGCCGGGCGGCGGGTCGCCGGGCTGCGGCGCGGCGAGGTCGCGCAGCTGGCCGGGGTGAGCACCGAGTACTACACCCGGCTGGAACAAGGCCGTGCCCGGCAGCCGTCCGAGCAGGTGCTGCACGCCCTCTGCGACGCGCTGCGGTTCGACGACATCGAGCGGCGGCATCTGTTCGCACTCGCGGGCGCCACGGCCGAGCGTACGGACCGGGCCGAGCATTCGTCCCGGTTGCGTCCGGCGCTGAGGCAGGTGCTGGACTCGATGGAGCTCGCTTCGGCGTTCGTCAGCGACCGGAACCTCACGGTCGTCGGCGGGAACGCGTTGTGGGCCTTGCTGTTTCCCGACGTGGCCGAGCTGCCGCGCCGGGAACGCAGCATGGCGCGCTGGACGCTGCTGGATCCGCGGGCCCGGCTGGTCTGGCGGGACTGGGAACGCGTCGCCCGCGACTACGTGCACGGGTTGCGGCTGGCCGCCGCGGCTCAGCCGCGGAATCAGCACATCGCCAACCTCATCGGCGAGCTCATGATGCGGTCGCCGGAGTTCCCGGCGTGGTGGTCGGAACACCGCGTCCAGGAACGCAGCACCGGCCTCAAACGCCTGCGCCACCCGGTCGCCGGCGATCTGGAACTGCAGTACGAGATCTTCACCGCGGTCGCGGATCCAGGCCAGTCGATGGTCGTCTACAGCGCGCCTGCCGGTTCGCCGTCCCAGGAACGCTTGCGGCTGCTGGCCAGCTGGGGCCGCGAACCCGCGCCTGCCCGAGACATCGCCGAGTCCTGACCTTCGCCCCTATCACCAGGCCCCGCCGCACTTGCGGGGTCTATGCAGTCATGCCCCACGAAAGGACACTTCGCAGTGAGCAAGACAATCCTGATCACCGGCGTCAGCACCGGCCTCGGACGCGCCGTCGCCCAGCGAGCCCTCGCGGCCGGGCACCGCGTCGCGGGCACCGTGCGCACCGAACAGCACGCGGCCGATTTCCGGGCGCTGGAACCGGAACGCGCCCGGGCTTTCGTCCTCGACCTCACCGACGCGGACCGGATCGAGCCGACCGTGCGGGAGGTCGAAGCGGAGCTGGGCCCGATCGACGTCCTCGTGGCCAACGCCGGATACGGGCTCGAAGGCACCTTCGAGGAGTCGTCGATGGAGGATCTCCGCCGCCAGTTCGAGGTCAACGTCTTCGGTACGGTCGCGACCATCAAGGCGGTCCTGCCCGGCATGCGCGAACGGCGCGACGGCCAGATCTTCGTCATCACCTCGATGGGCGGGCACACCACCTTCCCCGGCCTCGCGTTCTACGAGGGCAGCAAGCACGCCCTGGAAGGCATCACCGACACCCTCGCCCAAGAGGTCACGCAGTTCGGCGTGCGGGTCACCGCCGTGGCGCCCGGCGCGTTCAAGACCGACTGGGCGGGCCGGTCGCTGGTCCGCGCCCCGCGCAGCATCGCCGACTATGACGCCCTGTTCGACCCGATCCGGACCCGCCGCCAGGCGCTCGCCGGACAGGGCATCGGCGACCCCGACCGTGCGGGCGACGCCATCCTCAGCCTCCTGGACGAGGAGAACCCGCCCGTGCACCTCCTGCTCGGCTCGGACGCGCTGCGCCTGGTCACCGCCGGACGCCGACGCGTCCAGGACGACTTCGACGCCTGGCAGGACCTCACGCTGTCCACCGACTCCGTCGAAGGCGGCGTAACCGTCGCCTGACCCCGGGCGCGCCGTCCGTGAGGGGAACCCTGAGGGCACTGGCCCGTCGCCTCGCCTTGGACCGTCGTGCCCGCCAGGAACCACTTCGACGTCTTCCTCGACCTGGCC
>NZ_JBEXMH010000072.1:0-42167 GCF_040610415.1 Amycolatopsis sp. NPDC004079 | reverse complement strand
TTTGTTGTTCCGTTCGCCGCTACGGCGCCCCGGGGCGGGGGGAACCTGGGGGGGTGTCGTGGGTAACCCTGAGGGACTCAGAGTCCCTCAGGGTTCCCCTCACGGACCGCTGCGGGCGGCGGCGGAAGCGGGACCTCAGCCCACCACGATGGTGTGGTCGGTGCGGGAGACGAGTTCGCCGATCACGGGGCAGCCCGGCAGTTCGCCCGCTACCAGCAGCCCGCCGGAGGTTTGTGCGTCGGCGAGCAGCAGGGCCTCGTCCTCGGAGATCCGCGACAGGTCGGCGTGCGGCCGCACCCAGTCGAGGTTGCGGCGGGTCCCGCCGCTGACGTAGCCGTCGCGCAGAGCTTCCCGGGCACCGGCCAAATAAGGAACCGCCGCCGGGTCCAGCCGGGCGGTGACGCCGCTCGCTCGGGCCAGTTTGTGCAGGTGGCCGAGCAAACCAAAGCCCGTGACGTCGGTCGCGCACACCGCGCCCGCCTCCAGCGCGGCGGCCGACGCGGCGCGGTTCAGCGTGGTCATCGCGGCGATCGCCTCCTCGGACCGTTCGCCGGTGGCCTTGTGCCGCGAGTTCAGCACGCCGATCCCCAGCGGCTTGGTCAGCGTCAGCGGCGTGCCCGGCTTGCCCGAATCGTTGCGCAGCAAGCGTTCCGGATCCGCGGTGCCGGTGACGGCGAGGCCGTACTTGGGCTCCGGGTCGTCGACGCTGTGCCCGCCGGAGAGATGGCATCCAGCCGCGGCGCAGACGTCCAGGCCGCCGCGCAGCACCTCCGCGGCCAGCTCGAACGGCAGCACTTCCCGGGGCCAGCCGAGGAGATTGACCGCGACCACCGGGACGCCGCCCATCGCGTAGACGTCGGACAGCGCGTTCGCGGCGGCGATCCGGCCCCAGTCGTACGGATCGTCGACGACCGGGGTGAAAAAGTCCGTGGTCGCGATCAGCGCGACGTTCCCGGCGATGCGGACGGCCGCCGCGTCGTCGCCGTCGTCGAGGCCGACCAGCAACTCGCCGGGCGGGTCTGAAGGTGCGGCTCCGGACAGGCCGCGGACGATGGTTTCCAGCTCTCCGGGCGGGATTTTGCACGCGCAGCCGCCGCCGTGGGCGTACTGGGTCAGCCGGACGCTCATGTCCTCATGATGCGGGGGCGCGACGGTCTTGGCAGGATGGCGGAATGCCCCAGGGAGGCGTATCCGGCCTGGTGACCGGCGCGGTCTTCAACACCGTTGAGCGGCAGGTCCTGCCGCTGGCGGGTTCGATTCCCGTCCGCCTCCGCCATGGGTGACCCGCGCCGGGCGATCCCGCGCACCGACGCCGTGCTCGGCGAGCCGAGGATCGCGAAAGCCGCCGAAACCCTCGGCCGCGACCTGGTGAAATCGCTGGTCGCGGCGGCGCAGCAGCGGGCCCGGGCGGGCGAGATCGAGCCTGGCGAGGTCGTCGCGGAGGTGGTAGCCCGGCTGCCCGCGACGGTGTCGTCGCTGCGGCCGGTGCTCAACGCGACCGGCGTTCTCGTGCACACCAATCTCGGCCGCGCGCCGCTGTCCGCCGCTGCGCTGGACGCGATCGTCGCGGCGGGCGGTTCGACCGACGTCGAATTCGCGCTCGAAACCGGGGAACGGGCGAAACGCGGGCGTGGCACCCTGGCCGCGCTGGCGGAGTCGGTGCCGCGTGCGGAGGCGGTGCACGTGGTCAACAACAACGCGGCGGCCCTGCTGCTGTGCGCGCTGACGTTGGCTCCAGGCAAGGAAATCGTGGTCAGCCGCGGCGAGCTGGTCGAAATCGGCGACGGTTTCCGCATCCCGGATCTGCTCGCCTCGACCGGTGCCCGGCTGCGGGAAATCGGTACCACCAACCGGACTTCGGCGGCCGATTACGCGGCGGCCATCGGTCCGGACACCGGCTTCGTGCTCAAAATCCATCCCTCGAACTACCAGGTCACCGGGTTCACCTCGGCAGCGAGCGTCGCCGAACTGGCCGGGCTCGGCGTGCCGGTGGTCGCCGACGTGGGGTCTGGGCTCCTCGCGCCGCATCCGTTGCTGCCGGACGAGCCGGACGTCACGACCGCGCTGGCCGACGGCGCGAACGTCGTCACCGCGAGCGGCGATAAGCTCCTAGGCGGTCCGCAGGCGGGCTTGCTCTTCGGAGATGCCGAACTCCTGAAACGGTTGCGGCGGCATCCGGCGGCTCGTGCGCTGCGGGTCGACAAACTGACCCTCGCCGCGCTCGAAGCCACCCTGCGCGGGCCGGAACCACCGGTGCGGGCGGCACTTCTCGCGGAGAATCTCCACCAGCGCGCCGAAGCGCTGGCCGCGTCGCTGCGTTCGGCGGGCGTGGACGCCGAGGCGGTGGACTCGACGGCGGTCGTCGGTGGCGGTGGCGCGCCGGGTGTCGAGCTGCCCAGCGCGGCGGTCGCGTTGCCCGCCCGGTATGCGGAGGCGTTGCGGCTGGGCGAGCCCGCTGTCGTCGGCCGGATCGTGCGGGACCGGTGCCTGCTCGACCTGCGGACGGTTTCCCCGGCGGACGACGCGACGGTGCGGGAGGCGGTTTCCCGATGCGGGTGATCGCCACCGCCGGGCACGTCGACCACGGGAAATCCACCCTGATCCGCAGCCTCACCGGCATGGAACCCGACCGGTGGGCCGAGGAACGCCGCCGCGGCCTGACCCTCGACCTCGGCTTCGCCTGGACCCGCCTCGGCGGCGAGGAACTCGCCTTCGTGGACGTCCCCGGGCACCAGCGCTTCGTGCCGAACATGCTGGCGGGCGTCGGCCCGGTCCCGGCCGCGCTGTTCGTCGTGGCCGCGGACGAGGGATGGATGCCGCAGTCGGCGGAACACCTGGCCGCGCTGGACGCGTTCGGTGTCCGGCACGGCCTGCTCGCGGTCACCAAATCCGACCGTGCCGACCCAGGCCCGGCGACAGCGGCGGCGCTCGCGGAGATGGCGGCGACGGCGCTCGGCGAGGTGCCCGCCGTCAGCGTCAGCGGCACGACCGGCGCGGGGCTCGAAGAATTAAAAGCTCAGCTCGCCAAGCAGGCCAGCCGGTTGCCGCCGCCGGATCTGGAGGCGGACGTTCGGCTCTGGATCGACCGCGCGTTCACGATCAAGGGCGCGGGCACGGTGGTCACCGGAACCCTCGGGGGCGGAACCCTGCAGATCGGCGACGAGGTGACACTCGGTGCGGACCGGGTCCAGATCCGCGGCCTGCAAGCACTCGGCGAACCGCGCGAAAGCGTGTCCGCAGTGGCTCGGGTCGCGGTGAATTTACGCGGCGTGGCAAAGGGTTCCGTCGGCCGGGGCGACGTTCTGCTGACCCCGGGCGCGTGGCGTCCGGCGACGGAAGTCGATGTCCGGTTGCGCGGCGCACCGTCCGGCGAGCTGCATCGGAATCTGGTGTTGCACTTCGGTTCCGCGGCGGTGCCCGCCCGGATTCGTCCGCTCGGACCGGACACCGCCCGGTTGCTGCTCGCACACCCGCTGCCGCTTCGGACCGGCGACCGGGGGCTGCTGCGAGACCCGGGGGAGCACCGGATCCCGGCCGGGTTCGACGTGGTGGACGTCCGGCCGCCGTCGCTCGCGCGTCGCGGCGCCGCGCGAGCCCGGGGCGAAGAGCTGACCGCCGTGGAACCGGGCTGGGATTACCTCCGCCGCGAGGGTTTCGTGCGCCACGAGGACTTCCGTGCGCTGGGGCTGCCCGCGGTGGGCGAGCGGCTCGGCGGCTGGCACGCCGACCCGGCCCGTCTCCGCCAGTCGCGAGCGGAGGTCGGCGAAGTGGTCGCGGCCTGGACTCGTGAGCATCCGCTGGCCGCGGGGATCCCGGCCGAAGCGCTCCGGCAACGGCTCGGGCTGCCGGACTCGGGACTCGTTCCGGCAGTCCTCAGCGACGGGCTGATCCTCGAGGACGGTCTCGTCCGCAAGCCCGGCGCCGGGCTGACCGCCGAAGTCGCCCAAGCCATCGAAGTCCTCGAAGCGCGATTCGCCGAGCACCCGTTCCGCGCACCGGAAGCGGACGAACTGCGGAAACTCGGCCTGGGCAAACGGGAATTGGCCGCCGCCGTCCGCGTGGGCCGGTTGCGGGCGATCGCCGACGGAGTGGTGCTGGCGCCGGACGCGCCGGAGCGCGCGGTGGAAGTCCTGGCCGCGCTCGGCGAGCCGTTCACCGTGTCGCGGGCGAGAAAGGCGCTGGACAGCACCCGCCGGGTGATGATCCCGCTGCTGGAGCACCTCGACGCGGCCGGGCTCACCGAACCGCTCGGCGACGGGACCCGCCGGACGTGCTGCGAGCGCCCGGAAAACGGATTACCGTGACAGCGTGGGCATGCGGCAGTGGATCGAAGGCTGGCCGGTGTACCGGCAGCTGGCCGGTCCCGACCGCACCGCGCGCGCCTCGGCGGCCAAGTCGGCCGGTTCGGAGCGCTGGCACGCGCGCACCGAGGACGCCGACCAGGTAGTCCGGTCGGTCTGTCCGTATTGCGCCGTCGGCTGCGGCCAGAAGGTGTACGTCAAGGACGGCGCGGTCACCCAGATCGAGGGCGACCCGGATTCGCCGATCTCCCGGGGCAGGCTGTGCCCGAAGGGGTCGGCCAGCAAGCAGCTCGTGACCAGCCCGAGCCGCGTGACCGAGGTCCTCTACCGGCGGCCGTACGGCACCGAATGGGAGCGGCTGTCCCTCGACCAGGCGATGGACATGATCGCCGACCACGTGCTCCAGACGCGCGCCGAAACGTGGCAGGACGCCGACGACCAGGGCCGCAAGCTCAACCGCACGCTCGGCTTCGCGAGCCTCGGCGGCGCGACGCTGGACAACGAAGAGAACTACCTGATGAAGAAGCTGTACACCGCGCTCGGCGCGATACAGATCGAAAATCAGGCCCGTATTTGACACTCCGCCACGGTTCCCGGTCTGGGGACCTCCTTCGGTCGTGGCGGCGCCACGACGTTCCAGCAGGACCTCGCCAACGCCGACTGCATCGTCATCCAGGGCTCGAACATGGCCGAATGCCATCCGGTCGGGTTCCAGTGGGTGATGGAGGCGAAGGCCCGCGGCGCGAAGATCATTCACGTCGACCCGCGGTTCACCCGCACGAGCGCGGTCGCGCACGTCCACGCCTCGGTGCGGGCGGGGTCGGACATCGCGTTCCTCGGCGGGCTGATCAACTACGTCCTGCAGCACGACCTCGACTTCCGCGAGTACGTCGTGGCCTACACGAACGCCGCCGCGATCCTGACCGAACAGTTCGCCGACACCGAGGACCTCGACGGCCTGTTCTCCGGCTTCGACCCGGAAAGCCGCCAGTACGACAACTCGAGCTGGGCGTACGAGGACGCTGACGCCAGCCCGGCGGCCGGCGCCCGCGACCCGGATCAGCCGGGCGGCCACCACGGCGGCGAGAAGCACCAGAGTTCCGCGCGCGCCGAGTCCTACGGCAGCGGCGGCGCGGCGATCGAAACCAAGCCCAAGACCGACGAGACACTGCAACACCCGAGGTGCGTTTTCCAAGTCCTCAAACGGCATTTCGCCCGCTACACGCCCGAGGCGGTCGCGGACGTCTGCGGCCTGCCGGTCGAGCAGTTCACCGAAATCGCCGAGGCGATCACCGCGAACTCCGGCCGAGACCGCACCACGGCCTGGGTGTATTCGGTCGGCTGGACGCACCACACGGTCGGCGCGCAGTACATCCGCACCGCCTCGATCCTGCAGACGCTGCTGGGCAACATCGGCCGTCCGGGCGGCGGCATCCTCGCGCTGCGCGGGCACGCCAGCATCCAGGGCTCGACCGACATCCCGACGCTGTTCAACCTGCTGCCCGGCTACATCCCGATGCCGCACGCGCACCAGCACTTGGACCTGGACAGTTTCGTCGCAGCCGACGCGGGCAAGACCGGGTTCTGGGGCAACATGCGCTCCTACACGGTGAGCCTGCTCAAGGCGTACTGGGGCGAGAACGCCCAGCCGCACAACGACTTCCGCTTCGACTACCTGCCGCGGCTGACCGGCGACCACGGGACGTACGCGACCGTCCAGAAACAGATCGCGGGGGAGTGCAAGGGCTACTTCCTGGTCGGCGAGAACCCGGCGGTCGGCTCGGCCAACGGCAAGTTCCAGCGGCTCGGCCTCGCCAACCTCGACTGGCTGGTGGTCCGCGACCTGCAGTTGATCGAAAGCGCGACGTTCTGGAAGAACGGCCCGGAGATCGAGACCGGCGAGCTGAAGACCGAGGAGATCGGCACCGAGGTCTTCTTCCTGCCCGCCGCCGCGCACACCGAAAAGGACGGCAGCTTCACCAACACCCAGCGCCTGCTGCAATGGCACCACAAGGCGGTCGAACCGCCCGGCGACGCCCGCAGCGACCTGTGGTTCTACTACCACCTGGGCAGGCTGCTCCGGGAACGCATCGGCGGCGACGCGCGCGACGCCCCGCTCCGCGACCTCGCGTGGAGCTATCCGACCGAAGGCCCGATGGCCGACCCGAGCGCGGAATCCGTGCTCGCGGAGATCAACGGCCACGGACCGGAAGGCCCGCTCTCGGCGTATACCCAGCTCAAGGACGACGGTTCGACGTCGTGCGGCTGCTGGATCTACTGCGGCGTCCGCGCCGACGGCCACAACCACGCCGCGAACCGGCAGCCGGGCTCCGAACAGGACTGGATCGCGAACGGCTGGGCCTGGGCGTGGCCGGCGAACCGGCGGATCCTGTACAACCGCGCCTCGGCGGATCCGGACGGGAAACCCTGGAGCGAACGCAAAAAGCTGGTCTGCTGGGACGCGGCGGAGGCCAAGTGGACCGGCCCGGACGTCCCGGATTTCGAATCCGGCAAGGCACCCGATTACGAACCGCCGGACGGGGCGAAGGCACAGGACGCGCTGAGCGGCCGCGATCCGTTCATCATGCAGACCGACGGCAAAGCCTGGCTGTACGTCCCCGCCGGGCTGGCCGACGGCCCGCTGCCCACGCACTACGAGCCTTTCGAAAGCCCGGTCGGCAACGCCCTCTACGGCCAGCAGTCCTCGCCGGTGCGGCAGACGCTGGACAGCCCGGTCAACCAGTACAACCCGGCGCGCAGCGAGGTCTACCCGTACGTGTTCACCACCTACCGGCTCACCGAGCACCACACGGCGGGCGGGATGAGCCGGACGCTGCCGTATCTGTCCGAGCTGCAGCCGGAGTTCTTCTGCGAGGTTTCGCCCGCGCTGGCGGCCGAACGTGGCCTGGAACACCTCGGCTGGGCGACCATCGTCTCGTCGCGGACGGCCATCGAGGCCCGCGTGCTGGTCACCGACCGCGTCAAGCCGCTCAAGGTGCGCGGCCGCACCGTCCACCAGGTCGGGCTGCCGTACCACTGGGGCCCGAACGGCCTGTCGCGCGGCGACGCGGCCAACGACCTGCTGTCGATCGTGCTGGACCCGAACGTGCACATCCAGGAGGCCAAAGCGGCCACCTGCGACATCCGTCCCGGACGGCGGCCGCGCGGGCCGGCGCTGCTGGACTTCGTGGCGGAGTACCGGAGGCGAGCCCATGGCTGAATACGGCGCCCAGGCCCGGATGGGCTTCTTCACCGACACGTCGGTGTGCATCGGGTGCAAGGCGTGCGAGGTCGCGTGCAAGGAGTGGAACGGCGTCCCGGAGGCGGGCGGGCAGGACCTGCTCGGGCTGTCGTACGACAACACCGGCGACCTCGGGTCGAACACCTGGCGGCACGTGGCGTTCATCGAACAGGAAAAGCCCGGGGTGGATCTCGGCATGCCGACGGTCGGGGCGCCGGAACAGCAGCCCGAGGAGCCGGGCGTGCGCTGGCTGATGTCGAGCGATGTCTGCAAGCACTGCACGCACGCGGCCTGCCTCGACGTCTGCCCGACCGGCGCGTTGTTCCGCACCGAATTCGACACGGTCGTGGTGCAGCAGGACATCTGCAACGGTTGCGGCTATTGCGTGCCCGCGTGTCCGTACGGGGTCATCGAAAAGCGCGAGAGCGACGGCCGCGCGTTCAAGTGCACCCTTTGCTATGACCGACTCGGTGCCGGGATGGAACCCGCGTGCGCCAAGGCTTGCCCGACAGACTCCATCCAGTTCGGCGAACTGGACGAACTCCGCGAACGTGCCGCCGCGCGGGTGTCGACGCTGCACGAGGACGGCGTGCCGGAAGCGCGGCTCTACGGGCACGATCCCGAGGACGGAGTCGGCGGAGATGGCGCGTTCTTCCTGCTGCTGGACGAACCCGAGGTCTACGGCTTCCCGCCGGACCCGGTCGTGACGACGCGTGATCTGCCGCAGATGTGGAAGCGCGCCGCGACGACCGCCGCCGGGGTGGCCGCGGCGCTGGTCGTGTCGTTCCTGGGACGGCGGCGATGAGCCCGCGGCGCGAGCGGGCGATGGTCGAGCCCGCCGAATTCCGTTCCTACTACGGGAGGCCGATCCTCAAGGAGCCCGCCTGGAAACAGCCGGACGTCCCGCTGTACCTGTTCCTCGGCGGCGCGGCCGGTGCGTCGGCGTCCCTGGCCGCGCTCGCTGATGCGACCGGACGTCCGGAACTGGCCAAGGTCGGTCGGCTGGCTGCTTCCGGCGGGTCGATCGCCAGCGTCGTCGCGCTGATCCACGACCTCGGCAAGCCGACGCGGTTCCTGAACATGCTGCGCGTGCTCAAGCCGACTTCGCCGCTGTCGGTGGGTTCGTGGATCCTGTCGCCGTTCTCCGGTCTCGCCGCGGTGTCGGCTTTTACGGCGATGACCGGACGTTTCCCCCGGCTGGGCCGGTTGGCCGGGGCAGGGGCGGGCGTGCTCGGACCGGCGATGTGCACGTACACCGCGGTGCTGCTCGCCGACACCGCGACGCCGTCTTGGCACGAAGCGCACGGGACGCTGCCAGTGCTGTTCGCGGGCAGCGCGGTGACCAGCGGGGCCGGGATCGCGCTGATTTCGGTGCCGCGGAAGGAGAATGGCCCGGTGGTGCGGGCCGGGATCGCCGGGGCTGTCGCGGAGTTGGCTGCGGAGCACCACCTGGAGACCGGTCTGGGTTTGGCTTCGGAGCCGTACCGGACCGGCCGGGCCGGACGGTTGTTGAAGGCGGCCAAGGTGCTTACCGCGGCAGGCGCGACGTTATCGTTGGCTGCCCGCAAGAACCGCGCGGCGGGAGTTGCCGCGGGGGCCGCTTATCTGGCGTCGGGGCTGTGCACGCGGTTCGGGGTTTATGCGGCTGGAGTTGAGTCCACAAAGGACCCGAAGTATGTCGTTGTGCCGCAGCGGGAACGGCTTGCGGAGAAGCGTTCGGGCCATTAACGGGCGGCCCGAACGCACCGCCACAGTTCTTCGCCGTACGGCACCGCGATCAACCCGGCGATCGCGGCCCCGATCCCGGCGAGATAGCCGCCCGGCAGCTGACGGCGCTTGGGCTGCAGCCGCCAGGCGCTGCGCCGGTCGTCGGCGTGCAGCAGCTCCCGGACGTCCTTCCAGTGCAGGCAAGCGATCGCCGCGGTCCCCATGAACGGCAGCGACTCCAGGAAACTGTGGATGTGCTGTTCGATCGGCTTACCTCGCGGTCGCTCTCCACCGCCGTCTTGACGTCCCACAGCGCCGTCGCCTCGTGCGCGGCGATCGTGGCGGCCATGATCGTCAGCACGAGCGGGTTGATCTCGCAGAGCAGCGCGAGCGTGATCGGCAGCCCGACCTCGGCCATCATCAGCAGGTGGATCAGCGATTCCCGGACTCCGGCGGTGTCCTCGATCCGGGTGCGGCGGTGCTGCCACCAGTCGAGCAGCCCGGGCACGAGCCACGCCGGGAGGATGCCGTAGAGCAAGTACCGCAGTGTGGCGGTTTCCGTGTCGGACGCGCGTTCCGGGATGCGCAGCCGCGACCGGCTCACGACAGCCTTCCGCAGCGTTTTCAGCGGAGTCTTCATGCCGCGGGCTCCAGCAGCACCTTTTGGGCGCCGTCCAGCTTCTTCTGGAACATCTCATACGCCCGCGGCGCCTCGGAGAGCGGGAGTTTGTGCGTCGCGAAGCCTTCGACGCCAAGGGGATCGCCGTCCGCGGTGAGCACCGGCAGGATGTCGTCGATCCACCGGCGCACGTTCGCCTGCCCGCTGTGCAGCCGGATCTGCTTGTCGAACAGGTCCATCATCGGGATCGGGTCGGCCATCCCGCCGTACACCCCGGACAGCGAGATCGTGCCGCCGCGCCGGACGCTGTCGATGGCCGCGTACAGCACGCTCAGCCGGTCGATCCCGGCCTTCTCGGTCACCTTGGCGCCGACCGCCTGCGGCAGTAGCGCGACCAGGTTGTGCGCGAGTTTCCCGAGCGGCGCGCCGTGCGCTTCCATGCCGACCGCGTCGATCACCGAATCCGCGCCGCGGCCGCCGGTGAGGTCGCGGATCGCGTCGCCGATCCGCCGGTGGTCGCGCAGATCCAGCGTCGTCGCCCCGTGTGCGCGGGCCCGGGCCAGTCGTTCGGCCACGAGATCGACGCCGATCACCTTGCCCGCGCCCTGATGCTGCGCGACCCGCGCGGCCATCTGGCCGATCGGGCCGAGCCCGAAGACCACGACGGAACCGCCGTCGGGAATGTCCGCGTACGCCACGGCTTGCCACGCCGTCGGGACCACATCGGACAGGTACACGAACCGTTCGTCCGGCGGGCCGTCGGGCACCTTGATCGGCCCGTACTGCGCTTGCGGGACGCGGAGGTACTCGGCCTGCCCGCCGGGCACCTGGCCGTAGAGCTTCGTGTAGCCGAGCAGCGCCGCGCCCTTGCCCTGGTCCTTGACCTGGGTGGTCTCGCACTGCGACTGCAGGCCGCGTTCGCACATCCAGCAGTGCCCGCAGGATATGTTGAACGGCACCACTACGCGGTCGCCCGGCTTCAGCGCGCTCACGCCGCTGCCGACTTCCTCGACGATCCCCATCGGCTCGTGGCCGAGGATGTCGCCCTCGGTCATGAACGGGCCGAGGACCTCGTACAGGTGCAGGTCCGAACCGCAGATGCCGGTGGAGGTCACCCGCACGACGGCGTCGGTCGGCTGCTCGATCTTCGGGTCCGGGACGTGCTCGACTCGCACGTCCCGCTTGCCGTGCCAGGTCACTGCTTTCATAGCGGCCGGATTCCCCTTGCCGGGACGGGCAAACGTCAGAGGCCGCGCAGGTCGGCGACGAAATCGTCGTAGGCGGCGCCGCGGTCGGGCGCGCGCAGCACGGCGGACGGGTGCACGGTGGCGACCGCCGAGGCGAACATCCCGGCGAACTCTTCCGGCGGATCCAGCTGCTCGCCGCGGTGCCGGGTGAGCCGGAAACTGCTGCCGTACACCGATTGCGCCGCCGTCGCGCCCAGCAACAGCACGAGCCGCGGCCGGACGGCCCGGAGTTCGGCGACCAGCCACGGCCGGCACGCGACGACCTCGGACCGCGCCGGTTTGTCGTGGATCCGGCGTTTGCCGCGGAGCTGGAACTTGAAGTGCTTGACCGCGTTGGTCAGATAGAGGCGATCGCGCTCCAGGCCCGCGTCGCGGAGCGCCCGGTCGAGCAGCCGCCCGGCGGGGCCGACGAAGGGTTCGCCGCGCCGGTCCTCCTGGTCGCCGGGCTGCTCGCCGAGGGCGAAGATGTCCGCTCGCCCGGGGCCCGCGCCGAAAACCGTGGCGGTGGCGTCGCGGTACAGCCCGCAGCCGCGGCAATCGCGGGCTGCTGCGCGGAGAGCGTCGAGGCTGGTGGTGTCCGGCGGCTCGGCTCCCGGTTCCTGATGCGAGACCACCGGAACCCGTTACCCGCAACGGGCCTCGCGCAAACACGATGGGCGCGACCGCGTCGGGCGGGTTAACGTCGAGGGCCATGAGCGACATCACCAGCCTGATCCTCGACGATCACGAGCGGTTCCGGCGGGCGTTCGCGGAGCTGGACGACCTCGCCGGCCCGGACGAGCTGGCGCGGGCGTGGGAGCCGCTCGCCGCGCTGCTGGACCTGCACGCGGCAGCCGAAGAAGCGGTCTTCTACCCCGAGCTGATCCAGCGCGGCGCCGACGCCGAGGACGAGACGCTCGACGCGGTCGGCGACCACAACGACATCCGGGACGCCGTCGCCGAAACGCGGCGGCACCCGGCGGGCAGCGCGGCCTGGCACGCCGCGGTCCGGCAAGCGCGCACCGCCAACAGCGAGCACATGGCCGAGGAGGAGGACGACGCGCTCGCAGACTTCCGCAAGCACGCCGATCCGGGCCTGCGCGAGGAACTCGGCCGGAAGTTCCTCGCGTTCAAGGCCGAGCACGAGGGCGACGTCGACACCGGGGACGTCGACCCGGAGCGCTACGTCGAGGAACAGGAACGCAAAGCCGGGAAAACCCCGCCGGACGACGGTTCGCTGGGCATCGGCGGCCTGAAGGGAGCACGATGAACCACCTGATGCGCGACCTCGCGCCGATCCCGGCCGACGGCTGGAACCAGATCGACGACGAGGCGCGGGAACGGCTGGCGACCCACCTCGCGGCCCGCAAGATGGTCGACGTCGAAGGCCCGCACGGCTGGACGCACTCGGCCACGCCACTCGGCCGGACCCGGCGGATCGATCCGCCGGAAGCCGCCCGCGAGACTCTGGCGCAGCAGCGCCGGGTGCTGCCGCTGGTGGAGGTGCGCGTGCCGTTCACCGTGGCGCGGAAGGAACTGGAGGACGCCGAGCGGGGTGCCGACGACCTGGAGTTCGACGATCTCGACCAGGCTGCTGCCCAGGTCGGCTTGGTGGAGAACCGCGCGGTCTTCCACGGCTGGCCGGATGCGGGGATCACCGGGATCGTCGAGGCGAGCCCGTACGACCACGGGACGCTGGGCACCGATCCGGAGCGGTATCCGCATGTGGTGGCCAATGCGGTGAATACGTTGCGGTGCAACGGGATTGAGGACCCGTACGCGCTGGCGATCAATCCTGAGGGGTACACCTCCATTGTGGAAAGCACCGAGCACGGCGGTCTTCTCGTGCTCGACCACCTTCGCCGGGCGCTGGGCGGTGGCCGGGTGAAGCGGACCCCGGGGCTGACCGGTGCGGCTGTGGTGAGCTTGGCTGGCGGGGATTTCGTCATGGAACTCGGCCAGGATCTCTCGGTGGGCTACCGCCACCACGATGCCGAGACGCTGACGCTGTACCTGGAGGAGAGCTTCAGCTTCCGGGTCACCGAACCGGACGCAGCACTCGTCCTCGACTGACCCAGGATTCCTCCGCCCCGCAGCCGGGTATCCGGCTCCCATGAGCAGTCGCGGAAAGATCCAAGTCAGCACCCGAGTGCGGCTCGACGACGCCGACGACCTCGCCGAGCACTACACGCCCGGCGTCGCCGAGCTGGCCAAGCGCGTCGCCGAGGATCCCTCGGTGCTGGCGCGCGAAACCGTGCGCAGCAATTCGGTCGCGATCGTTTCCGACGGTTCCGCGCTGCTCGGCCTCGGCGACCAAGGCCCGGCCGCCGCGCTGCCGGTGATGGAGGGCAAAGCCGCGCTGCTGAAGCGGTTCGCCGACGTCGACGCCTGGCCGATCTGCCCGGTCAGCCGCGAACCGGAGGACCTCGTGCGCACCGCCAAGGATCTGGCGATCTCCTTCGGCGCGATCAACCTGGAGGACATCGCCGCGCCCCGGTGCTTCACCGTGGAGCGGCAGTTGCACGACGAGCTGGACATCCCGGTTTTCCACGACGACCAGCACGGGACCGCGGTAGCCGTGCTGGCCGCTTTGGACAATGCGCTGAAGCTGACTGATCGCACGCCGGGGGAGACGTCGGTGGTGATCTCCGGCGCGGGGGCGGCCGGGTCCGCGATCGCCCGTCTCCTCTTGAAGGCGGATTTCCGTGCGGAGCGGATCGTGGTCTGCGACAGCAAAGGTGTGTTGCAGGGCGAACGCGACCTGACCGGCGAGAAGCAGTGGCTCGCGGAAAACACCAATCGCGGCGACGCCGTCCGGGGGAGCCTTCAAGACGCCTTGCGCGACGCGGACGTCTTCATCGGCGTGAGCGTCGGCGGGCTGCTCAAGGGCGACGACCTCGCCCGGATGGCCGACCGGGCGATCGTGTTCGCACTGGCCAATCCGGACCCGGAGGTCGACCCGGACGCCGCGCACGAGCACGCGGAGATCGTCGCGACCGGCCGCAGCGACCTGCCCAACCAGATCAACAACGTCCTCGTGTTCCCGGGGATGTTCCGCGGGCTGCTCGACTCGGGCGCGCCGAGGGTGACCGCGCGGATGCTGCTCGCGGCCTCGCACGCGCTGGCCGCGGCAGTCGGCGACGACCTCGACCTCGACCACCTCGTGCCCAGCGTCTTCGACGAGGGTTTGGTGCCCGCGATCGCCGAGGGCGTCGGCGGCGCGGCGGAAAACGACTGAAGGAGCGGGAAATGCGAAGCGCACAGTCCGGACGCAAGTACGAACTGAGCCTGAAGGCCCGGGTGCCGCAGCTGGCGAGCAAGGGGATCACACAGGAATCTCCCGCCGAGCGGACGCTGGAGACCGTCTATTACGACACCAAGGACTTCCGGTTGACCAGAGCCGGGATCGCGCTGCGAAGAAGCAGCGACACCGGATGGTCCCTGCGATTGCCCGGCCAAGAGCTGCGGTTTCCGCTCGACGACGACCCGAAGACACCCGTTCCGATCGCGACGCTGCTCCGCGCGTACACGCTGGACCGCAAGCTGCGCCCGGTCGCACAGCTGCGGACCGACCGGTTCACGCACCGGTTGGCCGACGCGTCCGGCCGGACGCTGGCGACCCTGGCGGACGACCACGTCACCGGAGAGTTCCTTGGGGGACAGGCACTTCGCCTGGACCGCTGGCGCGAGCTCGACGTCGAGTTCGCGCCGGAGTCCGGGCCGGAGCTGCTCGACCGCCTCGATCGCACCTTGCGCAAGCGCGGGGCGGAGGACGCCTGGTGGCCGTCGAAACTGGAGCGGCTGATCGGGGACACCGCTGAAGGCAAGCGTGGCTCGAACGAGGTCCTGCCCGCGTACCTGAGCGAGCAATTCGAGCGATTGCGTCGCGCTGACTTGGGCTTCCGCGTCGGGGAAGACGATTCAGTGCACCAGCTCCGGGTCGCGGCGCGGAAGTTGCGAAGCGGGCTCCAGACGTTCAAATCCTTGGTGGGCAAGAAGAAAGCCGAAGCGGTCGCGGCGGAGCTGAAATGGCTGGGAGGCGAACTCGCCCCCGCGCGCGACGTCGAGGTAAGCCAAGCTCGCCTCGAAGCCTGTCTCGACGAGGTCCCGCCGGAGCTGCTTTTCGGGCCGCTGCGGCAATATCTGACCCGCGAGTACGCTCGAAACTCGCAAACGGAGCTGGCCCGCGCGATGGACGCGTTGTCCGGCAAGCGATACGCGACTCTGTTGCGGTCGATCGCCGCGCTGCTCGACACGATCCCGCACGTGGGCAAGAAGGCGTTGCGGAAGCCCATGCGCAAAACCGCGCGCAAGCTGTATCGAGCCACTGCGGCGACCGAGGGGCTCAGCGGCGCCGAACTGGAGAAGGCGCTGCACAACGTCCGGAAGAAGGCCAAGCGCGCCCGTTACGCCGCCGACGCCGTCCGGCCGGTGTTCGGCAAGAAGTTGCGCACCTGGCGCAAGAACGTCAAGGCAGTGCAAGGCACGCTCGGGAAGCATCAGGACACCGTGGTGGACCGCGAAGCATTGCGGCACTTCGCGATCGACGGCTTCAGCGAGAACCAGAACACGTTCGCCTTCGGTCTCCTCTACGGCCGTGACGAGGCCGCGGCGCGCGGGTTGCGGGACAGGTTCGCCGAGGAGTGGCGCACGGTGCGGAAAGGCAAGCGGCCGGCCTGGCTGAAGGCCTGAGGTCCATTGAGGACAGCAGAAACGCCGGCGGTGTCTCGGCACCACCGGCGTCCCCGCGGCAACGGAAGTCCAGTGCGCGGAGCGGGTTCCGCGCTGCGATCTTGCTACCCCGTCGCCGGGAGGTCTAAACCTTTCCCCGATCCGGTTTCGCCGGGGCCGGATCGGGGAACCCTGCCGGAAATGGGATCACAACTGACCGCGACGTGGGTATCGGCGATCGGGAGCGCGGGCTCGCTGCTGGGCTTCGCCTCGTATGTGTGGATCATGCTGCTCAACCGGAAGGACCAGGCGGAAGTCCGGCAGGAGCAGCAGGCCCAATCGGTCTCCGCGTGGCTCGACGAAGGCGTCCGGCATGAGCGTGAAGAGGACTACGTCGTGTGCGCGCACAACAGCGGCGACGCACCGGTGTTCGACTGCTCGCTGGAGGTCTGCCGTCCGGACGAGGAGGAGCCGCACCGCGCCCGGTTCGCGATCATCCCGCCCGGCGCGACCGCCGTCCGCGCGCTGCCCTTCGGCGAGGACGCCATGCCGGTGGACGACCTGTACTCGGCGGCCGCCGTCCCTGGCCTCTCCTTCACCGATTCCCGCGGCGGCCACTGGACCCGCGACACCGCGGGCGTGCTCAGCCGCACCGACCGCCGTTCGCTGCGCGGGCGCTGGCGGTCCGGACGCTGATCGCTCTCGGGCGTGGCGCCCGTGATCGCGCACCTCCCGTCCGGCGATCAGCACGCCGTTCTCGCCGCGCTGCGGGGCTACCTCGCCGAAGTCGCGCGGGCGCTCCGGACCGGCCTGGAATCCTGCGCCGTCGACCCGGGCCCGCCGCTTTCGGCGTGCGTAGGCCTCGACGGCCGCCTGCCGGGCTACCCCGGCCGCGATTTCGCGTTGCTGTGGGACGAGGTCCACGGATGGGCGATCGCGGTCGAAACGCATTCCGGCGAGGACTTCATCGTGCTCCGCTATCTCGGCGGCGGCACCGTCACGCCGCCGCCCGCGGAGCTCCTCGGGTTCGTCACCGCATTGCGCGAGGACGATCACCGCATCGGGCAGCTCGCGCCGCCCGCTCTCCGTTCCGTGGGCAGTTCCGCCGAACTCGACACTCTCCTGCGTCTGCGCGGTGTGACTTGAGCCCCCATTCGGGTGGCCGCCCGGTTGATCTTGCTCCCCGGCGGGTATCTCCCGGCCATGACGCTCCGGCCGCGTGGCGACCCGGGCGGGCGCGCGGATCCGCCGCCCGCTCGCCTTGCGACGCCGGGAACTGTCCACTAAGGATGATGAGCGTCGGCAACGCGATGCGCTCCATGGCACTACACGAGTCACGTTCCCCTCGGCTGTCAGGAGGATTTCCATGACCGCGGCGACCATGACCCGCACCCGGCGCGGCGACGACTACCGGCATTGCGCCGTGCTGTTCGAGGAGATCAGCCACCTCGCCGAGGACACCGACGAGCACTCCCGGCTGCGGCGCCGCCTCATCGAGGAACACCTGCCGCTGGCCGAGCACATCGCCCGCCGGTTCGCCCGCCGCGGCCAGCCGTCCGAAGACCTCCTGCAGGTGGCGCGCATCGGCCTGATCAACGCCGTCGACCGCTACGACCCGGCGCGGCGGACGGATTTCGTCGCGTTCGCCGTCCCGACGGTGATGGGCGAGGTCCGCCGGTACTTCCGCGACCACACCTGGTCGGTCCGGGTTCCGCGCCGGCTCAAGGAACTCCACCTGCGGATCGGCCAGACCGCCACGGAACTGGGCCAGCGCCTCGGCCGCGCGCCCACCGCGCGCGAACTCGCCGACCACCTGGACCTCGATCTCGACGAGGTCGCCGAAGCCCTGCACGCGGGGAACGCTTACCAGGCCGCGTCGATCGACTATCCGGCCCACGACGACACCGGCTCGACCGCGTTGGCCGACACTCTCGGCGAAGACGATCCTGAAATCGAGAAGCTCGAGGACCGGGAAACGCTCAAGCCCCTGTTGCGCGATCTGCCGGAGCGGGAGCGCGCGATCGTCGTCATGCGGTTTTTCTCGAATATGACGCAAAGCCAGATCGCGGAGCGGGTCGGGTTGTCGCAGATGCAGGTTTCGCGGTTGCTGGCCCGGACGTTGAGCACCCTTCGGGAGCAGCTCACCGAGGCGGCTGATCAGGCGTAGCCAACCGGATTCCAATGCAGGAGAACTATCCCACGACGTATTCGGTAGGCGTACAGCCGGTAAGGCTGCGGAAATCGTGATTCAGGTGGGATTGATCGGCGTAGCCGCAGCGGATCGCCAGCTCTGCCCACGACCGCGCCGCCGGGAGCTGGGCCACCGTGCGGTGCAGGCGGGCGATCCGTCCCGCGGTGCTGGGCGAGAGACCGACCTGCTCGCGGAAACGGACGGTCAGGTGCTGGCGCGTCCAGCCGACTTCGGCGGCCACGGCCTCGACCCTCGCCGGGCCGGACGTCAGCCGGTCCCAGGCGGCCCGCACCGGGCGGGCCAGGGCGGGGCCGGAGAGCACGCGGGGGAGCAGGAAGTCGTCGAGCAGGGCGAATCGCGTGCTCCAGCCGGGAGCGGCCGCCAGTTGTTCGGCGAGCAGGTCGGCGGCACGGCCGAGGAGGTCGGAGGCGGCGACGCTCGCGTTCGCCAGCAGGCGCAGCGGCACGCCGAACAACGCGTGCGCGGCAGGCGGGGTCAGCGCGACCGTGACTCCTCGAGCGGGCCCGGCTTGGGAGACGAGCAAGGGGCGGTCTCGCAAGCCCAGGACCGGCGACCGCGGCAGCGACCGGGCGGGCGCCTCGAAGTCCAGGATCATGGTGATCGCGCCCAGCGGCGTTACCCGCCAAGGCTGTTCGGCGGAACGGGGGAACTCGTGGCCCGCGTAGTCCAGGACGCCCGGAACTAGTGACTTCCCGAAGACATGCCGTCCGCGGGAGGTCGTGATCTCCTTGCGCGGGACGACGAGCGACCACTCTGCCATGCCGCCATCTTACTTTCGTCCAAGACCGCGCCGGGGCGCGCGAAATAGCGTTCCGGGCATGAAGAAGATCGGACAGTTCAAGAATCCCGAGGCACAGCAACGCTATTTCCCGGTGTACGAGCGGGCGCTGCGGGAATGCCCGCCGCCTGACGAGGTCTTCGACGTCGCCTGCAGGCACGGCTCCACCCGCGTCTATCGCTTCGGAGACGGCGAGCGCCCGATCGTGCTCCTCCCGGGCCTCATGTCGACCTCGGTGTGTTACGCGTCGCTGATTCCGGAGCTCGACGGCCCGGTCTACGCGGTCGACACTCTCGGCGAGGCCGGCCGAAGCGTGCAGACCAGGCCGTTTGCTGACATCCGCGACCGCGCACTCGGCTTCGACGACGTTCTGGCCGGGCTCGGGCTGCGCGACGTCTTCCTGGTCGGCGGGTCGACTGGCGGCTGGCACGCGGTCAACCAGGCCATCCACGCCCCGGACCGGCTCGCCGCACTGTGCTTGCTCGACCCGACGACCGTCAGCGCGAAGTTCTCGGCGGCCGCTCAATGGCGCGCGCTGAAAGCGATTGTGCTGGACCGCGACCGCGGCTGGCGGCGTTTCGTGGCCTGGTCGGCGGGCGAGGACGTGTTTGACCAACCCGCCGCGCGGACGGTCGTCGCCGGGATCCGGGACTACCGTGCCCGGGTCCCGCTCCAGTCCTGCCCTCGTGCGGCCGAACTCCGCGCGATCCGGATGCCGGTGCTGGCGCTGTTCGGCGGACGCAGCGTCGTCCACGATCCGGTTGCCGCGGCCGCGAACCTCCGCGGCCTCGTCCCGCACGCGACGGTGGAGGTCCTGCCCGACGCCGGGCATTACCTCTATCTCCGGCCCGAAGATCGGAAGCGGATCGCTGAGCTGATCAACGCGGCGCGCGTTCCGGGCGGCAGCCAGCCGCCCGGAACGCGGTCCGTCAGCTGACGCGCGGAACCTCCTTCACCGGCTGGGAAACACGCACGTCGTCGTCGAACAGGTCGCTCTGGCGGATCGCCAGCGTGCAGACGACACTGATCACGGTCGTCGCCGCGAGGTAGATCAGGATGCCGGTCGTCCCGGTCTTCCCGGCGAGGTAGGCGAGGACCAGCGGGGTGAGTCCCGAAGCCACGACGCCGGAAAGCTGGTAGACGACCGAGATCCCGGTGCACCGCCGCGAAATCGGGAACAGTTCGGCATAGAACGCCGCTTGCGGGCCGTACATCACCGGGTAGCTGATGCCCAGCACCGCAATCAACGAGAGCGTGATCAGCACGGGATTGCCGCTGTGCAGTGCCGCCAGTGCGGGGATCGCCAGCACCAGCGTCGTCACGGCTCCGGTCGTGAAGGTCCGCCGCCGGCCTAAGCGGTCCGACACCCTGCCGAACACCGGGATGAACACCACCATCACCGCGGCCGCGATCATCACGCCGACCAGCAGCGGCTGCCGGTCCAGTTTCAGCGTTCCGCTGCCGTAGGAGATCACGAAGACCGCCCACGCGTTGAACGCCACGCCCTCGGTGAAGCGGCTGCCCATGCCCAGCAACAGGTGTCGCCGGGAGAGCCGGTCGCGGACCAGTTCGACGGCCGGGACGGTGGCGGTGCCCTCCTCGGCCGCCATGGTGCGGAAGGCGGGGGTTTCCATGACTTTGACCCGGATCAGCAGGCCCGCCAGGACCAGCACGGCGGACAGCAGGAAGCCGATTCGCCACCCCCACGCGAGAAACGCCGCGTCGCTGGTGATCGCGTTGAGCAGGGCCAGTACGCCGGTGCCCAGCGTGAGCCCGATGGCCAGCCCGATTTGCGGGAAACTGCCGTAGAGGCCGCGTTTCCCGGCGGGGGCGTATTCGGTGGCCATCAGCACCGCGCCGCCCCATTCGCCGCCGACGGCGACGCCTTGGGCCAGCCGCAGGACGACGAGGATGATCGGCGCGGCCGGTCCGATCATCTGATAGTCGGGCAGCAGGCCGATGAGACAGGTCGCGGTGCCCATGATGAGCATGGTCGCGACGAGGATCTTCTTGCGCCCGATCCGGTCGCCGAGGTGGCCGAAGACGAAGCCGCCGACCGGACGGGCGAGGAAGCCGAGCGCGAAGGTCGCGAAGGCCAGCACTGTGCCGACCAGGGGATCGGAGCCGGGGAAATACAGTTTGTTGAAGACGAGTCCCGCGGCGGTGCCGTACAGGAAGAAGTCGTACCACTCGACGGTCGTGCCGAACACGCTGGACGCGACCACCAGGCGGACGTCGGTGCTCTTCTCCGGAGTTGTCGCCATTGATAACTCCCGGTGGTCAGAGCGAACGGCGGAAGATGTCTTCGAGCGCGGCCCGGGTGACCGGCCGGGGCACGACCGCCAGCTGACGGGTCTGCTTGAGCGTGCCGTCGACGAGGGTGTCGATGTCCTCGTCGCCGTAACCGAACGCGTGCAGTCCCCTCGGCATCTGGATGTCGGCCATCAGCTCGGTGAGCACGTGCGGGAGGGCGTCGGCGCCGTCCGTGGTGGTGAACGTCTGCCCGCCGGACAGCAGGTGCGCGGCGTGCAGATGCCGTTCCGGCGACGCGGGATAGGTCCAGCGGAACACCTCGGCGGCGGTCGCGGACACGGCCTGGCCGTGCGGGACCATCGGCATTTCCGGGTAGCCCGCGGCGCGGTACTGCTTCACCGCCCCGGCGATCGGGTAGGCGTTGGCGTGCGGCAGGTGCGTGCCCGCGTTGCCGAAACCGGTTCCGGCGTAGGTGGACGCGAGCGCCATCTGGGTGCGCGCGGTCAGGTCGCGTCCATTGAGGACAGCGGCGCGCAAGTGCTTGCCCACCAAGGTCAACGCCATCTCGCACCAGACGTCGCTGATCGGGTTGGAGCCGCAGAAAGCCGGTCGCTTCATCGGTTCTTCCGGCGCGGGCTTCGCGTCGAACGCGACGCTGGTGTAGCTCTCCAGCGCGTGCGACAGGACGTCCATGCCACTGGCGGCGGTCACCTCCGAGGGCAGGCTGATCGTCGTGCGCGGGTCGACGACCGCCAGCGACGGGCGCAGCGACGGGTGGCTCGCCCCGGCCTTGAGGTGCAGGCCGAGCAGGTCGACGACGCAGATCGTGGTCGATTCGGAACCGGTGCCCGCGGTGGTCGGGACGGCGATCAGCGGCTTCAGCGGCAGCCAAGGGGCCTTGCCCGCGCCGATGGGCGGCGTCACGAAGTCGAGCAGCTCGCCGGGGTGTGTGGTCAGCAGGTTGACGGCCTTGGCGGTGTCGATCGCCGAGCCGCCGCCGATCGCGACGAAACAGTCCCATTCCTGCTGCCGGGCGTAGGCGACCGCCTCGTCGATGCTGGCGTCGGTCGGTTCGACGCCGACGCCGTCGAAGATCTCGCTCTTCACCCCGGCCGCGCGGATCGAGTCGAGCGCCCGATCCGGGATGCCGGTGCCGCGGACGCCGGGGTCGGTGAGGATCAGGCACGACTTGGCCTGCCGGGCGGCCACCTCCGCGCCCAGCTCGTCGAGCGCGCCGGCACCGAACTTCAGCGGGGGCGCTGCCCAGGTGAACACGCTTTCGTTGCGGGGCATGTCGGTCAAGGAGACCACTCCTCACGTCGATATTGACAACATGTGGAAGCTATATCCACTATGTGGCGAGCCTTCACGGTAGCCCGAGGACCGCGGCGCTGTGAACCCCCGATTTCCCAGGAGACGCCCATGCCGGCCCGAGTCCGTACGCATTCGGCACTGCAGGAAGCACTCGCGCGGGCGGTGTCCGGCGAAGTCGCCGGCGACCCGGCCACGCTCGCCACCCACTCCACCGACGCGTCGAACTACCGGCACATCCCGCTGCTCGTCGTGCGGCCGCGCAGTGCCGATGACGTGGTCGCCGCGCTGAAGGTGTGCGCGGAGCACGGCGCGCCGGTCCTCCCGCGCGGCGCGGCGACGAGCATCGGCGGGCAGGCCGCGAACCGCGCGGTGATCCTGGACTTCACCCGGCATCTCAACCGCGTGCTCGACATCGATGCCGCCGCCCGCACCGCGCGCGTCGAACCCGGTCTCGTGCTCGACCGGCTGCGCGAACGGGCCGCCGAACACGGGCTCACCTTCGGCCCGGACCCGTCGACGCACAGCCGCTGCACGATCGGCGGCATGATCGGCAACAACGCCTGCGGTTCGCATTCCGTGGCGTGGGGCAAGACAGTCGACAACGTCCGCGCGCTGGACATCGCCCTCCTCGACGGAACCCGCCTCGAGGTCGGCCCGACCTCACCGGCGGACCTGGAGGAGTTCTGCGCCCGCGAGGATTCGGTCGGCGCGCTGTACCGCGGCCTGCGAGACCTGCGCGACGAATACCTGGCCGACATCCGCCTCGGCTACCCGAAACTGCCCCGGCGGGTCTCCGGATACAACCTCGAATACCTGTTGCCGGAGAACGGTTTCGACGTCGCCAAGGCCCTGGTCGGCTCCGAGGGGACCTGCGCGACCATGCTGAGCGCGGTAGTCGACCTGGCCCCGATCCCGGCGACGCGCGCCCTCGCCGTGCTGGGCTTCGAGAACAGCGTCGCCGCCGCCGACGCGGTCCCTTCGCTGCTCGACCTTCCGGTGCTCACCATGGAAGGCATCGAAGCCGGTCTCGTCGCCGCATTGGATGCCCGGAAACCCGGCGACCGCAGCACCCTGCCGGACGGAACCGCGTGGCTGTACCTGGAAACCGGCGGCGACGACGCGGCGGAGGCGGTGGCTGTCGCCCACCAGGTCGCCGCCCGCGCCCCGCAGGTCGGCGCCACCGCTTTGGTCGTGGAAGCTCCTGCTGAGCAACGGAAACTCTGGCGCATCCGGGAGGAAGGCGCAGGTCTCGCGACGCGGCTGGCCGACGGATCCGAGGCGTGGTCGGGCTGGGAAGACTCCGCGGTCCCGCCGGACCGGCTCGGCGCGTACCTGCGCGAATTCGACCTGCTGCTGGACAAACACGGCCGGAAAGGCGTGGTCTACGGCCACTTCGGCGACGGTTGTCTCCACGTGCGGATCGATTTCCCGATGGCCGCGCCGGAAGCGAAGGAAGCCTACCGGTCGTTCATGGTCGAGGCCGCGGAACTGGTCGTGTCCCACGGCGGTTCCCTCTCGGGCGAACACGGCGACGGCCAAGCCCGGGCCGAACTGTTGCCGCTGATGTTCTCGCCACGGCTCATGCGGGCCTTCGCCGACTTCAAAGCGTCCTTCGACCCGGCGAACGGCATGAACCCCGGCCGAGTCGTCGACCCCGCGCCGCTGGACGCGGACCTGCGCACGGTCATCGCCCCGCCAGTCTTGCCGACCCGCGCCCGCCTCGCCCTGCACGCCGACGGCGGCGACCTGGCCGCGGCGTCGCGTCGATGCGTGGGCGTGGGCAAATGCGTGTCCGAGTCCGGCGGGATGATGTGCCCGAGCTACCGCGCCACCGGCAAGGAGGAACACTCGACCCGCGGCCGGGCGCGCCTGCTGTTCGAAATGCTCGCCGGAGACGTCATCGAGGACGGCTGGCGTTCCCCCGAGGTCCGGGACGCTCTCGACCTCTGCCTCGGCTGCAAAGCCTGCAAGTCTGATTGCCCCGTCGGCGTCGACATGGCTTCTTACCGGACCGAATTCCTCAGCCGCCACTACGAACGCCGGATTCGCCCGATGTCGCACTACACGATGGGCGCGCTGCCGCGATGGCTCCGGCTGGGCGCTCCTTTCGCCCGCGCGATCAACGCCGTTGCCGGGGGTCCGCTCCGGCCGGTACTGAACCGCCTGGGCGGAATCGCCGCCGAACGCGAACTGCCGCAGCTAGCTGCGCCGACTTTTGCTTCGTGGTTCCGCCGCCGGGAACGAGTGACGTCGTCGTCGAAGGTCGTCCTGTGGCCGGACACCTTCACGAACTTCTTCGACCCGCAAGTCGGCCGGGACGCGGTCGCCGTGCTGGAGGCGCTGGGGCACGAGGTGGTCATCCCGGAGCGGACTGTCTGCTGTGGACTGACCTGGCACAGCACCGGCCAGCTGAACACGGCACGCCGGGTCCTGCGCCGGTCGCTGGACGCGCTCGACCCGTGGCTTCAGGAGGGGATTCCGGTGATCGGCCTGGAGCCCAGCTGCACGGCGACCCTGCGGGAGGACGGTGCCGAGCTGCTGCCGGAGGATTCGCGGACTGCCCTGCTGAAGCGGAGTGTGCGGACGTTCGCTGAGCATCTGGGGGAGAGGGAGCTGCCTGCTCTGGAGAAATCCTCGGCGCCGGTGCTTACTCAGGTTCATTGTCACCAGCACGCGGATCTCGGTTATGACGCTGATTCGCAGCTGCTCGGCCGGTTGTCGTCGCAGACGCAGGTGTTGCGGGAGGGGTGTTGCGGGTTGGCGGGGAACTTCGGGTTTCAGCGGGGGCATTACGACGTTTCCGTCGCTGTCGCGGAGCACCAGCTGATGCCTGCGTTGCGAGCGGCGTCGGAGGACACGGTGGTGCACGCGGACGGGTTCAGCTGCCGGACGCAGATTCGGCAGTTGTCTGACCGCGAGCCCGCACATCTCGCTTCGCTGACCGCGCGCGCGTTGGGGCTCAGCAGCGAGTGAGGCGTGTTCCGTGAAGGGCTCCTTGAGGGAATCTGATTCCCTCAAGGAGCCCTTCACTGACACCTGACCTAGCGAGTGAGGCGGTCCGGCGGCAGGAACGGCGCGATTTCCTTCGCCGCCTCGACCGCGAGCGCCCCCAGCTCCGGAACCCGATCCTCCGGCAACCGCACAGTAGGCACCTGGATCACCACAGCCGCCCGCGCAAGACCGCGTTCGTCCAGGACTCCAGCCCCGACACACCGCACCCCGGCGACGTTCTCCTCGTTGTCGATGCTGTACCCGCGAGAGCGCGTCTCGGTCAGCTCCAGCGCGAGGGCGTCCCGGGTGGCGAGCGTGTGCGACGTCAGTGCGGGCAACTGATCCGGGAGGCCCGCGAGATAGGACTCCGCGTCAAGAGAGTTGGCGAGCATCGCCTTGCCGGAAGCTGTGGTGTACAACGGAAAACGCGCGCCGGGATGTTGCTCGAACCGCAACGGGAGCGTCGACTGCGCGCGCAGCAGCACCACCGACTCGGCGCCCTCGCGGATCGTGATGTTGACCGATTCGCCGGTGTCCGCGTTGATCCGCTGGATGACCGGCAGCGCCAGCTGCAGCCCGTGCACGCGCTGGGCGGCCTGGCCGAGCAGGATGGCGCCGGGGCCGAGGTGGTAGCTGTCGGTGCGGGGGTTGTGCGCGACGAGCCCGTCGGAGCTCAGCGCGCGAACGACCCGGTGCGTCGTGCCCGGCGTGAGGTCCAGTTTGCGGGCGATCGCGGACAGCGTGAGCTCCCCGTCCTCGTCCATGAGGAGCCGCAGGATGCCGAGCGCCCGGCGGATGGCCTGCGTTCCGGCTGGCGGCTGTGCTCCGGTCTGGTTCACCTGGGTTCCGTGTTCTTGCGCTGTCGGGTCAGGCCAGATTAACGCCTGCCGGGCCCGGCGCGGCGCGGCGCACCCGATCCGCGCGCCCGCCGGTCCCCGGCCCGTATCATCGGGAACCGTACGGTCCGCTAACGATGGGCAGGGGAAACGATGTCTGGTCCGTTGGCGCCGGGCGGGATCGGGGAGCACACGAGCTGTCTCCTGGTCAAGCTCGGCCAGGTCGTGTTCCGCCTCGCCGAGGACCGGCTGCACGAGCTGGGCCTGCGGGTCCGCCACTACAGCGTGCTGCGGGCGCTGGCCGACAACGGGCCGATGTCGCAGCTGTCGCTGGGCTCGTACCTGCGGATCGACCCGGCGACCATGGTCAGCAGCCTGGACGACCTGGAGTCGCTCGGGCTCGCCGCGCGCGCCCGCGACCCCGAGGACCGGCGGCGCTACGTCGTCGACCTCAGCGACGCGGGGCGGGAGACGCTGCGCAAGGCCGACACGCTGCTGGCCGACCTCGACCAGCACGTGCTCAGCGACCTTCCGCAGCGCTCCCACGATTCCCTGCACAAGCTGCTCGCCAAGATGAACGAGGGCGCCGTGCTGCCGGGGGAGTTCGACCGGATGCGGGATCAGGCCGGGTCGACGAAGATGTCCAGCGCGAGTTCGCCGTCGCCGCGCTGATAGCCGGACAGGTCGGTGACGCCTTCGGCGGCGAGCACCTCGTCGTCGATGAAGAGGTTCCCGGTGCACTCGCGGGACGGCCGGGTGAGGATCGCGTACGCGGCGTCGGCCACGATTGACGGCGTACGCGCTTGGCTCTCGCCGCCGATGATGTTGCGCACCGCGGCGGTGTCGATCAGGGTGCGCGGCCACAGCGAATTCGCCGCGATCCCGTCCGCTTTCAGCTCCTCGGCGAGGCCGACCGTGCAGAGGCTCATCCCGTATTTGGAGAGCGTGTAGCCCAGGTGCGCGCCGATCCACCCGGGGGAGAGGTTCAGCGGCGGCGACAGCGTCAGGATGTGCGCGTTCGCGGCCTTGCGCAGGTGCGGGATCGCCGCCTTGCTGAGCAAGAACGTGCCTCGCGTGTTGATGTCCTGCATGAGGTCGTAGCGCTTCATCGAGAGCGCTTCGGTGCCGGACCGGTCGAGCGCGCTCGCGTTGTTCACGACGATATCGATGCCGCCGAACTGCGCCGCCGCCGCTTCGGCCGCGGCGAGGACGTCGTCCTCCGATCGCACGTCGCCGACGATCGGCAGCGCCTGGCCGCCGGCGGTTTCGATCTCCTTCGCCGCGGTGTAGACGGTGCCCTCGAGCTTCGGATGCGGTTCGGCGGTCTTCGCCAGCAGGACGACGTTCGCCCCGTCGCGCGCCGCGCGGGTCGCGATGGCCAGGCCGATGCCGCGGCTGCCGCCGGACATCAGGACGGTCTTTCCGGCGAGAGTCATGGCCGGGGTCCTTTCGGGTGGGCGGGCGTCATGAGCGCAACATACCATTAGTGGTACGTATGATTTAAGAGGCAAATCCTCACGTCAGGACGCTAGCCGCGCAGCGCGGACGCGAAGATCCCGGGCAGCTTGGACCAGCCAGGACGTCCGGCGAAGGCGGCCAGGCGGCGTCCGGTGACCCGCGCCGTCCGGTTGGTGACGAACCACGGCGGGCGCGGCGAGATCGCGAGCTGCCCGGTGGCGGCTGACCTGGGGAACGGCCGGAACGGGCCGTGCGCGACGGTCCGTTCGACGTGGTCGAGCAGCAGCGCGTTGTGCACCACGCCGATTCCGCTTTGGACGTCGGTGAGCGCATGCCCGGGGAACGCGCCCCACGAGGCGCGGGCGGTCAGATAGCCGACGCCGGTCCAGGCGTTGATCGCGATGGTGCCGTACCGCAGGCGCGTGATCGCCTCGGTGAAGCTGCGGCCCAGACGCCGTTTCGTCCGCGGGTGGAGCACGATGTTCGCGCCCAGCGTCCCGGCCAGTTTCTCGTTCGCGAAGTCGACGGCTCGGTCGAGGAACTGCCGCGGATCTCCTGGCAGCTGAGTGACCGCCAGGACCGGGCCGAAGTACTCCTCGGTGAAAGCGACGTCGCCGTCCGCGGGCACGTCGAGCAGGATCCGGTCTTCCCAGCGTTCCGCAGCCGGGTGCTCGGCGAGGGCGGCCTCGCAGCGGGTGTTGCTGCCCGGATAGTAAGGAGTGCGCTTCCGGGCCTTGGCATACGCTTTGCGAAGCGCGGCAAGGAAAGCGTCCTTCTGCTCCCAATCGCTGCTGAGCCTGGAACGCCAAGTCCCGCGCGGACCAGCGGCCGGGAACGACGATCGTCGGCGACACCCCGCCGAGTTCGCTGGTGATCGGCTTGGCCGCGTCCGGCACACCGGGGGATTTTCTCGACTATCTGGTGCGGCAGGAGGACTTGCAGGTGCGGATGATGCACGCGGCACTGGTCGGGAACGCCTCGGACGTGCCGGGGATGGTCGAGGAGTTCATCAGCGTCTGGGACGGCTAGATCAGACGCCGTATCCGCCGTCCACGTCGAGCTTTTGCCCGCTGATGAACCCGGCCCGGTCCGAGGCCAGGAAACACACTGCCTCCGCGATGTCCCGCGCACTGCCGAAAGTGCGCAACGGGATGGCGCGCCGCGCGGCCTCAAGAGCGCGTTCGTCGAGGTCGCCGCGCGCCATCAGGTCCGCGGCCATGCCGTCGGTCAACATCCCCGGCCCGACGCAGTTGACGCGCACGCCGAACCGGCCCTCCTCGGCGGCGAGTGCCCGGGCGGTCGCCTCGACCGCGCCCTTGGGCCCGGCGGACAGACCGTCGCGGACCGGATAACGCCTGGTCGCCGCGGTGGTGACCGCCACGATCGATCCTTTGGCGGCCCGCAGCGCGGGCAGTGCCGGGTGGACGAGATTGAAGAACGCGGCGGCTTCCGCGGCGAGACGCGCGCCGAACTCGTCAGGGTCCACTGTAGACAGATGCTGCTGCGGGACGAGCGGTCCGGCGGCGTGGACGAGGGTGTGGATCGCCCCGAAACGCTCGACCACGCTGCCGACGTACGCCTTGCTCCGCGCGGCGTCGGTGAGGTCGAGAGAATCGGCCGTCGCGCCGAGTTCGGCTGCCAGGCTTTCCGCTGCTTCCCGGTTGCTGCGGTAGGTGAAGGCGATCGCGCAGCCGCGCTCGGCGAGAGTCCGGCAGATCGCGGCGCCGAGTCCTCCGGTGCCGCCGGTCACGACCGCGACGCCCGGCTTGCCGTGAAAGTCGTTCAAGGGCCGGTCTTCTCCCGTCAGGCATGACAGCAAGCAAACGCTTGGTCGAGCTTACGAGGCCGTGCCGCACTGGTCAAACGGAAGCCGGAGGCGTCCGCTGAGCCGACGCATGCGCCCCGCTCTTCCCGCTGGCGAAGGTACCTTCGCGCGACCACGCACCCCGAGCCGAAGGAAGTGGAACGTGACCGACCAACTCGTGGATCTGCGGGACAAGATCGTGTTCGTCACCGGTGCCGCACAAGGACAGGGCGCGGAGCATGCCCGGACGGCTGCCCGATTGGGCGCGGACGTCGTGCTGGCCGACCTCGACGAGAGCGCCGTCGCGAAGGTCGCCGCGGAGATCGACGGGCGAGCCGTCGGACTGGACGTGCGCAGCAAGGAGAACTGGGCCGCCGCCATGGAACGCGTCCGCGCCGAGTTCGGCCGGATCGACGTGCTCGTCAACAATGCCGGGTTCTATCGCAAAGCACCGTTGGAGAGTTTCGAGGAGGAGCACCTGGCGCAAACCTTGGGCGTCAACCTGATCGGGCCGGTCCTCGGGATGCAGGCCGTGCTGCCGTTGATGCGAGAACGCGGCGGTTCGATCATCAATGTCGCCTCGACCGCGGCGTTGATGGGCTTCGCGGGCGGGCTGGGATACAGCGCGTCGAAATGGGGACTGCGCGGTGCCAGCAAATCCGCGGCGAAGGAGCTTGGCGAGTTCGGTATCCGGGTGAACTGTGTCTGCCCGGGCGCGATCGACACGCAGATGATCTCCGAAACGACCCGCGCGGGCGGGGGAGCGGTGGCAGGTCAGCCAATCCCTCGTCCGGGGACGACGGCCGAGGTGGCCGCGTTGGTGGCTTTCCTTGCCAGTGATGCGAGCAGTTACTGCACTGGGCAGGATTTCGTGATCGACGGCGGCCAAACCGCCTGACGGCCGGGCTGGTCGGCCCTCCGCAACGAGGGCCGACTAACCAGCGGCAGGCCCGCCATTGGCCAGTTGCAGCTCAACCGCAGGCGGAAGCTCCGGCACCGCCCGAGGCCGCAGCGTAGGAACGCCGTTGGCGACCCGCCACACGGTAGCGGCGGCATTGCGGACCTCGGTGATCGTGGAGACCAGATCGAGCGCCCGGGTCGGCCCGCACACAGACAGCGCGAAGTGCCCGTCGTCGTCCATCGTGGTGATCGGGGCGGCCACGACAGTCACGCCGTGATGAGTGCCCTGCGCATCCACGGCCACACCTCCGCGGTCGCGGACCCGGGCCAGGTCTCGCAGGAGCTGGCTGCGCGACTGGATGGAGTACTGGGTGGGCGCGTGGCCGAAATGCAGTTCAGGCCAATGATCAGGGGACAGGGTGGCGAGCAGCGCCCGGCCGGGGGCGGTCAGCGGGACCGGCTGCCGGGCTCCCGCGCTCCACTGCCCGGAGGCGGACGGCCACGAGCCGATCCGTTCGAGATGCATGATCTCGGAGCCGACCAGCATGCTCAGGTACACGGTCAGCCCGCTTCGGCGATGCAGTTCGGCCATCACCGCGACGGCGGCGCGGGGGACGGTGCGCCGCCGGGTGAACTGCGAGCCGAGTTCGAACATCCGCACGCCCAGCGTGTAGGTGAACTCCTTGCGCTCCACCCAGCCGAGTTCGACCAGCCGCTGCAGGATCCGGTGCGCCGACGACCGCGGCACGTGGGAGCGGCGGGCGAGTTCGGCCAGCGTCAGGGGCCGTTCGCCCACGAAGGACTCCAGCAGCGACGCGACGCGGTCGATCATCGCCGCGGGGGCTTCCTCGATGTGCGCCATTGCAACACCACCTCCAGAGACTGCGTGTGTCAGATTAAGACTACCTGTCAGAATCTGACACATTGGAGTGTAGGCACATCGACGCTCGGCTGTAAACCGGCTCGTGGACAGAGAAGTGCGCCGTGTCCGGGCGAACCGGGCACGGCGCACCTGTGCGGTCACACCGTCTGGACGATCCGGAGCCGTCCTGCCGCGACTTCGGCCTCGAGGGACTCCTTGAGCCGCGAACATCCCGCCAGCGCCGGTCCCGGCATCGGCGACGCGCCGAGTTCCGCGCAGGCTTCGACGGCGTCGGCGTTCCACTGCAGGCTCGTCTGGTGCACGGTGCTCTTGCGCACCAGCAGTCGCGCCGCGCAGTGCTGGCACCGCAGCGGCTGCATCGGCACGTCGTCGAGGCGGTTGTCGGTCCTGAGTTCGCTCACGGCGCGGTCTCCGTCGGCTTGGCCTGCCGGGCGATGTTCGCGGCCACCTCGTCGTGCCACGCCTTCGTCGGGCGGGTGAGATCCAGTTCGTACTCGAACCGGTCGACCATCTCCGGCTGGACGTCCGCGACGTCGACGTAGAACTGCTCGTACCAGCGGCGCAGCTGGTACACCGGGCCGTCTTCCTCGCACAGCAGCGGGTTGTCGATCCGGGCCTTGTTCTTCCAGATCTCGACGTCCTGCTCGAAGCCGACCTTGATGTAGTCGCCGAGCGCGATCGCCGAAGCCATTGCCGCGTCCTCCGGCAGCGAAGCGGACTTCTTGACGATGATCCCGTACTGCAGCACGAACGAATCCGCGGTGATCGGGTAGTGGCAGTTGAGCAGAACCGTGTGGTGATCGCCGAACTCGTAGTGATACGTCAGGTCGTCGATCATGAACGACGGGCCGTAATACGACGCGACGGAAGTGGTGCCGAGCATTTTCGGCTGGCCCTCGGGCGCGGGGTAGTCGTCGCGGGCGTCGCCGTTCATGTACTGGGTCGCGACGTGGCCCTCGAAGACGTTCTTGAAGTACGTCGGCAGCGATCCGTGCACATAAAAGAAATGCGCCATGTCGACGACGTTGTCGATGATCTCGCGGCAGTTGGTGTTCACGACGGTCGTGTACCAGTGCCAGTCGGTCCACTCGTCGCTTTCCGCGCCCTCGATGCGCGGGATGGCGACCTCGTCTGTCGGCTTCTTGCCTTCCGGGTCGTGCCAGACGAACAGCAAGCCGTCCTGTTCCGACGTGGTCCACGCCCGGGTGCGTGCGAGCATGGGGACGCGTTTGCTGTACGGGATCTGCTTGCACCGGCCGTCGCCGCCCCAGCGCCAGTCGTGGAACGGGCAGGCGATCTCGTCGCCCTTGACCTCGCCCTGGGACAGGTCGCCGCCGAGGTGCCGACAGTAGGAATCGAGAATGTTGATCTTTCCGCTCTCTCCGCGGAACACCACGAGTTTCGTGCCGAAGGCGTGCACGGTATGCGGTTTCCCGTCGCCGAAATCGCGGACGAGACCCAGGCAATGCCAGCCGCGGGCGAAACGGGACGGCGCCGAATCCGCTTCGATCAGGCGGATCTCGTCCGGTTGCAGAGAAGTCATCGCGCTCTCCTGGAAAGGGTTGGTGGGGAGCTGTCAGTCCGGTGCGTTCCGGTTCTAACAAGCGCTGTGGCCTTGAACCCGGTCACAGTTCACTGACTGGAACGTCGTTGGTGCACGACGTCGGCCGGGCTCCAGATCGCGCGCATGCTCGTGATCCGGCCGCGTTCGTCGAACGTCATGACGTCGATCGGCTCGATCGAGCTGACGAACTCCTCGGTCGTGGTGATCACGCGCAGATGGAAGGCCGCCGTGTCGCCGGACGCGCGGACGGTCAGCAGTTCGGCGGTGAGAGCGAGGCCGTCGAGTTCGCTGTAGAACGCGGCGATGGCTTCACGGCCCTTGCGGACGGCGCTGCCCGCGGGGTCTTCGACGGTGGCGTCCTCGGCGTAGAGCTCGGCGATCTTGGCCGCGTCGCCTGCTTCGAGCCGGCGCGCGTACTCCGCGACGGTCTGGGTGATCTTGTCGATGGTCGGCATGCGGGGATGCAAGCACAGCCGGGCCCGGGGCAGAGACCGAGCAACCGCTTGGTGGGAAGCCGGTGCCGATTTCACCGCTGACCTGGCCGGAAGCGCTGCCGGACAAGATCTTTCGCGACCGGCCTCCCAGTCAGCGAAACGACCGCGGTCCGGCGGCCGGGCGCGGCCCTACCGTTCCCCGATCAGGCGACGAGGACCAGGAGGGTGGATGTCCACCGAAACGAGTACCGGCCGCGAGGCCGCGCCGGGTTCGCGCGGGAAACGGGTCCGGGTGACCGACGTCGTGGAGGAGACCGCCGACGCGCGCTCGTTCGTCGTGGAGCCGGTCGGGGACGCCGCGTTCGGCTACCGCGCGGGGCAGTTCCTGACCGTCCGGGTCCCGGACGCCGGAACGGGGTCCGCGCGCTGCTACTCGCTGTCGAGTTCGCCGCACAGCGACCAGGCGATGAAGTTCACCGTCAAGCGCGTGCGGGGCGGGCACGGTTCCAACTGGCTGTGCGACACCGTCTCGGCCGGCGACGAACTCGACGTGCTCCCGCCCGCCGGGACCTTCACACCCGCGTCGCTGGACCAGCCGGTGGTGCTGGTCGCGGGCGGCAGCGGGATCACGCCGGTGATCGCCATCGCGAAGTCGATCCTGTTCGGCGGCAGCGGGAACGTCGTGCTGATCTACGCGAACCGCGACGAGGCGTCGGTGATCTTCGCCGGAGAACTGGCCGCCCTCGAGAGCAAATTTCCTGATCGCTTCACCGTGATTCACCTGCTGGAGTCGCTGCAGGGCTATCCCGGCCGGAACCTGCTGACCGTGCTGCTGCGTCCGTTTGCCGGCCGCGACGTCTACCTCTGCGGTCCGGAACCGTTGATGGACCTGGCGGCGGACGTGTGCGCCGGAATCCCCGGGACCCGGGTGCACTCGGAGCGATTCCTTTCCCTGCAGCAAGATCCGTTCGCCGACGACCCGGAGACCGGGACCGGTGAGGTCGCGTGCACTGTAGCGGTCTCGCTCGACGGCGACGACCACGTCGTGCCCTGGAATGCCGGGCAAAAACTCCTCGACGCCCTCCTGGCCGCAGGCGTCGACGCGCCGTACTCGTGTCGCGAAGGCGCCTGCAGCGCGTGCGTGTGCGCGCTGACCTCGGGAAAGGTGAACCTGGCGCGCAACGAGATTCTCACCGAAGACGACCTCGCCGACGGATACGTCCTGGCGTGCCAGGCGGAACCGGTCAGCGACGAGATCGCCGTCGAGTACTGAGGCCCCTGTTCCACTCATCAGGAGACCTGGTCCGATCCGGCTTCCTGGTTGGCAAGCTCGACCCACTGCGAAGATCTAGGAGCGCCCTATGCCGAATCCAGTGCTCGACAACATCGAGGCGATCGCCGACGAACTCCGGGCCGCCGCCGACGAGGGCGAGTCGCTCGGCCGCCTTCCCGACGACATGGCCAAGCGGCTCAAGCAGGCGGGCGTCATCCGTTTGCTGCAGCGCAAGAAGTACAACGGCTACGAGGCGCACCCGCGCGAGTTCGCCGAGACGGTCATGAAGACCGCGAGCATCTACGGTTCGGCGGGCTGGGTGGGCGGCATCGTCGGCGTCCACCCGTGGCAGCTGGCCTTCGCGGATCCGAAGGTGCAGGAAGAAATCCTGGGCGAGGACACCGACACGTGGCAGGCGTCGCCGTACATGCCCGCCGGGGTCGCGGTTCCGGCCGACGGCGGTTTCGTGCTGAACGGCCGCTGGCAGTTCTCGTCGGGCACCGACCACTGCGACTGGATCTTCCTCGGCGCGATGCTCGGCGGCCAGGACGGCCAGCCGCTGATGCCGCCGCACAGCATGCACGTGATCCTGCCGCGTTCGGACTACGAGATCATCGACGGTTCCTGGGACGTCGTCGGCCTTCGCGGCACCGGCAGCAAGGACATCGTGGTCAAGGACGCGTTCGTCCCGGCGTACCGGGTGATGGACGCGGACAAGGTCATCGACGGCTCCGCGGCGAGGGAGTACGGCGTCACCGAGACGCTGTACAAGATGCCGTGGTCGACGATCTTCCCGCTGGGCATCACCTCGGCCACCATCGGCATTTGCGAAGGGGTGCTGGCCGCAGGGGTCGACTACCAGCGCAACCGTGTCGGCGCGACCGGAACCCTCGTCAAGGACGACCCGTACGTGCTGCACGCGCTCAGCGATTCGGCCTCGGAGATCGACGCCGCGCGCCAGCAGCTGCTGTCCAATGTGGATCGAGTGTGGGACAAGGTCGACCGCGGCGAGGAGATCGACTTCGCCACCCGCGCCCAGATCCGCCGCGACCAGGCCCGCGCGGCGTGGCGAGCGGTGCGCGCCGCCGACGAGATCTTCGACCGCGCCGGCGGAAACGCGTTGCGGATGGACAACCCGCTGCAGCGCTTCTGGCGCGACGCGCACGCCGGGCTGCACCACGCGATCCACGTCACCAGCACCACCTACCACGCTGCCGCGCTGGCGTCGCTGAACGTCGAAGTCCCGCAGGGTCCCCTGCGCGTGATGATCTGAGAAAGGACCCCCGTCATGAGCGAAATCAAGGGACTCGGCTACGTCCGGGTCATCGCCACCGACCTGGAGCGCTGGCGCGAACTCGGCTTCGACGTGCTCGGTTTCGCGCCGGGCTTCGGCGACGAGAAGGACGCGCTGCACTTCCGGATGGACGAGCGTCCGTCCCGCATCACAGTCGAGCAGGGCGACGCGGACCGCGTGACGGCGGTCGGCTGGGAAGTGCGCGACGCTCCGGCGTTGCGTCGGCTCCGGGCGACTCTCGAAGACGCTGGCGTGGAGTGCACGCCGATGTCGCAGGAACTCGCGGACCGGCGCAAGGTCGAGGCGGGCTTCTCCGCGAAGGATCCGGGCGGCACGCCGCTGGAGTTCTTCCACGGTCCGGTGCTCGAACACAGCCCGGTGGTGACCAAGTACGCCCACAAGTTCGTCACCGGTGCGCAGGGACTCGGCCACGTGGTCATGCCGACCACCAGCTTCGACGAGTCCTTCGAGTTCTACACCGAGACGCTCGGCTTCCTGTCGCGCGGCGCGTTCCGGATGCCCGGCCCGCCCGAAGCCGGTCCGCTGCGCATCCGGTTCCTCGGGATCAACCAGCGCCACCACAGCCTGGCGATCATGCCGAGCCTGGAAGGCCGCGACCCGGGTCTGATCCACGTGATGGTGGAGGTCGATTCGCTCGACGCGGTCGGCCGCGCCTACGACCAGGTGCTGGCGCGCGATTTCCCGGTGTCCTCCACGCTCGGCCGGCACACCAACGACAAGATGATCTCGTTCTACGTGCGCGTCCCCGGCGGCTGGGACATCGAGTACGGCTACGGCGGCCAGCCCGTCGACGAAAGCTATTACACCGCCGAGGAGATCACCGCGGACAGCTACTGGGGCCACGAATGGCTCTGGATGAAGGAAATGAAGGAAGCGCAGAAGGCCGCCGAGTCCACTGTGGATGCGTGACGTGGAAAACTCTTTCGACGCAGTCGTCGTCGGCGCCGGCATCGCCGGGCTTTACGCGGTGCACAAACTGCGTGCGCGCGGAATGCGGGTGCGGGGCTTCGAGAGCGCGGCCGGAGTGGGCGGCACCTGGTACCACAACCGGTATCCCGGTGCGCGCTGCGACGTCGAAAGCATCGACTATTCCTACTCGTTCGACGAAGAACTGCAGCAGGAATGGACGTGGAGCGAGCGGTTCGCGGCCCAGGACGAGATCCTGCGGTATCTCGGCCACGTCGCGGACCGGCACGACCTGCGCCCGGCGTACGAGTTCTCGACCAGGGTGACGACGGCGGAGTACGATGATCGGTCCGGGCGGTGGACGGTCCGCACGGACACCGCCCGGACCGTCAGCGCGCGGTTTCTCGTGCTGGCCACCGGTGTCCTGTCGGCCACCAACATGCCGGAGATTCCCGGACGGGACAGTTTCGCGGGCGAGCTCTACCACACCGGAGCCTGGCCGCACCACGGCGTGGAGTTCGCAGGCAAGCGCGTCGGCGTGATCGGGACCGGGTCTTCGGGAATCCAGACGATCCCGGTCGTCGCCGAAACCGCGGCGCGGGTGACGGTTTTCCAGCGCAGTCCCAACTATTCGATTCCCGCGCGGAACCGTCCGTTGCCGCCCGAGTTCATCGCGGACATCAAAGCCGGTTATCCCGAACGGCGGCGGTTGTCGCGGATCAGCGGCGGCGGCACGCCCAACAGCCCGCACCCGCGCGGCGCGCTCGAAGTCGACGCCGCCGAGCGGACCCGGATCTACGACCAGTGGTGGGAACGCGGGGGATACCTGTTCGCCAAGGCTTTCCCGGACCAGACCACGAATCTCGCCGCCAACGACACCGCCCGCGAATACGTCGAAGCCAAGATCCGCGAACTCGTGCACGACCCGGAAATCGCCGAACAGCTCGTCCCGGACGACCATCCGATCGGCACGAAACGCATCGTCACCGACAGCGGCTATTTCGAGGCGTACAACCGCGAAAACGTCGAGCTGGTCAACCTCCGGCGCACGCCGATCACCGAGATCACGCCCAGCGGAGTCCGCACGTCGGACGGTCTGCGTGAACTCGACATGCTGATCTTCGCCACCGGTTTCGACGCGATGACGGGTTCGCTGTCCCGCATCGACCTCCGCGGCCGGGACGGGCGCACGCTGCGCGACGCCTGGTCGGCGGGCCCGCGCACCTACCTCGGGCTGGCGGTTTCCGGATTTCCCAACATGTTCGTCGTGTCCGGGCCGGGCAGCCCGAGCGTGCTGGCGAACATGGTGCTGACCGCCGAACAGCACGTGGACTGGATCGCGTCCTGTTTGGACTATCTCGACGAGCACCGCGCGACGACGATCGAGGCGAGCGAGGACGCCGTCACCGAATGGGTGGCCACGTGCAACGCCAACGCGGCGGCGACCCTGTTCCCGGCCGCCAACTCCTGGTACCTCGGCGCGAACATCCCCGGCAAGCCTCGCGTGTTCATGCCGTACGTCGGCGGGCTCGGCAAGTACCGCGCGATCTGCGATGACGTCGCGTCCGACGGGTATCGCGGGTTCGTCCTCGACGACCCCGCCGCCGAGGTGAAGGCGATGCTGGCCGGTCTGGCGGACTTCCCGGACGTGACCCAGCACGACCCCGCTGACCTGCGGGCGCTCATCCGCTCGCGCCGGGCGCCGCTGACGCATCAGCCCGCGATGCGGATCGCGGAAGACCGCTGGATCGAAGGCCCTGGCGGCGACCTGAGGCTGCGGATCTACGCGCCACACCACGAAGGGCCGCTCCCGGTCGTGGTCTTCGCGCACGGCGGCGGGTTCGTGTTCTGCGACCTCGACAGCCACGACGAATTCTGCCGTTCCCTGGCCGATGCGATCGAAGCGGTGGTGATCGCGGTCGACTACCGGCTGGCCCCGGAACATCCCGGTCCCGCAGCGATGGAGGACGTGTACGCGGCGGTGGTCTGGGCTACTAAGCACGCCGCTGACTACGGGGGAGACCCGGACCGAATCGGCGTAGCTGGCGACAGCGCGGGCGGCAACCTGGCCGCGACAGTGTGCCTCGCGGCCCGCGACCGCGGCGGCCCGCGGATCGCCGCGCAAGTCCTGCTGTACCCGGTGATCGACGACGATTTCTCCACCGAGTCCTACCAGCGCTACGGCGAGGGCTACTACAACACCGAGACCGCGATGCGGTGGTACTGGGCGCAATACGCGCCGAACGGAACCGACAGCCCCTACCTGGTGCCGACCCGGGCGGAGTCCCTTGTGGACCTTCCTCCCACAGTGGTCGCGACCGCCGAACTGGATCCGTTGTGCACGGCCGGAGACGACTACGCCCAGCGCCTGCGGGAAGCCGGGGTCTCCGTCACCGCGCACCGGTTCGAGGGCCTGTTCCACGGCTTCCTGACGATCCCGGCGTTGTCCCTGACCGAACCCGCGCGCGAGAAGCTCTGGCAGATGATGCGGGACCTCCTGGCCTAGGAAAGGTTGATCCATGACGACCGACAAGCTGCGTCCCGTCCCGGCCGCCGCGATCGCCGAATGGCACGAGACCGCGGACGTGGTGATCGCCGGGTACGGCATCGCTGGCGTGTCCGCGGCGATCGAGGCCGCGAGGTCCGGCGCACAGGTGCTGATCCTGGAACGCACGAGCGGCTGGGGCGGCGCGGCGGCGCTGGCCGGCGGCTTCGTGTACCTCGGCGGCGGCACTCCGATCCAGCGCGCGCTCGGGTTCGAGGACTCCGTGGAGAACATGGAGAAGTTCCTGCTCGCGGCCGTCGGCCCAGGCGCCGACGCGGCCAAGATCGCCGATTACTGCCGCGGCAGCCTGGAACACTACGACTGGCTGGTCGGCAACGGCGTGCCCTTCCGCGAAGCGCTCTGGGACGAACCGGGCTGGGAACCGCCGCACGACGAGGGCCTGGCCTATTCCGGCGGCGAGAACGCGGCTCCGTTCAACGCCGTCGCCAGCCCCGCGCCGCGCGGACACGTGCCGAGGATGCGCGACAAGCGCACGGGGGAGCGAGGCGGCGGCTACATGCTGATGAAGCCGCTCGCGGAGACCGCCGAAGCGCTCGGCGTGCGCGTTTCCTACGACGTCCGCCTGAGCCGTCTCATCGTGGACGGCGAACGGGTCGTCGGGGTGCTCGCGCGGCGCTACGGGCGCGAGATCGCCGTCCGGGCCGAACTCGGTGTCGTCCTGGCGACCGGCGGGTTCGCCTACTCCGAGCAGATGGTCGCCGACCACGCGCCGCGGCTGATCGGCCGTCCCGGGGCTGCTATCGAGGAACACGACGGCGTCGGCATCCTGGCCGCGACCGCGTTCGGCGCGGCGACCGCGCACCTGGACGCCACCGAAGTCGCCTTCTTCGGCGACCCGCAGATGATGGCGCGCGGCATCCTCGTCAACGGCCAGGGCCAGCGCTACGTCACCGAAGACACCTACCCGGGCCGGATCGGCCAGGCGACGCTGTTCCATCAGGACAACCAGGCCTTCCTGGTGATCGACGAACAAGCGCACGAGGAAGCCCTCGCGACCGAGACCGCCACCCCGGTCTTCCGCGTGCCGCCGACCTGGGCCGCGGAGACCGTCGCCGAACTGGAGGCCGACATGGGCCTGCCGGAACTCGCTTTGCAGACCACGGTCGAGGTCTACAACACCCATGCCGCGCAAGGCCTGGACCCGCTGTTCGGCAAGAAACCGAAGTGGCTGCGCTCGCTCACCGGCGCGGTCGCCGCCTTCGACCTGCGGGGCGCCACCGCCGGATTCCCTCTGGGCGGCTTGCGGACCGATCTGGACTCACGGGTGCTGCATGTCTCCGGCGCGCCGATCCCGGGCCTATTCGCCGCCGGACGCTGCACGGCAGGCATCTGCACCGGCGGCTACGTCAGCGGCGCTTCACTGGGAGACGGCAGCTTCTACGGACGCCGGGCCGGACTCGCTGCGGCCAAGGGAGAAGTTGAATGACCAAACCGTCGGACCCCGCCCTCATGCGGGCCGTGCTGGGACATTTCGCGACCGGCGTCGTGGCGATCACGGGAATCGACCCGGACACGGGCGCACCGGTCGGCCTGGCGGCGAACTCGTTCAAGTCGGTGTCGCTCGACCCGCCGCTGGTCGCGTTCTGCGTGGCCGCGACCAGCACGTCGTGGCCACGAGTGCGCGCCGCGGGCTGCTACGCGATCAGCATCCTGTCCGAATCCCAGGAAGCCGTCTGCCGAAGCTTGGCGGCCCGCGGCGTCGACAAGTTCGCCGGAATCGACTGGACGCCGTCACCCTCGGGCGCACCAGTGGTCACCGATTCCCTGGCGTGGATCGAAGCGGAACTCGACACCGAGCACGCGGCGGGCGACCACACGATCGTCGTCTCCCGCGTACGGCACCTGCACTCGTCGGACCAAGAGCCGCTGGTCTTCTTCCGCGGCCGCTACGGACGCATCACCGTGCCCGCCTGAGAGCGTCCGCTGATCGGGAAAGCCGTCCGACCGGGGCAGATTCCGCTGGCAAAGTCGAGTCATGACCGCCGAACCCGCTCCCGAACTCCGCGAACTCCCCACCGAACACGGCGTCCTGCGCTACCGCGAAAGCGGCGACGGCCCGCCGCTGGTGCTGCTGCACGGTTCCGGCCCCGGCGTGACAGGCTGGCGCAACTTCGGCGCCAACCTTCCGACCTTCGCCCCGCACTACCGCACCATCGTGCTGGAGTTCCCCGGCTTCGGCGTCAGCGACGATTTCGGCGCCGCACACCCGATGCAGTCCGCCGGGACCGCCGTCCGCGCGCTGCTGGACGGTCTGTCGCTGGACCGCGTGCGCATGGTAGGCAACTCAATGGGCGGCTTCGTCGCGACGGACTTCGCCCTCTCGTCCCCCGAACGCGTCGAGCGCTTGGTCACGATCGGCGGCATCGGAACCCCGATCTTCAGTTCGCAACCAGGGGAAGGCATCGTCCGCCTGAGCGAGTTCGTGGAAAACCCGACCCGCGACGCACTGGTCGCCTGGCTGCGCTCGATGGTCTACGACCAGTCCATGGTCACCAAGCAGCTGATCGAGGAACGCTGGGCCCAGGCAACAGATCCCGCCACCCTGGAAAACTCCCGCCGCATGTACGGCGCCGCAGCCCTCACCGCCATGGCCGCCGCCGCCCGCAACGCGGAAACCCCCGCCTGGGCCCGCCTGCACCGCCTGAACACCCCCACGCTAATCACCTGGGGCCGAGACGACCGCGTGAGCCCCATCGACATGTCCCTGCTCCCCATGCGCACTCTCCCAAAAGGCGAAATCCACATCTTCCCGAACTGCGGCCACTGGGTCATGATCGAGCAAAAAGCGGCCTGGGAAGCCACCGTCCTAGCCTTCCTACGACGCTGACACCGCCCGGCCGCTTCCCTGAACTTGCCCACCACGCGGGATCGCGCCGACGTTTGGGGGCTGCCCGGCGTGACAGGCCGAAGGCCCC
>NZ_JBEXMH010000071.1:0-44014 GCF_040610415.1 Amycolatopsis sp. NPDC004079 | reverse complement strand
CGCGGCCCCCCAGGGCCGTGCGCACTGCCCCTCCGCACGCCGACTTAAAGGCGATCCCGCCCGCGACGACGAAGTCGGCGCCATCAAACACAGCTTGCCGAGCCAGCCCCCCTACTCAGCCCCGACCACCCGGTCACCCACCCAGCCCAACCACCTGGTCACCCACCCAGCCCAACCACCCAGGCACCCGAACACCCACCCATCCCCCAGACCACCCACCCCCCCCCGACACCCCCGACTCCGCCGAAGGATGGAAATTTTTTTCGCACCAGCCCTACCCCACCTCCCCCACCACCCCCGGACAAACCCCCAGCTCAACCCCCCTCCACCCCGGTGAACAGCACACCTTCGAGAAGGCACAGACGCATGGTGGGGACAACCCCAGCACGATCCGTCGGGTCTGCAGGTTTCCCGCCGGGGCGCCGCGCCGCAATACTCCCCCCGTGACCACCGACAAGCTCGTCCTCCCCTCGCCCCCACGGCCGGGAAGCGACTTCGCCCGGCTCTGCCGCCGGATTTCCGACGCCGGTCTGCTTGACCGGCGTCCCGGCTACTACACCGCCCGAATCGCGCTCGTGACCGTGCTGTTCGCGGGAGGCTGGGTCGCGTTCGCGCTGCTCGGCGACTCGTGGTGGCAGCTGGCTGTGGCCGCGTTCCAGGCTTTCATGTTCGGGCAGATCGCCCTGCTTTCGCACGATCTGGCGCATCGCCAGGTGTTCCGGACGCGTCGTCCGGCGGAGATCGCCGGGCGGCTGGCCGGGAATCTCGGCATCGGGATGAGTTACGGGTGGTGGATGGACAAGCACACCCGGCACCACGCGAACCCGAATCACGAGGAATTGGACCCGGACGTCGACCCGGACGTTCTCGTCTGGTCTCAGCGGCAGGCTCGCGAGGCTCGCGGGGTGCCCCGGTTCATCGGCCGGCACCAGGCGTTCCTGTTCTTCCCGCTGCTCACGCTCGAAGGCCTCAACCTGCACTTCTCCGGCATCCGCGCGGTCGCTCGCCCGGGTCTGCGCCGTCGCGGGCTCGAGGCGGCGTTGCTGTTCACCCATATCGCGGTCTACCTCGCCGCGCTGTTCATCGTCCTCCCGCCGGGTCTGGCGCTGCTGTTTTTCGCGGTTCACCAGGGGCTGTGGGGCGTCTACATGGGTTCGATCTTCGCGCCGAACCACAAGGGCATGCCGACGCTGACCGGCAAGACGGATCTGGACTTCCTGCGCAAGCAGGTGCTTACCTCGCGCAACGTCGCGGGCGGGCCGGTGATCGACGTCCTGCTCGGCGGCCTCAACCACCAGATCGAGCATCACCTGTTCCCGAGCATGCCGTCGGTGCATCTGCGCCGGGCTCAGCCGATGGTGGAGGCGTATTGCGCGGAGATCGGCATCTCGTACCTGCGGACGGGTCTGGTGTCGTCGTACCGGCAGACCTTGAAGCACCTGCACGAAGCTGGGGCCCCTCTCAGGAAGGCTTCGTAGACTTGGCGGCATGACGTTCCAAGCACTGACTCCGGCGGCCTTCGGCGCGAAGGCGGCCGGAGCACGTGCCGAGCGGATGCGCCAGTCTCCGCAGTACTCCGACGGCGTGTTCCACAACGGCGCCACGACTCGCGCGACGCCCTCCTCCCCCGGAGCGCTCGTGCGCGAGTTCCTGTTCGGCGAGGACCGCACCCGTCGTCGTCCGGGCGGTGCGGTCCCGCTGATCTCCGCGCCTGCCACCTCGGCCGAGGGTCTTTTCCTTACCTGGTACGGACACGCGTCCACGCTGGTGGAGATCGACGGTGCGCGGGTGCTGTGCGATCCGGTGTGGGGCGAGCGGGTTTCGCCCGTCGCCTTCGCCGGGCCGCGGCGGCTGCACGCTCCCCCGGTTTCGTTGCGCGAACTGGGCCGGCTGGACGCGATCGTGATCTCCCACGACCACTACGACCATCTGGACCTGCCCACCGTCCGCGCGTTGATCGCGCTGACCGACGCGCCGTTTCTGGTTCCGCTCGGCGTCGGCGCGCACCTCGAACGGTGGCACGTCCCGGCCGCGCGGATCATCGAACTCGACTGGCACGAGGACGCTTTCGTGGCCGGGATCCGGTTCGTCGCCACGCCCGCGCAGCATTTCTCCGGCCGCGGCCTCGCGAACGACAGCACGCTGTGGGCGTCGTGGGTGATCGCCGGTGCGGAGCATCGCGTCTTCTACAGCGGCGACACCGGGTATTTCGCCGGTTTCGCCGGGATCGGCGCGAAGTACGGCCCGTTCGACGCGACCCTCGTCCAGGTCGGCGCGTATGCCCCGCACTGGCCGGACATCCACATGACGCCGGAGGAGGGCGTCGCCGCGCACCTGGACGTGCGCGGCGGGCTGCTGGTCCCGGTGCACTGGGCGACGTTCACCCTCGCCATGCACTCCTGGTCGGATCCCGCGGACCGGGTGTGGCGGGAGGCCAAGGCCAACGACCTCCCGCTCGCGATCCCGAAGCCGGGGCAGCGGATCGACGCGTCCGCCCCGCCGCCCGTGGACGGATGGTGGCAGACCCTGGGCTGACGGACGGCTCCGCCAGCTCCGGGACCCGGCCGCACTGGTCCACGCCGTCACGAGCGGACCCAACTGGCGTGCCGACGACCTGCTGCGGGCCTCCGAACAGACCCAGCTCCGCGTGGTCCAGGGCGGCGGTCCCCCGGACGCCTTGACGGTGCTGGGATTGCTCGGCCGCACCGCCCGCGTGCGCCGGGCCGCGCTCGCGTGCCTCGAACCGGCGTCGCCACGCAGGACGTGGGGTAGGAATGAGGAATGAAGCTCAAGCTCGATCTTCACGACATCTACAACCGCGGCGGAGAGATCGACAAGGCGTTGCGCGCGGTCATCGACGAGGCGGTCGCGAAGAAGGCGCCGCTCGTGGAGATCATTCCGGGCAAGGGGTCCGGGCAGCTGAAGAAGCACGTGCTGCGGTTCCTGGAGCGCAAGGACGTCAAGGCGCTCTACCACCGCGTCGAGAAGGACAAAGACAACTTCGGGCGGGTGTTCGTGCACTTCCGCTGGAAGTGACGCGATCACCCGCCCGAAGCGTCAGAGCCAGTCGTCCGGGCGGGGCCAGGGCATGAGCGCGGTGAGCGCGTCCGGCACCGGTTCGGTGACTGTGTAGCGGCCGCGGTGGAACAGCAGCGGGCGGGCGTCGGACGTCTCGCCCAGCGCGGTCACCCGGCCGACCACTACGTAGTGGTCCCCCGCCGGGTGGACGGCCTGCACTTCGCAGTCCACCCAGGTCAGGGCTCCGTCCAGCAGCGGCGCGCCCGAGGGGGCGGGCTGCCAGGAGACTCCGGAGAACTTGTCGCCGCCGCGGCGGCCGAACTCGGCGCAGACCGCTTGCTGGTCTTCGGCGAGCACGTTCACCGCGAACGTGCCCGCCGCGGCCAGCGCGGGCCAGGTCCGCGACGTCCGGGCGACGCAGAACAGCACCAGCGGCGGGTCCAGCGACAACGCCGCGAAGGACTGGCAGGCGAAGCCCACCGGTCCGGTCGGCGCGGGCGAACTGGCGTAATCGGCCAAGGTCGGAGAGCCCTCGACGTATCCGGTCACCACCGTCACGCCGGTGCAGAAATGGCCCAGCACCTCGCGGAACCGGTCCGGCACTGCCTCCGGAACCGCGGCTGTCATTGCGATCCCACCGAGAAATCGTGGCCCCACAACGAAACCGCGGTGCTCTCGCGGGCGATCCAGTCCTCGTCCTCGACCTGACGGCCTTCGCAGCCGAACTCGACGTCGAAGCCGCCGGGGGTCTTCATGTAGAACGACAGCATCAGGTCGTTAACGTGCCGGCCCAGCGTCGCCGACATCGGGACGTTCTTGCGCTTCGCGCGGTCCAGGCACAACCCGACGTCGTCGGTCTCCTCGACCTCCACCATCAGGTGCACGATCCCGCTCGGCGTCGGCATCGGCAGGAACGCCAGGCTGTGGTGCCGCGGGTTGCAGCCGAAGAACCGCAGCCACGCCGGGTCGCCGTCGGCCGGACGGCCCACCATCTGCGGCGGCAGGCGCATCGAGTCGCGGAGCCGGAAGCCCAGCACGTCCCGGTAGAACCGCAGCGCCGCCTCGTCGTCGTGGGTCGACAAAACCACGTGGCCGAGACCCTGCTCGCCGGTCACGAAGCGGTGACCGTACGGGCTGACCACCCGCCGGTGCTGCAGCGCGACCCCGTGGAACACCTCCAGGGTGTTGCCCGACGGATCGGTGAAGCTGATCATCTCCGCGACGCGGCGGTCGGCCAGCTCGTCGGGCGTGCCTTCCTTGTACGGCACCGAAGCCGCGTCGAGCCGGGTGCGGACCTCGTCCAGTTCGGCGGCGTTGGCCGCTTCCCAGCCCGCTACCGACAAGCGGTCCTTCTCCCCCGGCACGATCACCAATCGCGCCGGGAAATCGTCCATGCGCAGGTAGAGCGCGTTCGGGTCGGTGCCCGAACCCTCCACCATGCCGAGCACCTTCAGCCCGTAGACGCGCCAGGCGTCCATGTCCGTGGCTTCGATGCGCAGATATCCCAGCGAACGGATAGCCATCACGAACTCCCGAGGAAGTCGAGGGCGAGTCGGTTGAACTCGTCGAACTTCTCCAGCTGCGCCCAGTGGCCGCAGCCGCCGAACACGTGCAGTTGCGCACGCGGAATCGTCTTCAGCGCAAGCATTGCGCCGTCGAGCGGGTTGACCCGGTCCTCCCGGCCCCACACGAGCAAGACCCGCTGGCGCAGGCGGTAAGCCTCGCGCCACAACATGCCTTCCTCGAAAGAATCCGGCAGGCTGAACGATTTGCCCATCGCCCGCATCGCGGCGAGCGACTCCGGCGAACGCGCGATCTCGAAGCGTTCGTCGATCAGCTCGTCGGTCACCAAAGCCTGGTCGTGCACCATGATCCGGAGGAACGCTTCCATCCGCTCCCGGGTCGGATCCCCGGCGAACCGGGACAGCAGCCGCACGCCTTCGGTCGGGTCCGGGGCGAACAGGTTGACGCTCAGCCCGCCCGCGCCCATCAGCACCAGCCGTCCCGCGCGTCCGGGATGGTTCAGCGCGAGCCGGACCGCCGCGCCCGCGCCGAGCGAGTTGCCGACGATGTGCGCTTTCTCGATGCCGAGCTGGTCCATCAGGCCGACGACCGCGTCCGAACTGTGCCGGAAGTACTGCGGGTGCTCAGTCGGCTTGTCGGACCGGCCGAAGCCCGGCTGGTCGATCGCCAGTGTCCGGTAAGACTTTCCGAACACCGGCAGGTTCCGGCCGAAGTTGCTCCACGCCGAGGCACCGGGGCCGCCGCCGTGCAGAAGCAGCACCGTCTCGGCGTTCTCCGCGCCGGATTCGTGGTAGTGCAGGCGAATACCGCCCGCAGTGTCTACATAGGAACCTTCGGGTGCCATCAGACCATCGCATTCTCGACGGGCAAGCCGAACTCGCCGGTGCCGAACATGACGTACGCGCGTTCCGCGTCATTCGCCGCGTGCACCCGGCCCGCGTGCGCGTCGCGCCAGAAGCGCTGAATCGGCGTGCCCCGCTGCAGCGCGCGGCCGCCGGAGTTCTCGAAAAGCCGGTCGATCGCGGAGATCGCCCGCTCGGTGCCGCGCACCTGGTCCCGGCGCACCCGCAACCGCGTGCTGAACGGCAGCTTCTCGCCCTTGCGGGCCAGCTGGTACAGCTCGTCGATGTTGTGCGTCAGCTGCAGCCAGGCCGCGTCGATCTCGCTGCTCGCTTCCGCGATCCGCACCTTCGAGAACGGGTCCTCTTTGGACTGTTCGCCCGCGTACGCCGCCCGCACCCGCTTGCCCTGGTGCTCCACGTGCGCGTCGTACGCGCCCTGCGCCATCCCGATGATCGGCGCGGTGATGGTGCTCGGGTGCACGGAGCCGTACGGCAGCCGGTACAGCGGGCCCGGGTTGACTTCCTGGCCCGGGGTCTTGCACTTCGACGTCGCCATGAAGCTCAGCGCGCGGTGCTTGGGCACGAACACGTCCTCGACGACGATGTCGTTGGACCCGGTGCCGCGCAGCCCGACCGTGTCCCAGACGTCCACAATGGAGTAGTCCGAGATCGGCACGAGATACGTGCAGAAGTCCACCGGCTTGCCGTCGGCGAACGCGGGCCCGCCCAGCAGCACCCACGTGCAGTGGTCGCTTCCGGACGAGAAGCTCCACCGCCCGGACAGCCGGTAGCCGCCCTCGACGACGGTCGCCTTGCCCATCGGCGCGTACGACGAAGAAATCCGCACGTCGCGACCCTCACCGCCTTCGCCCCACACGTCCTCCTGGGCTTGCGCGTCGAACAACGCGACGTGCCACGGGTGCACGCCGAGAATCGACGCGACCCAGCCGGTGGACCCGCAGGCGCTCGCGATGAGCTTGACCGCGGTGTAGAAGGTGACCGGGTCGGCTTCCAAGCCGCCGTACGGTTTCGGTTGCAGCAGGCGGAAAAATCCGGTCTCCTGCAGCGCTTTCACTGATTCGGCGGGGATCCGACGGGCGTCCTCGGTCTCCTGTGCGCGTTCCCGCAGCACGGGAAGAAGGTCGCGCACCCCCGCGATCACGGCAGCCAGCTCGCTCATCGGCCGTCCTCTCTCGCTCGACACGCTCAAGACTAGAACACGTTCTCGTTTTTGTCGACGCGGTCTGTCCCGCGCGCGCCGTGCAACCCTGCCCGGCGGCCGGAAAAAACGCAGTCAGCCAGCGAAAGACCGCTCACATACGACCTGGAACAGATTCCCACCGCGGTGCGCCCGGCGGCGTAAAGACCGCGTACGCCGGCCACCGCGCCGGTGTCCTCGTCGACCACCAGGCCGCCCAGCGTCAGCATCGGACACGGGTAGCCGAGATTGGGCTTCACCGACACGTCGATCAGCGAGTACGGCGGCGTGTCCAGCGGCCGCGCGAAGTCCGCCGGTTTGCCCGCCGGGTCCGGACCGCGCTGGTACTCGGCGTAAGTCGCCGCGAGCCCAGCCGGGTCGATTCCGGCGCGCGCGGCCACTTCTTCGAGAGTCCCCGCGGTCACCCGGCCCTTGCCCAGCAGATAGCGCAGCTGAAGCGTCGCGAACCATTGGCCTTGTTTTCGCCCGTCCCGCCGGGCTTCGGCGACGATCGGTTCGTCGACCAGCAGCCAGCCTCGTCCGCCGTGCTCGGCGATCATCCGTTCGCCGATCGCCGCGCCGTACCGGGATTCGTCGATGATCCGCCGACCGTCCGCGCCGACCAGCAGCCCGCCGAGAAACGCCGACGGCGGCGTCAGAAACCGCCACGCCGACACCCGGTCCAGCTCCGCGGTGCGCCCGCCGACCTCGACCCCCATCTGGATGCCGGAACCGTCGTCGGCGGAGGTCCCGAGATCCAGCCCGCCGCGATACGCGGGCGCGTGCTCGCGCACCATCGCCCGGTTCACGATGAACCCGCCCGCCGCCAGCACCACGCCCCGCCGCGCACTAATCCGCAGCTCACGCGCGTGCTTACGCTCAATCCGCTCCACCCGCTGATGCAGCGACCGACGCAGCGGAGGCACGTAAATGCCCGGCTTGGCCGCCCAATCCGCGAGCCGCGCATGCCGCGCCCGCACCCACGAAGGCGCGTCCCGCAGACTGCGCGTGAGCACTCCGGTGACCGTGCCGGAGTCGTCAGTGATCAGGTTCGTCGCCTGCGTCTGCGGCAGCACCTGCACCCCGCGCTCGCGAGCCGCCGCCAGCAACTGCTTCATCAGCAGCTTCCCGGACGTGCCCGGCCCCTTGACCCGGTGTCCGCGCGGCGCGGGTTTCGCCACGTCGCGGAAGCCGCCGGACAGTTCGCTGCCGGAGTAGTACAGGTAATGCTTGTTGCTGGGATACGACGTCTTGTAGTCGCACATGCTGCCCTCGAACGGCACGCCTTGCCGCTCCAGCCACGACACCATGTCGACGCTTTCCTCGCAGAACCGCCGCAACGTCCGTTCCGACACGACGTCGCCGGTTTCCATCCGCAGGTACGCGTACATCGCGTCCACGCTGTCGTCGACGCCCGCCGCGCGCTGCTGCGGCGTCCCTCCCCCGGCGTAGACCACGCCGCCGCTCACGCGACTGGCCCCGCCGCCGGAGAACCGGTCGACCAGCAGCACCTCGGCGCCCGCGTCGGCCGCTTCGATGGCCGCGCACACGCCGGCCGCGCCGGCTCCGATGATCACGACGTCCGCCCCGAGCTCGTCCATAGTCCGCCACCCTAGAACTGGAACACGTTCTCGTCTATGGTGACGGAAGTGGCCCCGAGCAGGCCAGCTTTATCCGATAACACGTTGCATGTGAGGTGGCATGTCGGACGAGTACGACGTGGTGGTGGCCGGCAGCGGCGCCGCCGGGATGACCGCCGCGCTCGCCGCCGCCCATCGCGGCCTTTCCGTGGTGGTGCTGGAAAAGGCAGCCTGCTTCGGCGGTTCGACCGCCCGCTCCGGCGGGGGCGTCTGGCTGCCCGGCAACCACGCGCTGCGGGCCGCGGGCATCGAAGAACCGCCCGAACGCGCGAGGCAGTACCTGGAATCGATCGTCGGCGACGTCGTGCCGGAGCGGTTGCGCACGACCTTCCTCGACCACGGTCCCGAGGTACTGGAGTTCGTCACGCGGAACACGCCGCTGGAGTTCCAGTGGGTTCCCGGGTACAGCGACTACCACCCCGAGGCGCCCGGCGGACGTCCCGGCGGCCGGTCCGTGGAGCCGAAGGCGCTCGACGGCAAGCTGCTCGGCGCGGACCTCGCGCAGCTCGAACCGCCGTACAGCGCGCCGCCGCTCGGCGTGCCGATCACCCAGTCGGACTACCGCTGGCTGAGCCTGATCGCCCGGCATCCGCGCGGGTTCGCCCGGATGCTGTCGCTCGGGATGAAATGGCTGGTCGGGCGGGTCCGCGGACAGCAGCCGCTGTCCATGGGGCAAGCGCTTGCGGCCGGGCTGCGGAAGGGCCTGCGGGACGCGGGCGTCGAAGTTCTGCTGGACACTCCGCTGGTCGATCTGCAGGTGGAAAACGACGTCGTCACCGGCATCGTGGCGCGTCGCGACGGCGAAGAGACGCTGTTCCGCGCGCGTCGCGGAGTGGTGCTGGCCTGCGGCGGCTTCGAGCACAACGAAGAGATGCGCACCAAATACCAGCGCGCGCCGATCGGCACCGAATGGACCGTCGGCGCGGAGGCGAACACCGGCGACGGCATCAACGCCGGGCTCAAGCTCGGCGCGGCGACCGACCTCATGGACGACGCCTGGTGGGGACCGTCGTTCCCGCTCACCGGCGGTCCGTGGTTCGCGCTCGCCGAACGTTCGCGGCCCGGCTGCCTGATGGTCGACGCCGGCGGCACGCGGTTCGTCAACGAATCCGCGCCGTACGTCGAGGCCGTGCACGCGATGTACGGCGACGGCGACGGCCCCGGCAAGCACGTCCCCGCGTGGCTGGTGTTCGACCAGCGCTACCGCGACCGCTACCTGTTCACCGGCCTCGGCCCGCGGCAGCCGCTGCCCGGGCGCTGGTACAAGGCCGGGATCGTGGCGAAGTCCGCGACGCTGGCCGGGCTCGCCGAGAAGATCGACGTGCCCGCCGATGCCCTGGAGCAGACCGTCACGCGGTTCAACGGCTTCGCGCGCAAGGGCGTCGACGACGACTTCCAGCGCGGGCTCAGCGCCTACGACCACTACTACGGCGACCCGCGCAACCGCCCCAACCCGAGCCTCGGCGAACTCGCCAAGGCCCCGTACTACGCGGTCCGCGTGGTGCCCGGCGACCTGGGCACCAAGGGCGGGCTGCGGATTGACGAAAACGCCCGCGTCCTGCGAGAGGACGGCACAGTCGTGCCCGGCCTCTACGCGGCGGGCAACACCGGCGCGCCGGTGATGGGCCGGACCTACGCCGGACCGGGCGCGACCATCGGCCCGGCGATGGTGTTCGGCTACCTTGCGGCACAGGCGCTGGCGAACGAAGATCAGACCGGCACGGGAGGCAGGCAGTGACGCCGAAGACCGATGGATCCGAGATCCGCACGATCGACGCCGGGGCGCCCCCGGCGCGGTACGCCCGCGGCTGGCACTGCCTCGGGCTCGCAGACAGCTTCCGCGACGGCAAGCCGCACGCGGTGCAGGCGTTCGGCACGAAGCTCGTCGTGTTCGCGGACACCGCCGGGAAGCTGAACGTGCTCGACGGGTACTGCCGGCACATGGGCGGCGACCTGACGCAGGGTTCGGTCAAGGGCGACGAGATCGCCTGCCCGTTCCACGACTGGCGCTGGGGCGGCAACGGCAAGTGCAAGTCGATCCCCTACGCCAAGCGGGTCCCGCTGCGGGCGCGCACGCGGGCGTGGCAGGTGCTGGAGGAGAACAAGCAGCTGTTCGTCTGGCACGACCCGGAGGGCAACCCGCCGCCGGAGAACGTCGTGATCCCGCGCGTCGAGGGCGCGTTCAGCGACGAGTGGAGCAACTGGACCTGGGACTCGATCCTCATCGAGAACGCCAACTGCCGCGAGATCATCGACAACGTGGTGGACATGGCGCACTTCTTCTACATCCACTACGCCTTCCCGACGTATTTCAAGAACGTGTTCGAGGGCCACATCGCGACCCAGTACCTCAACACCAAGGGCCGCCCGGACATGGGCATGGCGTCCAATTACGGCGGCGAGGAGAACCTGCTCCGCTCGGAGGCGTCGTATTTCGGCCCCTCCTACATGATCAACTGGCTCGTGAACTCCTTCCAGGGCTTCGAAATCGAGAACGTGCTGATCAACTGCCACTACCCGGTTTCGCCGACGTCGTTCGTGCTGCAGTGGGGCATCATGGTCAAGAAGATGCCCGGCATTTCCGACGAGCACGCGGACAAGATCGCCGGGAAGCTCGCGAAGGGCATCGGCGTCGGATTCCTGCAGGACGTGGAGATCTGGAAGAACAAGACCAAGATCGACAATCCGCTGCTGTGCGAGGAGGACGGCCCGGTCTACCAGCTGCGCCGCTGGTACGACCAGTTCTACGTGGACGCCGCGGACGTCACCGAGGACATGACGCGCCGGTTCGAGTTCGAAGTGGACACCACGAAGGCGAACGAGGTGTGGGCCGCCGAGGTGCAGGAGAATCTCGCGCGCCAGCGGGCGGAGGCCGAGGCGGCGGCTCAGTCGGAGGAGGCTGGGGTGTGACGGCCGAAGCCACCGAATTCCTCACCTCCGGGCTGCGGCCGCACGAGTGCCGCAGCTGCGGAACCTGTGTGCTGGTCAAGAAAAACAGCCTGAAGCACACCAGCATCCAGTGGACCACCGACGCCGCGACCAGCTGCCCGGTGTTCGCCGCGCACGCCGCTTCCGGCGGTACCACCGCGTTGCTGGACACCTGCGAGAAACTCGCGGACAGCATCGACACCGCGGTGCGGGACGGCAATTTCGGGCAGGTGCGCAATGACTGACGTCGTCACGCTCACCGTCGCCGAGGTGATCGAGGAAACCGCGGACGCCCGGTCCATTGTGTTCGCGGTTCCGGACGAGCATCTCGAGCGGTTCGCCTACTCCCCCGGGCAATTCCTCACCCTGCGGATTCCCAGCGACCAAACGGGTTCCGTCGCGCGGTGTTACTCGCTTTCGAGTGCGCCGCACGAGGGCCGGGTCCAGGTCACAGTGAAGCGAACCGTCGACGGCTACGGCTCGAATTGGGTTTGCGACGAGCTTCGGGCGGGCGCGACGATCGAGGTGCTGCGGCCGTCCGGCGTGTTCTGTCCATCCTCTTTGGACTCTGACTTCCTGTTGTTCGCCGCGGGCAGCGGGATCACGCCGGTGATGTCGATTCTCAAGTCCGCGCTGGAAAAGGGCGACGGCCAGGTGGTGCTGGTTTACGCGAACCGCGACGAGCAGTCGGTGATCTTCGCCGCGGAACTGCGTGAACTGGCCGAGCGGTTCGACGACCGGCTCACTGTGGTGCATTGGCTGGAAAGCCTGCAGGGCCTGCCGACTGTCACCGCGTTGCGGGCGCTCGCCAAGCCTTACGCGGAGCATGAAGCGTTCCTCTGCGGCCCGGCTCCGTTCATGGCCGCCGCACAGGACGCGTTGCGCGAACTCGGCGCGCCACGGGAACGCGTGCACGTGGAGAAGTTCCACTCGCTTACGGGGAATCCCTTCGAGAGCGAGCCGGACCCCGTAGACGACACAGCGGACGAAGGCGGCGAGACCACCGCGCTCACCGTCGACCTCGACGGCGAAACCCGGCAGGTCACCTGGCCGCGCCAGCGGAAGCTGCTCGACCACCTGCTCGCCGAGGGTCTCGACGCGCCGTATTCCTGCCGCGAGGGCCAGTGCAGCGCGTGCGCGTGCCGCATCGTCTCCGGCGAGGTGAAAATGCTGAACAACGAGGTGCTGGACGCCGACGACATCGCCGACGGGATCGTGCTGGCCTGCCAGTCGGTACCGTTGACCGACGAGGTGTCCGTCAGCTACGAGTGAGTGGAGAACCCGTGCCCATCGACCCCGCGGTCGCGATCGGAGCCGATCTCGGCGAGGTCAATTTCGCTTGGACGCCGTCCGACGTGCTGCTGTATCACCTGGCCGTCGGCGCGGGCGCGGATCCGGTGGCCGAGCGCGAACTGCGCTACACCTACGAGCGCGACCTGCGCGTGCTGCCCACTTTCGCCACCGTCGCGGCGAATCTGCGCACCTTCGAGCCGCCCGCGCTGAAGTTCCCCGGCGTCGACGTCGACCTGGCGAAAGTGCTGCACGGCAAGCAGGAGATCGAACTGCACCGGCCGATCCCGGTCGAGGGCAAGGCGGTCGCGCGGACCCGGATCGCCGACGTCTTCGACAAGGGCAAGGCCGCGGTGCTGGTGCAGGAGACCGAGGTCGCCGACGAGTCCGGCGCTCCATTGTGGACAGCCCGGTCCAGCATCTTCGCCCGCGGCGAGGGCGGCTTCGGCGGCGAACGCGGGCCGTCGGACAAGATCGAGTGGCCCGACCGCGAACCGGACGCCGTGCTCGACGTGCCGACCCTGCCGCAGCAGGCGCTTTTGTACCGGCTGTGCGGCGACCGCAACCCGCTCCACGCCGACCCGGCGTTCGCCGAGGCCGCCGGGTTCGACCGGCCGATCCTGCACGGGCTGTGCACGTACGGCGTGGTCGCGAAGGCCGTGGTCGACGCGTTCCTCGACGGCGATCCCGAGCGCGTCTCGGCATTCGGGACGAAGTTCGCCGGCGTCGTGTTCCCCGGCGAAAACCTGCGCGTGCGCGTGTGGCGCGAAACCGGACGTCTGCTGGTCACGACCACCGCGCCGGAACGCGGCGACGCGCCTGTGCTGGCCGACACAGTGCTCACGCCCCGCTGACCGTCGGGACCGTTATACGGTTGTCCCATGGCGGACGAGCGAGACGGCACCTTCTTCGTGGTGCGCGGGCCAGTCGAGCCGGGCGACAAGCGCGGCCGTGAGCTGGGCTTCCCCACCGCGAACATCGCGCTGCGCGACCAGCGCGGCGAACTCGGCGACGGGGTGTGGGCCGGCTGGGCGGAGCGCGCGGACGGCACGCGCGTGGCCGCCGCGGTGTCCGTGGGCCGCCGCCCGACCTACTACGGGGCCGACGGCTACCGGCTGGTCGAGGCCTTCCTGCTCGACTTCGAGGGCGACCTGTACGGCGAACGCCTCACCGTCTGGCTCGGCAAGCACCTGCGGGAGCAGCAGGGGTTCGGTTCCGCGCAGGAGCTGATCGACGCGCTGGGCCGGGACGTGGCCGCCGCTCGCGAGTGGGTCGCCGCGCATCCGGCGGACACGCTGCCGACGCTGGCGGAACTGCCGCCGGACGGCGAAGTCCAGCGGCTCGGCTGATTCGCCGGGGCTCGCCCGCCAGGCTGACTCGCCGGGGTTCGTCGGCCGAGCTGACTCGCCGGGGCTCGCCCGCCGGGCTGACTCGCCGGGGTTCGCTGGCCGAGCTGATTCACGCTGGCTGATCCCGCCGGGTTTGATTCGCACGGCGGCGAGCAGCATGACACCCATGCCTGCTGACGCCCTGCCAAAGCTGCCCGAGCGCCCTCCGCGTGCAAGAATCCCCGCCGGAACGGCGAAGCTCAGCGGCTGGGCTAATTCCGCCGGACTAATCCGCCGGGACTAATCCACCGAGGCTGATTCCGCCGGGTTTGATTCGCACTGGCTGGTTCGCCGGGCTGATTCACGCTGGCTGAGGCACCCGATTCGAGCAGCCGCGCCGATTCCCGCCGGGTTGAGTCAGACTGCGGCGAGAAGCATGACTCCCATGCCCGCGCCCATCGCCGCACGGCACAGCGTGCGCGACGCGTGTCCCGGCACCGTCGTGCCGCGCGACCGCATCGCCACCACGCCCGAGCGGACCGCGTCCACCGCGAAGTAGGCCGCCGCGCCGAGCGCGACCACCGGCCACGCCAGCCTGGCGTCCATTGTGGACATCGTCATCCACGGCCCGTGCACCATGCCGCCGTGCGGCATCGCGGTGACCATGTACAGCATCGCCACCGCCGACAGCGCGTGGTGCGCGCAGCTGTGTCCCTCGGCGCGCCCTCGCCAGGCGGAGAAAGCGAACCAGCCCGCAGTCAGCACCAGCACGGCCTGCCAGCCCGCGGCCGGGATCGGACCGCCGACCGGGGACAGCATCGCGACCATCGCCACCACCAGCAGCAGTTCGGCGAGGTCGCCGTTGCGCACTCGATGGCCGAGGCTGACGTAGTCGAGCTTCACCAGCCGCAGCACGCACGGCAGCGCCAGCAACGCGAACAGCGCGGTGAACAGCCAGGCCAGCGGCACACTCACCTCGGCACCTCACTCCTCCGGACACGCTGCGTCACACGGGCCTTACCACCGTGACACGCGCGAGGCCGGAGGCACCAGCCAGCAATGAGGTGATCCGCGTTGACCCACAAGGACTATGCGCGGGCCGACAAGCCCAGCTCAGGCCGCTATATTCGGCCGATGCGCCCGCTTCGGTACTCCATCAACGTCACGCTGGACGGCTGCTGCGACCACCTCGCCGGCATCGCGCCGGACGAGGAGATGCACCGGCATTCGACCGAAATCATCGCCCGCGCCGACGCTCTCCTCTTCGGCCGCGTGATCTACGAAATGATGGAGGCGGCGTGGCGGCCGTCCGGGCAGTCCGCCGAACGGCCGGACTGGATGGAGCCGTTCGGCCGGACGATCGACGCGGCCAAGAAGTACGTCGTGTCCAGCAAGCTCGAGCGCGTCGACTGGAACGCCGAACTCGTGCGCGGCGATCTGCGGGAAGCGGTGCTGCGGCTCAAAGACCAGCCCGGCAAGGGGTTGTACACCGGCGGCTTGCGGCTGCCGCTCGCGTTGGCCGCGATGGGGCTGATCGACGAGTACGAGTTCATCGTGCACCCCCGGATCGCGGGACGCGGGCCGACCTTGTTCGCCGGGCTGCCGGAGCACCTCGACCTGAAGCTCGTGGACCGGAAGGAGTTCTCCTCCGGAGCGGTGGCGATGCGCTATGAACCGAAGTCTCCTCAGCGAGCCTGAGTCAAGACCAGCCCACTCGTCGGGACGCCGGTTCCGGCCGTGACCACCGCGGTAGCAGCGTTCGACACCTGATTCGCCGCTGTGCCGCGCAACTGCCGGACCGCCTCGGCGATGCCGTTCATGCCGTGGATGTAGGCCTCGCCGAGCTGGCCGCCGTGCGGGTTGAGCGGCAGCTTCCCGTCGAGGGTCAGCGTGTCGCCCGCGATGAAGTCCTTCGCCTCGCCGCGACCGCAGAACCCCAGTTCCTCCAGCTGCATCAGGACATACGGGGTGAAGTGGTCGTACAGCACCGCGACGTCCACATCGGACGGTCCGATCCCGGACTGGCCCCACAGCTGCCGTCCGACCACGCCCATTTCCGGCAGCGCGGCGAGGTCGTCGCGGTAGTAGCTGGTCATCACGTACTGGTCCGGCCCGCTCCCCTGCGCCGCCGCGGCCACCGTCACCGGCTTCTGCCGAAGGTCGCGCGCACGTTCGAGACTGGTGATCACCAGCGCGACGCCGCCGTCGCTTTCCTGGCAGCAATCGAGCAGGTGCAACGGTTCCGCGACCCAGCGCGAAGCTTGATGCTCCTCCAGCGTGATCGGGCGGCCGTGGAACCAGGCGTTCGGATTGGTCGCCGCGTGCGCCCGGTCGATGACCGCGATCTTCCCGAAATCCTCGCTGGTGGCCCCGTATTCGTGCAGATACCGTTGCGCGACCATGGCCACCGTCGCGGCCGGGGTCGCGATGCCCATCGGGTAGTGGAACGCATTGTCCACACCGGACGTATTCACCTGCTGGGCCGCGGCCGCCGACACACGACCGAACCGCATGCCGGAGCGCTCGTTGAACGCCCGGTACGCGACCACGACGTCGGCGATCCCGCTGGAGACCGCCATGGCCGCCTGCTGCACGGTCGCCGCCGCCGCGCCGCCGCCGTAATGGACGCGGCTGAAGAACGTCAGCTCCGGGATGCCCAGTTCGCGGGCGAGCGCGATTTCCGCGTTGCCGTCCATGGTGAACGACACCATGCCGTCCACATCGGACGGTTTCAGTCCGGCGTCGGCCAGTGCGTGGCTCACGCATTCGGCCGCCAGCCGCAGTTCGCTGCGTCCGGAATCCTTGGAGAACTCCGTCGCGCCGATCCCGGCGATGGCGGTGGTCCCGGTGAACGTCATGCGTCCTCCTCCGGCAGCGTCAGCGAAACCGTGCCGGTCACGTGCGCACCTAGACTGTCCACAGCGGACACTTCGAGCTCGACGTCGTTGCCGTCGCGGGCGGTGACCCGGCCGGAAAAGGCGAGCGTGTCCCCGGCGTAGCACGGCACGCCGAGCCGGATCTTGATCGAGCGGATGAGCGCCCGCGGGCCGGCCCATTCGCTCACGTACCGCTGCACCAGGCCGGTGTCGGTAAGGATGTTGAGGAAGATGTCCTTCGACCCGCGCGCGACCGCGGCGTCCCGGTCGTGGTGCACGTCCTGGAAATCCCGGGTCGCCAATGCCGTGCTGATCACGAACGTCGGCGTCGCCTCGAGCACCATCGGCGGCAGTTCGGTCCCGACTGCGGCAGTCATCGCGCCACCTTCCACGCGGGCAGGGTCAGGTCGTCGTCGACGCGCACGAACGCGGCGGTCACCGGAAGTCCGATGTGGACTTCGTCCGGTTCGGCGTCCAGCAGTTCGGCCATCACTCGCACGCCCTCCTCCAGTTCCACGAGCGCGACCACGAACGGCAGCCGCTTGCCCGGAACCGCCGGATGGTGGTGCACGACGAAGCTGTAGACCGTTCCGCGCCCGCTGGCGACGACGTAATCCGGCGTCGTGTCGAGCGATCCGTCCGGCGGCATCGGGCCCGGCGGATGCCGCAGCACCTCGCCCCAGCGCTGGATGCGCAGTTCGCCCTCGCGCAGACCGTCCCAGAAGAACTGGGTGTCGTGGCTGATCACCGGCCGCAGCACCGGCGACGGCGGCGGCTCCGGTTCGCGCGGGCGGAACTTCAGCACGCGGAACACCATGTCCGCCACCAGTTCCCCGTCGACGTACCAATTCGTCCGGGTGGTCACGAACCAGCCCTCGCCGAGCCCGGTGCGCTTCGGGCCGGTGACGTCCTCCAGCACGTTCGTGGTCGAAACGTGTTCGCCGGGCCGGAGATACCGGTGATAGGTCTGCTCGGAGTTGGTGGCCACAATGGACGTGTACCCGGCGTCGTCGAGCACCTGCAGGATCGCGCCGAGCGGGTCGTCGTCGCCGCGCACGCCGTGCAGCCCCGGCATCGTCCACACCTGCGCCATCGCCGGCGGCGCGACGAGTCCCTTGTGGACACTGGTCTCGGCGAACTCCTCGTCGGTGTAGACCGGATTGGCGTCGCCGATCGCCTCGACCCAGTTGTGCACCATCGCCTGGTTCACCGGATCACGCGCGTACCTCAGTGCGCTTTCGCCCTGTGCGGCGATTTTCGCGGCGGCTTCCTCGATCGTCATCGCGGCACCCTCGGCAGTTTCAGTCCGGCGGAGGCGATCAATTCGCGCTGGATCTCGCTGACGCCTCCGCCGAACGTCAGCACCAGGTTCCGTTTCGCCAGCACGTCGAGCCATTCGGCGAGTTCGGCGGTGTCCGGGTCGGCGAGGTCGCCGTGCCGCCCGACCAGTTCCTCCAGCAGCCTCCCGATCCGCTGGATTCGCTCGGAGGCGAACACTTTCGTCGCCGAGGCGTCGGCGATCTCGACCGACCCGTGCGCCGCGGCCGCCGCGACCTGCCAGTTCAGCAGTTCGTTGACCCGCGCGACCGCGAACGTCTCGGCCAGCACCGCGCGCACGTCCGGAAGGTCGAGCAGCGCCGCGCCGTCCGGGGTCCGGCGCGCCGCCGCCCACGCCCACACGCGGTCGTGCAGGCCGCCGATGCGCCCGGCCGGGCCGAGCATCACGCGCTCGTGGTTGAGCTGCGTGGTGATCAGCCGCCAGCCGCGGTTCTCCTCGCCCACCAGCATGTTCGCCGGCACGCGGACGTTCTCGTAGAACGTCGCGTTGACGTGGTGCGCGCCGTCGCAGGTGATGATCGGCGTCCACGAATAGCCGGGGTCGCGGGTGTCGACGATGAGGATCGAGATGCCCTTGTGCTTCGGCGCGTCCGGGTCGGTGCGCACGGCGAGCCACACGTAGTCCGCGTCGTGGCCGCCGGTGGTGAAGGTTTTCTGGCCGTTGATCACGTAATCGTCGCCGTCGCGCACCGCACGCGTGCGCAGCGAGGCGAGGTCCGTTCCGGCCTCCGGTTCGGTGTAGCCGATGGCGAAATGCACTTCTCCAGCCAGGATCTTCGGCAGGAACATCGCTTTCTGTTCCTCAGTACCGAAGGCCTGCAACGTCGGCCCGACCGTCTGCAGCGTCACCGATGGCAGCTGGACATCCGCGCGAGCGGCTTCGTCCACGAAGATGTGCTGCTCGATCTCGCCGAAACCGCCGCCGCCGTACTCCTTGGGCCAGCCCACGCCGAGCTTCCCGTCGCGGCCCATCCGGCGCACGACGTCGCGGTACACCTGGCCGTGCCGCTCGCGCAGCAACGCCCGGCGCTCGTCGGCGGTCAGCAGGCCCGCGAAGTACTCGCGCAGCTGCGCCCGCAGTTCTTGTTGCGCGGCCGTCAGTTCGATGTGCATGCTCATCCCGCCACTCGTTCGCCCAGTCGGCCGAGCCGGTGCGCCGCTCCCCCGACCGCGCGGCCGAGGTCCTTCACCGCCGAGGAATACCGATGCAGCGGATAGGTGCGGTCGACGCCGACGCCGCCGTGCAAGTGATGACAGATCGCCAGCGCGGACGGCGCTTCCTCGGTCAGCCAGTAGGCCGCGATGTCCAGCTCGGTGTCCGCGTCCAATCCGGACGCCAGCCGCCAGACCGCCGACAGCGCGGCCAGATGCACGGTGCGGGAAGCGACGTAGACGTCCGCGATTTGCTGGGCCACCGCCTGGAAAGTCGCAAGTGGACGGCCGAACTGCGTGCGCTCGCCGACATGTTTGGCGGTCAACGCCAACGCTCCGGCGAGCAATCCGTCGCCTAGCGCGAGCGCGCCTGCCAACGCGTAGCGGTGCAGCGTCTGCAACGCATGTCCCGCCGTGCGGTCACGCAGGAAATCGGCTTCGCTCACCTTCGCGCCATCGAATCGCACCGTGTATTCGGGCGTCCCGGCCGCGTTGTACGCGGGCAGCACTTCGACACCGTCAGCTCGCGGATCCACGAGCGCGACGCCGGTACCTCCCGGCAGCGCGATCGGCGTGAGAATCCGTGTCGCCTCAGCGGCGTACGGGACGTGTGTCTTGACGCCGGTCACCGCCCAAGCGCCGTCCGCCGCCGCACCGCTGGTCCCGGGGATGGAGGTCAGCGGTGCGGACGGCTCGTGCAAGGCGGCAGTGAGAATGCTCTCCCCCGCCGCTGCGGGCGGCAGGAACTCCGCACGCTGCTCCGGGGTGCCGAGCGCCTCGATCGGCAGGATGCCGAGCGCCAGCACCGCGTACGCGGGCACGGCCGCCGCGGCCCGGCCCACCTCGGTGAGCACCGGGGCGACGTGGTCGACGCCGAGCCCGTCTCCGCCGAGGTCGGCGGGCAAGGGCAGCGCGAGCAGGCCCGCGTCGGCCAGCGCTCGCCACTGGTCGGCGGGCTCGTCGGCCTTCCCGAGCACTTGCGCGGCGAGCGAGCTGATCTCGCCCTGCGTATCGTCGGGGGTGAAGTCCACTCCGGTCTCCCTCCACCTAGGTGGAACACGTTCTATTTTTAGCCGGTATGGGCTGGCTCGGCAACCCCCAGGACCGGGGTCCGGGCAGCAGATCGACCGCGGAGCGGAGAGGGGCGGCACGCCGACGTGGGTGCGGAACAAGTTCTCAAATCAGCGTTGGGCGACGTCGGCTGGCAGGCAACGAGGAAGCTCGCGACCATCCCGCCCACCGCGGGCGTGCCCGACCCGAAGCCGCTGTCCCTGCCCGGCCGCGGCCAGACCGTCGTGGTGGACGTCGGCCCGCGGCACGCGCCCGCGGTGATCCTGCTGCACTCGGTGGCGTGCACCGGCCTGCTCACCTGGTACCCCGCGCTGGAGCGGCTGTCCAAGAACCACCGGGTCGTCGTGTTCGACCAGCGCTGGCACGGCCAGGGCATCCGCACCCACGAGTTCAGCCTCGACGACTGCGCGGACGACGTGGCGGCGGTCGCGGACGCGCTGGGGATCGACGAGTTCCTGGTCGCGGGCTACTCGATGGGCGGCATGGTCGGGCAGTTGACCGCCCACCGCTACCCGGACCGCGTCACCGGCCTGGTGCTGTGCTCGACGGCGAGCAACTTCCGCCGGGGCATCCGGCAACGCGTGGCGCTGGACCTGTTCGGCCGCACCCTGCACCTGCTGCGCGACCAGGCCCGCATCGGCCTGGTCCCGGGCGAACCCCGCCGCGAACGCCTCGCCCGGCTGGAGGACCACCGATGGGCGCTGGAGGAGTTCCGCTCGACGAGCCCGTGGGCGATCGCGGTGGCCTTGGACGAGATCGGGCGCTTCGATTCGACCCCGTGGCTGCACACGCTCGACCTGCCCGCGGCGGTTGTGGTGACTTCGCGGGACGGGTTCATCGCGCCCGCACATCAGCGGAGCCTGGCGCGGCGGATTCCGGGGGCGGCGACTTATGAGATTCCGGCTGGGCATACCGCGTGCGTGTTCGCGGCGGATCAGTTTGTCGCGGCGTTGATGGCGGCTTGCACTTCGGTGCAGGCGGCTGTCTCGGGGCAGGAGCGGATCGCGGATTCGGCTTAGGGTTGCGTCTCGTGCGCGGCGATCCCGGTGAGAACCGCGATTGCCACGCACGACCGCCTCAGTACGTCGAAACCAGGTCCGCCGGCCGAAGCTCCAGCCGGTACGGCACCTCCAGCCGCACCACGTCGTCGCCCGTCGCCTCGCCGTCGAGCACATACTCGCCGTCCGCCAGCCGGAAGCAGCTCAGCGTCGGCTCGTTCGGCTCGATCACCCAGTAGTACGGGCAGCCCGCGAGCGCGAGCCGGGCGGGCTTCAGGAACCGGTCGATGTGCCTGCTCGACGGCGACACCACCTCGACCGCCAGCACCGGGACGCCGACCAGCGCGCGTTCGGTGAAGGTTTCGCGCCGCCCGACCACGACGTCCGGGATCATCACGGTGAACTCGTCGAGCACCACGTCCACCGGCGCGGGGAGGACCTCGCAGTCGGCAGGGCACACCGGGGTGAGCGCGGCGAGAAGGCGCGCGACCACCCGCTGGTGCAGCGGACGCGGGGACGGGCTCACCAGAAGCGTCCCGTCCACCAGCTCGTACCGGCGGCGTTCATCCGAGATCGTCTCCAGGTCCCGACGCGTGAGACGGTCGCCGTGTGCGAACATCGGGACTGTCATCATGCTGCCCCCGCAGGCGGGCCGATCGGAAACGACTCAGCCAGGGTAGTCGGGCACGCGCGGCAGCGCGAACCGTCCCTCGGCGGGCCGCCGACCCGGCTAGCCCATTCGCCGCGGGGCTCGTCCGCCGAATCGCTCACCGTGGGTCACCGAAACGCGGGGATACCGCCCCGGACAGCGCAGCCGTGCCCAGCGAACAGGTTCTTTCGCAGAATCCGGATGATTTATCGAAACCGCAATTCCGCGTCCAGTAAACGGCCATCACGGGATTACCTACCCGTTGAATGGCCTCGAAAAACCTGCTGTGGCGCATCCCGAAAGGAAACCCTATCATCAGCCGTGCCCGCGTCCCGTGAATGGGTGATTCAGCGGAATTTCACCATTTCGCACGCTATTCGCGCTCCGTAATTAACCAGCTGGACCGCTGCGCCGCCTAGGCTGAACGGACGTCCTCGAATTCCGTCCTCCGGTGGTGGTCATGCCTGCCCCCAGCCGCCCGGCGTCCCTCTTCCGCCTCGACGGTTCCGCGGCGGAAACCGACCTGCTGACCCCGTTGTCCCCCGAGCAGATCAGCGCCGACCGCCCGGTCGAGCTGCCCGGCACGCGCGCCCGGCTGGTCGCGGGCGCGTTCCGCACCGAGGCCCCGCAATGGCTGCAGCACGCCGAAGCCCTCGGCGGCGGCCCGCTCGACCTGCCCTCGACGCTGCCGTTCGCCGTGCTCCTCGTGCCGCGCCCGCCGTGGACCTACGCGGTCACCTGGGGCGCGGGACATCTCGTGCTCAACGACGAACACGTCGAGCAGGGTTTCGGGCTGCGCTTCGGAATCCGCCGTCTCGACCCGTTCGACCTCGGGCTCGTCGCGAGCGCCGCGCTGGACGTTTCCGCGCGGGCCACGCAAATCTCGATCCCGGGCGGCGGCGAACTGTCCGCGTTCCGGCTCGAACCCTACGGCGATCTCGTCCACCGGCTCGCCGGTTCAGCGGACCTGACCGACCTCACCTACGGCCGGGTGACCGGCAAGCGCTACCGTATCCGCGTCGGCACCTCGCTGTGGGCACCGCTGGCCAAGGATCCCGAAGCGTTCCTGGCCGATCTCGACGCCGTCGGTGCCGTCGTCGCCGAACCGGACGCGGATTCCGCACTGCGCTTCATCGCCCAGACCCGCCCGATGGACCGGCACCACCCGCTCGTGCCCGAGCTGGAACGGCAACTCGCCGAAGCACTCGGCGGCAGCGACGCACTCGGCCTGGCGTGGCCGTCGAGCGCCGCGAACGACGCGGAGAACGCCATTTCGTTCCGCATCGCCGCTCTCGGCCCCGGCGGCCCGATCCACGTGCCCGGCCGCCTGGAACTGGACCACCTGACCACGCGCCTCGCGGCGATTCCCGTTGAGCGGCGGCTGAAAGCCCTGCGCGCGGGCCGCATCACGACCTGCGCCGACGAGGCGGGCGCGGAACCCACCGGAGCGCCACTGCCCGCCGCTCGCTGGCTGGTGTTCGAGACGACTCTCGAGCACACGCGGTACGTCTTCCATCAGGCGCGCTGGTACCGGATCGGCGAGACTTACGTGGCGCAGATGCGGGATCAGGTACGCGATCTGCTGGCACGCAAGCACATCTGGCCGGACATCACGTGGAAGCCGAGCGGTCAGCCTGACGACGAACACCGGTATTGCCAGCGGGTCGCCGCGCTTGCGCCGGGGTATCTGTGCCTGGACAAGGATTTCGCGAGCACACCCCTGCATCCGCGATTCGAGCTGTGCGACTTGCTGGGGCCTGAGGACGAGCTGATCCACGTCAAATGGCTAGGCCGCGCGACGGCGGCCAGCCACCTCTACACGCAGGCACTGGTGTCCGCGGAGGCTCTGCACGATGAGCCGGACGCATTGGCGCAACTGGCCGACAAGGTGTCCACATTGGACCCTGGCCGGGCGCTGGGCGGCGCGCCGGACACTGTCGTGCTCGCTGCCGCGGGCCGAGCATGGGAGGTGGACCAGCTGTTCACCCTCTCGCAGGTCGCGTTGCTGCGGCTGGACCGAGCGGTTCGGAGCCTGCGCGCGACGTTGAAGTTCGCCGACATCCCTTACACGGCGAAGAAGAAGCGCCGCTAAGCCGGAGCGGCCTTGCTCAACTCGTCCAGCGCCTCCGGCAACGCGTCCGCCAGCGGCCACAAATCCTTCACCAATTCCTTGGCCCCCAGCAACCCCACACCCACCTTGCCGTCATTGGACAACACCGTGATGTTGAGCCCCGCCCCGTGAAAAACCGGCCCCAGCGGATACAACCCGGTGATCCGCGCCCCCAGCAAATACAGCGGCGTCGGCGGACCGGGAACGTTCGAAATGATCAGGTTGTGCACCACCGGATGCCGTTCGGCCAGTCGCAGCGCCGAATACGCGCGCACGCCCAGCCCGAACACCGTCGCCGGGGAGAATTGAGCCCAGTCGGCGAGCATGTCCGCGTCGATGTCGTAATGGTGGTCCTTCGCCCGCCGGTTCGCCTCGGCCAGGAAGAACACACGCGCCGCCGGGTCGGGCACATGCGTTGGCAGCGAAGCGAAAAAGGCGGACACGCGATTGCTGCCGTGATCGCGTTCCGTGCGTTCGTGCACCGACACCGGAACGGTCGCCACCAGCGGATCGCCCGGCAGCTCGCCGCGGCCGAGCAGGAATTGCCGCAGTGCGCCGGAAACCAGCGCGAGCACCACGTCGTTCACGGTGACGCCGAAAGCGTCCTTCACCTGCTTCACCGCATCAAGGTCCAGCTGCGCGAACGCGACCGAACGGTGTCCGGTGATGGTCCCGTTCAGCGAGGTCCGCGGCGCGGTGAACGGCACCGGCATTCCCTTGCCGCGCAAGGTTTTCATCGCCCACTTCGGCACCAGCCCCAGCAGCTCCGGCAGCAAGCGGGCGATCTCGAACGGCCGGTGCAGCAGCGAATCGGCACTCTCGCGCAGCAGCCGCAACCGGGTGGGCAGGCCGTCGTTGTGCCGCTCGCCGGCGGGCAGCTCGGGCAGCGGCGCGTCGGGTTCGAGCCCGGCGAGGTAGCCGATCAAGCTCGCCCCGCCGACGCCGTCGACGCTCGCGTGATGCATTTTCAGCAGCACCGCCAGGCGTCCGTCCGACAGGCCCTCGATGACGTAGCACTGCCACAGCGGATGCGCGCGGTCGAGCCGCTGCCCGGCGATGTGCGCGCACATCTCGGCGAGCTCGCGGTCGTCGCCCGGCGCGGGCAGGCCGATCCGGTGCACGTGGTTGTCGAGGTCGAAATCCTCGTCCTCGACCCACACCGGGTGGTTCAGGTTCCAGAGTGGATTGTGGAGTTTGCGGCGGAACGCCGGGATCACCGCGACGCGTTCGGCGAGGCGGCGCTTGAACTCGGGGAACGCGTAGCCGCCGGGCATGGTCGAACCGTCCAGCGTCAGCAGGCCGCAGACGTGCAGGACCTGCGAGGGCGTCTCCAGGTAGAGGAAGCTCGCGTCCAGCCCGCTCAGTCGCTGCATGCCTGCCAGCGTAAGGCAGAACCCTGGCCGGGGCGCTCGGCGGAGGTAGCATCGGGCAGGTGAAACCGGACTTCGTGACCCGCCGGGCGGCGCAGCTCGGCCTCGCCGCCCTCGCGCTGCGGCCGCCGAAACCGCGGCCGACCTCGATCCCGGTGTTCTTCGCCGGCTGGCTCACCGGCGAACTCGCGCCGCACCTGCTCGCCCTCACCGCGGCCGACACCGTGCAGCACGTCGCGCGCCACGGGTTGCGCCGCCGCAGCGATCGCGCCGGGCTGGCGTTGGCGGCGCTGTCCGCGGCTGGTTTCGCCTCGCTGATCGCGACCTCGCAGAAGGCGCGCATCGAGGTCGAGTCCGCGCTCACCGAAGCACTCGGCGAGGACTACGCCGCGCAGCTCGCGAACCCGTCGGACTTCTCGACGCCGTGGGGACGGCTGCTGATGCCGTTCCGGATCCACGAACCGGACGTCGTGCGCGACCGGAATGTCGCTTACGCCCCTGGCGGCAAACGATTCCTGCTGGACGTCTACCGTCCGCGCGAAACCGTCCGCGACGCGCCGGTGCTGCTGCAGATCCACGGCGGCGCGTGGACGATCGGCAACAAGCAACAGCAGGGCCTCCCGCTGATGCGCCACCTCGCCCGGCGCGGCTGGGTCTGCGTGGCGATCAACTACCCGCTCTCCCCCGCGTCGCGCTGGCCCGCACACATCGTCGCCGCCAAGCAAGCGCTCGCCTGGATCCGCGAGCACATCGCGGAGTACGGCGGCGACCCCCGGTTCGTCGCGGTCACCGGCGGTTCGGCGGGCGGGCACCTGGCCGCACTGCTCGCGCTGACCCAGAACGACCCGGCGCTGCAGCCCGGTTTCGAGGAGGCGGACACGAGCGTGCAGGCCTGCGTGCCGCACTACGGCGTGTACGACATCGCGGCGTCGACCGGCGAGGAGGAAAGCCGGTACCGGCTGGAAAGCCTGATGGCGCGGCGGGTGTTCGCGCCGGAGCACCGGCTGGACGACTACCTCGCGGCGTCCCCGATGGACCGGGTCGCAGAGGACGCGCCGCCGTTCTTCGTGATCCACGGCAAGCACGATTCGCTCGTGCCGGTCGCGGAGGCGCGGGAGTTCGTCGCCCGGCTGCGCGCCAAATCCGCCCATCCGGTGGCGTACGCGGAACTCGCCGGCGCGCAGCACGCGTTCGACGTGTTCCCGTCAATCCGCAGCACGCATGTGGTGCGCGGCGTCGAGCACTTCCTCGACTGGGCTCGCGCTCAGGCGTTGACCCCGGTCAGCGAAAAGAACTCCTGACGCGACCGGGCGTCCTCGCGGAGCGTGCCCATCAGGGTGGACGTGACCGTGGACGAGCCGGTCGCCTGCACGCCGCGCAGGGTCATGCAGGTGTGCTCGGCCTCGATCACCACGCCGACGCCCTTCGGCGACAGCTGGTCGCCGAGCCAGCCCGCGATCTGCTTCGTCAGCCGCTCCTGCACCTGCGGACGGCACGCGAAGTACTCGACGATCCGCGCGAGCTTCGACAGCCCGAGGATCCGCTCGCCCGGCAGGTACCCGACGTGCGCGACGCCGATGAACGGCAGCAGGTGGTGTTCGCAGACCGACCGGACCGGGATGTCGCGGGCCAGCACCAGCTCGTCGTAGCCCTCGTCGTTGGGGAACGTGGTGAGGTCGAATTCGCGGGGCGTGAACAGCTCGGCGTACGCGCGCGCCATCCGGCCCGGGGTGCCGCGCAGGCTCTCCGAGTCGAGGCTGACGCCGAGCGCGCGCAGGAAGTCCCCCGCCGCGGTTTCGGCAGCGGCCAGGTCAAGGCCGGGATCGGGCTCGTGGACGACGCGGAGGGCGGTTCCGGACGACTGCATGGGCGATCCTCGGGCGGTCGGGGCTGGCAGGACGTGGTTTCGCCTATAAATCTTGGTCTTATCACCTCGCGGAGTCAATGTGACCAGGTGAACAAGCCGGGTAGCGGGTTCGGAGAACCTCGCTGGGCGTTATCGTGGGTGTGTGACGAGTGACCTGGCGACCATCCGCGCGGTAGCGGCGCTGGACGAGGACCTGCGCCGGGGGATGTACGCGTTCATCCGCGACGCCGGCCGCCCGGTGACGCGCGAGGAGGCGGCCTCGGCGGTCGGCATCTCGCGCAAGCTGGCGGCGTTCCACCTGGACAAACTCGTGACGGCCGGCCTCCTGCGCGCCCGCTACGAGACCGTCGGCGGCGTCCGCAAGGTGGGCCGCGCCCCGAAGGTCTACGAGCCCGCCGCGACCGACTTCGCGATCACCATCCCGCCTCGGCACCCGGACGTACTGGCCGCGATCCTGGTGGACGCGGTCGCCTCAGCGGCCCCCGGGGAACCGGCCCGGGACGCCGCCCTGCGCGAGGCCGGAGCGCACGGCACCGCGGCTGGTGCCGCCGAACGCGAACGCTCCCGCCCGGGCCGCCTTGGCACGGAACGCGGGCTGACGCTGACGAGCACGGTCCTGGCCCGGCACGGTTTCGAGCCGAACCGCGAGACGCCGGTGTGCCTGCGGATGCGCAACTGCCCGTTCCAGCCGCTGGCCGCTCGCGCGCCGGATCTGGTGTGCGGGATGACGGACCGGTTCCTGACCGGGGTCGTGGAGGGGCTGGAGGTGCCCGGGGTGTCGACGGCGCGGGTCGCGCCGCGCGATGGCGGGTGCTGCGTGGAGCTTCGGGGGACTGAGTCAGCCGGTAGCTGACCGGGTTTGGTTCAGCCGGCGGGCGAGGTAGGCGGGGATGTCTTCGAACTTGACGTGATCGTCGAAGATGCCGGTGCTGTCTTCGAAGACGGCTGCCGAGAGGTCGGGGACGACCAGCGCTTCGAATTCGGTGCCGTCGATGTCGAAGGCGAGGAACCAGTTCCACGGGGTGGTCGGCACCGGCGCTGACTCCGGGCGCAGTTCCACGACGACGTTTCGCGCCGGGAAGCGGGCTTCCAGCTCGGCGTTCCAGGCTTGGCAGCGGTCGAGCATGAACGGGCGTTGCCGCGCCCAGCTGCCCGGGTCGGGTCGCGCTGTCTTTCTTGCCACGTTCGCGAAGCTAGCCGAACGAAACCGCGCGCAGCACCCGCGCCACGTGGGCGGCGGGCCAGTCCTCCGTGAACGGCCGGGTGCGCAGCAGCCAACGGTGGAAAACCGGGCCCAGCAACAGTTCCGCGCCGTCCGCCGGGCAGTCGACCCCAGCCCGGGCCAGGCGGTCCGCGATCGCGCGCAGTTGCGGGCCGAGCAGGCGGTCCAGGACTTCGGAGCCGATGGCCGGGTCGGTCTGCAGCTCGGCGGTCACCGCGCGGAGCAGGCGGTCGGTCGCGGGATCGGTCAACTCGGCGATCATGCCGTGGACCAAGGTCTCCAAGTCTGCCCGCAGGTCGCCGGTGTCCGGGATGGCGACTTCGCCGGAGGCGTCGAGGCTTTGCTCCAGCAGCGCATCCAGCAGAACCGCGGCGGGCGACGACCACGTGCGGTACAGCGTTTGCTTCCCGGCGCCCGCCCGGGCCGCGATGCCCTCCATGGTCAGGCCGCCGAAACCGGCCTCGGCGGCGAGGGCGAGCACCGCGGCGTGCACGCGGGCTCGAGTGCTGGCGCGGGCCACGTCAGATCTCCGCGTCGGAGAAACGCTTGTCCTGACGGTAATCCGTCAGCCGTCCCGACAGTGCGGTCGCGACCATCGCGGGGGCATCGGCTCCGGCGAGGACGCGCAGTCGTTGGTCAGCCGGGTCGTTGACGTGCTGCAGGATTTCAGCGGCGATGTCCGCGGGCGGGGTGCCGCCGCCGGTGCCGGTGGTGGCCCACGGAACGGTTGTCGTGCCGAACATTCGCTCGCGCAGCCCGTCGTACGCCGGGTTCGGGGTGGCGAACCGCATACTGCCGGTCGCCCATTCGGTGTCCATCCCGCCGGGCTCGACGATGCTCACCCGCACGCCGAACTCCGCGACCTCTTGCGCGATCGCCTCGCTCATTCCCTCCAGCCCCCATTTGCTCGCGCTGTAAAGCCCGAATCCCGGCACCGAACCGGCACCGCCGACCGAGGAGATCTGCACGACGTGGCCCGACCGTTGTTCACGGAGCACGGGCAGCGCCGCTTGGGTCAGCCACAGCGCGCCCAGCACGTTCGTCTCCAGGATGTCTCGCGCTTCGTCCTCGCTTACCTCCTCGGCCATGCCGACCAGCCCGTACCCGGCGTTGTTCACCACCACGTCCAGCCGGCCGGACTCGGCCACTGCCCGTTCCACGGTTTCCCGCGCCGCGGCCCGGTTACGCACGTCGAGCACGTGCTCGACGACATTCCGGTGCTGCGGCGCGCTCCCCGGCGTCCGAACCGTCGCCAGCACCCGGTCGCCCGTTTCCGCGGCGGCAATCGCCAGCGCCCGGCCCAGGCCGCGGCTTGCTCCGGTGATCACCCAGGTTCTCGTCATGCCGCAGACGGTAGCACGAAACGAGACGGACCGTCTCGTTTCGCTGACCGCACGTGCTTCAGCCCTCCGCCGGGTAGGCGAGATCGACCGGCTGCTCGGCCGGAGGCCCGTCCGGCCACCATTGGCCCGCGACTCGCACGAAGCGGTACCACCGGCTGTCCTGCCCGTACCGGAGCTGCACCGGCCCGACCGTCACCCGGTTACGCCACACCTTCACCTCCCCCGGCAATTCCGCCAGTTCCGCCCGCGCTACCGCCAACGGGCCGGGGCCTGGACTCCACACGTCCCGCAGCGCCGCCAGCCCGCTCCGGCCCGCTTCCCGCCACGCCTGTGCGGACACGATCAGCTCCGACGGCGCGACCTCGGCGGCGGCGGCCAGCCCGAACACGTCCGCCCCCGGCCGGGCGGCGCGACGGGCCAGGTCTTCGGCGAAAGTCAAGTCCGCCAACGCATCCCGGGTGTGCAGCAGGCCGAACGCCAGCGACGCGGCGTCCGCCGCCAGCGCAGTGAGCGCGGCGGACGTCAGGCCGGTGCGAGCGGGCGGGTCGAGGTCGAGCACGGCGGGCGGGCCGGGTTCGCCGGGGATAGCGGGCAACAGCGGCAGCGGGGCGATCCGCCGCGCGTATGCCTTTTTCGGCGTCAGCCCGACGTCCGGCGCGCGAGCCGGGCGGGCTGCGCTGGGGGTCCGCAATTCGCGCAGCTGAGCCAAAACCTCGTCCCGGCCGCGCCCGCGCAGGGTGAACAGCACGAACGGATCGGCGTCCACCTCGTCGGCGACCAGGTAGTACACCGCCGCCACGTGTTTGCAGGGATTCGCGCTGTCCGGACAGGAACAGCGCGGCCGAAGATCACCGGGGCCGGGCAGCAGGTCGGCACCGGCCTCGCGCGACTGGACGGCCAGCTCCTCCGGCAGTTCCCCGTCGAGCAGGGCGGCGGCGTGCCCGAGCCGGCGACCGGCGACGTCGAGCAGCTTGTCCCATTCCCCCGCGCTGAACTCGCGCATCCGGATGGCGACGCGATACGGGTCCGGCCTGCTTCCCCGCACCCACGCGGTGATCTCGCCCGCGCTGATCGCCAGCTGGTCCACGACGCCCTTGCGCGCGTACGTCCGCCCGCGCGGCAGCCGGTTCGGGTCCAGCTTGGCGCGCTGCTCCAGCGCTTCCACCCACGCCCGGCCCCACCACCGGCGCCCGAACGTCCGCCGCGGCGGCATCAGCCGCTCCCGAGCCGGACGAGATCGGCGAGCTGGTCGTCGGACAGCTCGGTGATCCAGTCCTCCCCCGCGCCGACGACCGCGTCGGCCAGCCCGCGCTTGGTCTCCAGCACCGCGGCGACGCGTTCTTCCAGCGTGCCCTCCGCGATGAGCCGGTGCACCTGCACCGGCCGGTCCTGGCCGATCCGGTACGCGCGGTCGGTGGCCTGGTCCTCCACCGCCGGGTTCCACCAGCGGTCGTAGTGGATCACGTGCGTGGCCTGGGTGAGGTTGAGCCCGACGCCGCCCGCCTTGAGCGACAACAGGAACACCGGCACCTCGCCGGACTGGAACGCGGCCACCATCTCGTCGCGCTGGTTCGGCCCGACCTCGCCGGACAGCAGCGCGGTCGGCAGGCCGCGCTCGGCGAGCCGCCGCTCCAGCAACCGGCACAGCCGCACGTACTGGCTGAACACCAGCACGCTCTCGCCCTCGTCGAGGATGACGTCGAGCAGTTCCTCGAACGCGGCGAGCTTGCCCGACCGTCCGCTCAGCGCCCCGGTGCTTTCCTTGAGGTAGTGCGCCGGGTGGTTGCAGATCTGCTTGAGTTCGGTGAGCAGCTTCAGCACCTGGCCGCGCCGCTGCACCCCTTGCGCCTCGCGGATCTGCGCGAGGTTCTCCCGCACCACCGCCTCGTACAGCGTGGTCTGCTCGGCGGTGAGCGGGACGTACCGGTCCGTCTCGGTCTTGCGCGGCAGTTCCGGCGCGATGTCCGGGTCGGTTTTGCGGCGGCGCAACAGAAACGGCCGGACCGTCGCGGCCAGCCGTCCGGTGACCGTCTCGTCCCGGTCCCGTTCGATCGGCCGCGCGACAGTGCGCCGGAACTTCTCCAGCGGGCCGAGCAGCCCCGGCGTGGTCCAGTCGAGCAGCGACCACAGTTCGGTGAGCCGGTTCTCCACCGGCGTGCCGGTGAGCGCCACGCGGGCCGCCGCCGGCACCTGTCGCAGTTCTTTCGCCGTGGCGGACAACGGGTTCTTGACGTGCTGCGCCTCGTCCGCGGCGACCATGCCCCAGTCCACTTCGGACAGCAGCTCCCGGTCGCGGCGCAGCACTCCGTACGTGGCGAGCACGACCTCGTCCGGGGCCAGGTCGTCGAGATGCCGGCCGCCGCCGTGGAACCGGCGCACTGGCACGTCCGGCGCGAACTTGCCGAACTCTCGTTCCCAGTTGCCCAGCAGCGACGTCGGGCACAGCACGAGTGTCGGCCCCGCGGCCTGCGCGCGTCGGTGCAGGTGCAGTGCGATGAGCTGGATTGTCTTGCCTAGCCCCATATCGTCGGCGAGACAGGCGCCAAGACCGAGTTCGGTCATGGCGATGAGCCAGCCCAGCCCGGCCCGTTGGTACGGACGCAGCGTGGCGGTGAGTCCCGCCGGTTCCTCGACGGGCGCGGGATCCCTTTCGCGCAGCCGTTCGGCGAGCCCGGACAACGCTGGCTGCGGAGCGAACTCGACTCGTTCTCCGTCCACCTCCAACTCGCCGGTGAGCGCGGCGGCCAGCGCTTCGGCGCCCGTCAGGCGCGACCGCCGAGCCCGCATCCGCGCCAGCAGGGCGGGATCGAGCTTCACCCACTGGCCGCGCAACCGGACCAGCGGACGTTTCGCCTCGGCGAGCGCCGCGACCTCCTCGTCGGTGAGTTCACTGCCGCCGAGACTGAGCCGCCAGCGGAATTCCAGCAGGCCGTTGAGCGGGAACGCCGGACTGGATTCGCTCGCCGGGGCCTGCGTCACGCTCGCCTTCGCCCGGACTTCGCCAGCGAAAAGATCCTTGGGCCACAAGACTTCGATGCCCGCGCCGCCCAGATCTCGCGCACCGGTGCCGAGCAGGTCGACCACGTCGTCGTCAGACAACGGAAGCGTCGTCGGCGCCGATTCGGACAGGACTCGGCCCAGCGGCGGCCAGGCCCGCGCACCTCGCCTGAGCCCCAGCAGAAGCTGTGTTTCCACCTGGTCGCCGAGCCGGTGCAGAACTGCTTCGGGAGCGTCCCAGAGCGTGGCCGCTTCGACCACCAGGCTCGGCTCGAGAGTGGAGCGAACGGCGAGGACCCCGGCGAATTCCTCGTCAGTCGCTTCGATCCGCAACAGCAGTTGTGCCCCGTCCGGACGTCTGGCTTCGAGTTCGGTGAGCCAGGCCGCGCCGTCCGGATCCAGCAGCGTGGGCTGCGATTCCGCGAACGCCGCCCCGCCCGATCCGACCGCCGCCGCGGGACTGCGCACCAGCACGTCCGCCGCCGCGTCCCACACCGCGCGAACCAGCGATTCCGGCGAGTGCAGCCGGATTCGCTTGACTCCGGACAACGGCAACGCATGCGCTTCGGGCGGCAACGCGGCCGCGAGCCCGCGCAGGAGCTCCTCGTCGGCGGCGTCGAGCGGACCCACTCGCCAGGTGCCCAGCCCGCTCGGAGTGGACGCCGGACGCAACCGCCCGCGCGCCACGAGATTCACCCCCGCGTTGACCACAGCCGACCACGCGGCCAGCGCCGGACTCGTCTCGTCCGGCACGACGAGCAGCCGCGGGATGGCGTTCGCCAGCGGCACCAGCCGCGCCACTACCTCGGTGCGGGCGAACTTCCCGCCGCCGGGCAGGACGAGCTGGATCGGGGTGTCCCCCTCGATCTCGTCGCCCCACAGCGCCAGAACTCCCTCTCGCGGGGGATCCGAGGGGAGGTAGGTGGCTTGGGTGGTCTGGTCGAACTCCACCTGGGCACGGTAACGCGTGGGTCCGACAGTTCTGCTCGTCGCCTGGCGGCGACATTGCGTTCGGGGGTCGCGCGGGCGCGCGGTCAGCCGGATGCGCCGGTGCGGTTGGCGGCGGGCCCAGCGCCCCAATGTGGCATTGGGTGCATGCGACGCACCCAATGTGGCGTTCGGTGCGTCTGACGCACCCAATGTGGCATTGGGGCGCACCGGCGGCAGCGGCTGGGCCGGCGGCGGGGGCCGCAAAGTACGTGAGGGGAACCCTGAGGGACTCTGAGTCCCTCAGGGTTCCCCTCACGTACGGCTACTTGTCCAGCAGCAGGTGGACCGAAAGTTCCAGGCGGCTGGCCACGTCCGCGGCCGAGGCGCGCCGGGTTACCCAGGCGACCAGGTTCGCCATCCAGACGTCGGCCACCACGTGGAAGATGTCGCGGTCCGCCTCGGTCGGGTCGTCGATGCCCATCGCGCTCGCGAACATGTCCTCCATCAGCCTGCCGACCAGTTCGACCTCGGCGGCCGCGGACGTGTCGGCGAACATGAACGCGCGCACCATCGCCTCGGTGAGGTGCGGATCGCGCTGCATCAGGCGGGTGTTGCGGCCCAGGACGAACATCAGCCGCTCGGCGGGGGTTTCGCCGGGGATCGCGCTGCGCTGGATCTTCTCGTGCGCGGCCTCGAACTGCTGCGCCAGACCTGACACGAGCAGGTGAATCTTCGACGGGAAATACCGGTACAGCGTGCCCAGCGCGACGTCGGCCTTCTCGGCGACCGCGCGCATCTGCACCGCGTCGTAGCCGCCCTTGGAGGCGAGCGAGAGCGTCGCGTCGATGATGCGGCGGCGGCGGTCCCGCTGGGCCGCGGAGCCCAGTTCCTCGCCCATCGCGCCGAGGCCGTTCGCCCGCGTTTTCGCCGCCGGCGTCTTCGCCTTCCCCGGCATCGCATTCCCCTCTGTCTTTGCGGAACTCGTTCCAGTTTCCGGCTAAGCGTACCTGCCCTGGAGAAAGGTTCAACTCTCGACCACCTGGCGGAAAAACTGTAACACGTTCTACACTCGCCAGTAGCTCTGTACCCCGCGAGGAGGAGACCGATGCCGGTCGCGCTCACCGAGGAACAAACCGCGCTCGCTGCCGCCGTGCAGGCCTGGGCGGCGGCACACGATCCGGTCGCCGCTGTGCGTGCGGCCGAAACCGTCGGCGCCGGCCTGCCGGACGGGTTCGCCGCGCTGGGCCTCACCGGCATCGCGTTGCCCGCGTCGGTGAACGGCGCGGACGGAACCGTCGCGGATCTCGCGGCCGGGCTCGCCGCCGCGGCGGAAGCGCTGGTGCCCGGGCCGTTGCTGAGCACCGCGCTGGCCGGGCTCCTGCTCGCCGAGCACGCGAAGGAACTCGCCGCCGAGATCGCCGACGGAACCGCCCAGGTCGCGGTGCAACTGGACGAATCGGCGACCGTACCCGGTGCGGACGCTGGGTCCTGGCTGCTCGCGCGTCGGGGCGAGCAGTACGTCCTGGTACCGCCTGGGACCGCAGTGGAACCGTTGGCCCCCTTCGACTTTTCCCGCTCACTGGGCCGCGTCAAGCCCGAACTGCCGGGCGAGGCCCTCGACCTGCCGGACGTCCGCGATCTCGCGGCGACGCTCGCGGTCGCGGAGGCGGCGGGCGTCGCGCGCTGGTGCCTGACGACGGCCGTCGAGTACGCCAAGGTCCGGGAGCAGTTCGGACAGGTGATCGGCGCTTTCCAGGCAGTGAAACACCTTTGCGCGGAGATGTTGTGCCGCACCGAAGCCGCCGAGGCGCTGGCTTGGGACGCGGCTTCGTCGGTCGGGGATCCGCTGGCCGTCGCGAGCGCCGCGGCGGTGGCGCTGGACGCTGCCGTCGAGAACGCGAAGGACTGTATCCAGGTACTCGGCGGGATCGGGTTCACCTGGGAGCACGAGGCGCATCTGTACCTGCGTCGCGCGTTGGCGTTGCGGCAGTGGCTCGGCGGTTCGCAGCGGTGGCGCAAGCGGGCTGCGGACCTGGCGCTGGCCGGGAAACGGCGGACTCTCGGAGTGAACGTCGGCGAGGACGCCGAGGTGACCCGGCTGGTCGCGGAAATCGCTGCACTGCCTGAAGAAAGTCGGCGCAACGCGCTCGCGGACTCGGGCTTGCTGGCCCCGCACTGGCCGCAGCCGTACGGCATGGGCGCGGACGCGGCGACGCAACTGCGGATCGACGCCGCGCTGACGGCGGCTGACGTCCGTCGGCCGGACATGGTGATCGGCGGCTGGGCAGTGCCGACGATTCTCGCGCACGGCACCGACGACCAGCGCGAACGCTTCGCCAAGCCGACGCTGCGCGGCGAGGTGACGTGGTGTCAGCTGTTCTCCGAGCCCGGCGCTGGCTCGGATCTCGCGTCGCTGCGCACCGTGGCGCGCCGGACGGACGGCGGCTGGCTGCTGACCGGGCAGAAGGTGTGGACGTCTCTCGCCCACGAAGCGGATTGGGCGATCTGCCTCGCGCGCACCGACCCGGATGTGCCGAAGCACAAGGGAATCACGTACTTCCTGGTCGACATGCGCGCCGACGGGATCACCACGCGGCCGCTGCGCGAGATCACCGGGCGGAGCGTGTTCAACGAGGTCTTCCTGGACGACGTCTTCGTTCCGGACGCGGACGTCGTCGGCGAACCCGGCGCGGGCTGGAAACTGGCGCGCACGACGCTGGCGAACGAACGCGTCGCACTCGGCCGCGGCTCGGCAGTGGGCGAGAACGTCGAGGCACTGCTGGAATCGGCACCTGCGGACGTGGACCGCGACCGGCTCGGCGCGTTGATCGGCCAAGGCAGCGCGTGCTCGGTGCTCGACCTGCGAGCGACACTACGACGGCTCGACGGCCTAGGGCCAGGTGCGGAATCGTCGGTGGCGAAGCTGCTCGGGGTACGGCACCGACAGGAAACCGCCGAATTCGCCCTCGACCTCGCCCCGGAACTGACCGCGGAAACCCCAGCAGCGCAAGAGTTCCTGCTCACCCGCTGCCTGTCCATCGCAGGCGGAACCACACAAGTCCTGCTGTCCGCCGCCGCCGAACGCGTGCTCGGCCTGCCGCGCTAAACCTCCGTGAAGGGCTCCTTGAGGGAATCAGATTCCCCCAAGGAGCCCTTCACGGAACGTCACTCAGCCCGGAAAGCAGCGGCGAGGCGGGCGTATTCGTCCAGCAGCGCCAGCGTTTCCGCCTCCGGCAGCGTCGGCAGCATGAACCCGTACCGGTTCAGCCCGGCGTCGGCGTACTGCTTGATCGCGTCCGCGTCAGCCGGTCCGCCGAACAGCGTCGACGGCATGTCCCCGCGACCGGCCTCAGCCAGCTGCTGGCGCACGCGCCGCACCACGTCCGGCGTCACCGCGGGGTTCGGGATCCAGCCGTCGCCGTGCTCGATCAGGCGCTTCAGGGCCGCGTCGCTCGAGCCGCCGACCAGGATCGGCGGGTGCGGCGTCTGCACCGGCTTCGGCCACGCGAAGATCGGGTCGAAGTCGAGGTGCTTGCCGTGGAACTCGGCCTGCTCCTGCGTCCAGATCGCCTTCAGCGCGGCGATCTGCTCGTTCAGCAGCGCGCCCCGGGTCTTCGGATCGGTGCCGTGGTTGACCATCTCCTCCCGGTTCCAGCCTGCCCCGACACCGAAGGCGAACCGGCCGCGCGAGATCAGGTCGAGCGACGCCACCTCCTTCGCGGTGTGGATGATGTCGCGCTGGATCAGCAGCACGACGCCGGTGCCCAGCACCAGGTTCGAAGTGTTCACCGCGGCCGCGGTCAATGCCACGAACGGGTCAAGCGTGCGGTAGTAGACCCGCGGCAGCTCGCCCCCGCTGGGGTACGGCGTTTCGCGGCTCGCCGGGATGTGCGAGTGCTCCGCGAGGAAGAGGGACGCGAAACCGCGCTCCTCCGCCGCCTCGCCGAGCACGTCGGGCCGGATGCCTTCGTCGGTCACGAACGTCGAGATGCCGAAATCCATGCCTCCTTCTACTCCGGGGAACGGGCAAGTATTCCCGCGGGCTGTTGACAGATCACCGGCCCCGTCCGCTAGCGTTAAATCATCACACGTTGAATAGGAGGCTCCGGATGGACGTGACGGACGTCGACTTCGAGGAGATGTACCAAGGCAAGACCCCGATCGGGGAGAAGATCCCGTGGGACATCGCAGGCCCGCAGCCCGCGGTGGTCGCGCTCGAAGCGGGCGGCGGATTCCACGGCGACGTGCTCGACATCGGTTGCGGCCTCGGCGAAAACGCTATGTTCCTCGCGTCTCGCGGACACCGCGTGACCGGTCTCGACGGCGCGCCGACCGCGCTCGGGCGAGCCCGCGAAACGGCCGCGAAGCGCGGCCTGGACATCACCTTCGCCCAGGCCGACGCAACCCGGCTCGAGGGGTACGAAGGCCGCTTCGACGCAGTCCTAGACAGCGCGCTTTACCACTGTCTCGACGAAGAACAGCGGCACGCGTACGTAGCGGCGCTCGTGCGCGCGACCAAGCCAGGCGCGCAGCTGAACATCTTCTGCTTCTCCGACGAGGTACCGGAGAACTTCCCGATCCCGTACCGGATCACCGAGCAGAATCTGCGCGAAACGGTCGGCAACGGCTGGACGATCAGCGTGATCGAACCCGCCGTCTACACCACCGCGATGAGTCGCGAAGGCCTCATCGCCGCGGTCGCCGCCGTCTCCCAGGAGGAAAAGCCGGACCCGACCGCGCTCGACGCGTTGGACGTCGACGAGCAGGGCCGGGTCCTCGCCCCGGTGTGGCGACTGGCCGCCACCCGGGCCTGACGGGTCAGACGTTGCGCCGGTACTGGCCGCCGACCTCGAAGAACGCCTCGGTGATCTGACCGAGCGAGCACACCCGCGCGGCATCCATGAGCACGTCGAACAGGTTGCCGCCGCGGGTGGCCGCGTCCCGCAGCGCCTTGAGCGCCTGCTGGGCTTCCTCGCGGTGCCCGTGCTGGTAATCGGCGAGCCGACGAAGCTGGGACTGCTTCTCGTCCTCGGTCGCACGGGCCAGCTCCACCTCGACGTCGTCCTCCCCCGCCTTCGGGTTGCGGAAGGTGTTGACGCCGATGATCGGCAGCGAACCGTCGTGCTTCTTGCGTTCGTACAGCAGCGATTCGTCCTGGATCCGCCCGCGCTGGTAGCCGGTCTCCATCGCGCCGAGCACGCCGCCGCGTTCGGAGATCCGGTCGAACTCGGTGAGCACGGCCTCCTCGACCAGGTCGGTCAGCTCGTCGATCACGAACGAACCCTGCAGCGGGTTCTCGTTCTTCGACAGGCCCCACTCCTTGTTGATGATCATCTGGATAGCCATCGCGCGCCGCACCGAGGACTCCGAAGGCGTGGTGATCGCTTCGTCGAACGCGTTGGTGTGCAAGGAGTTCGCGTTGTCGTACAGCGCGCACAGCGCCTGCAGCGTCGTGCGGATGTCGTTGAAGCTCATCTCTTGCGCGTGCAGCGACCGGCCGGAGGTCTGCACGTGGTACTTGAGCTTCTGCGACCGGTCGTTCGCCCCGTAGCGCTCGCGCATCGCCACGGCCCAGATCCGCCGCGCGACCCGGCCGAGCACCGAGTACTCCGCGTCCATCCCGTTGGAGAAGAAGAACGACAGGTTCGGCGCGAAATCGTCGATGTCCATGCCGCGCGCCAGGTACGACTCCACGTAGGTGAACCCGTTGGCGAGGGTGAAGGCCAGCTGCGAGATCGGGTTCGCCCCGGCCTCGGCGATGTGGTAGCCGGAAATCGACACCGAGTAGAAGTTGCGCACCCCGTGGGAGATGAACCATTCCTGGATGTCGGCCATCATCCGGAGGCTGAACTCGGTGGAGAAGATGCAGGTGTTCTGACCCTGGTCTTCCTTGAGGATGTCCGCCTGCACGGTGCCGCGGACGTTCTTCAGCGCCCATTCGCGCACCTGCGCGGCCTCGGCCTCGGACGGCTCGCGCCCGTGCTCCTCGCGGAACGCGGCGAACTTCTGGTCGATCGCGGTGTTGAGGAAGAACGCGAGGATCGTCGGCGCGGGGCCGTTGATCGTCATCGACACCGACGTGTTCGGCGCGGTCAGGTCGAAGCCGTCGTAGAGCGCCTTCATGTCGTCCAGCGTCGCGATGGAGACGCCGGAGGTGCCGACCTTGCCGTAGATGTCCGGGCGGGTGTCCGGGTCGTGGCCGTACAGCGTGACCGAGTCGAACGCCGTCGACAGCCGCTTGGCCTCGGAATCGGCCGACAGCAGCTTGAACCGGCGGTTGGTGCGGAACGCGTCGCCCTCGCCGGCGAACATCCGCGCCGGGTCCTCGCCCTCGCGCTTGAACGGGAACACGCCCGCGGTGTACGGGAAGTAGCCGGGCAGGTTTTCCCGGCGCAGGAAGGAAAGCAGCTCGCCGGACTCGGTGTAGCGCGGCAGCGCGACGCGCGGGATCCGGTTGCCGGACAGGGTTTCCCGCCACAGCTGGGTGTGCAGCTCCTTGTCCCGGATCTTCACCACCAGCTCGTCCTGCCGGTACTCCGCGGCGAGCGCCTGGAACCGTTCGAGGAGCTTTGTCGACTCGCCGTCCACATCGGACTCCGCAGCGGCGATGAGGCCGTCCAGCGCGTCCGTGCTGGCGTCCACTTCGGACAGCGCGGCCTTGGCCTCGGCCAGGTGCTCGTGCTTGCGGACCGCGGCGACCTGCTTCTCGGTCTGCTCGTGGTATCCGCGCACGGTTTCGGAAATGTCGGCGAGGTAGCGCGCCCGGTTGCCCGGGATGATCGTGCTGGCGTCCGTCGAGACCTTGCCCGACACCGCCGGCAGCGTACCGGCCGACACCGACAGCCCGCGGTCGGCGAGCATGTCGCGCAGGTGCTGGTACAGCGCGGTCACGCCGTCGTCGTTGAACTTCGCCGCGCTCGTGCCGTACACCGGCATTTCCTCGGGCGCGGAGCCGAACGCCTCGCGGTTGCGCACCATCTGGCGCGCGACGTCGCGACGCGCGTCCTCGGCGCCGCGACGCTCGAACTTGTTGATCGCGACCACGTCGGCGAAGTCGAGCATGTCGATCTTCTCCAACTGCGACGCGGCGCCGAACTCCGGCGTCATCACGTACAGCGACTCGTCCACGTAGTCGACGATGCCCGCGTCGCCCTGGCCGATACCCGGCGTCTCCACAATCACCAGGTCGAACCCGGCAGCCTTGCAAGCAAGGATCGACTCGCTCAGCCCGGCCGGAATCTCCCCACTGGTAGTGCGGGTGGCGAGCGAGCGGAAGTACACCGGCGAACCGTCGAGGCAGTTCATCCGGATCCGGTCGCCGAGCAGCGCGCCGCCGCCCTTGCGCCGCGACGGGTCGACCGCGAGCACCGCGATGCGCAGCTTGTCTTCCTGGTCGAGGCGGAAGCGGCGGATCAGCTCGTCGGTCAGCGAGGACTTGCCGGACCCGCCGGTGCCGGTGATGCCGAGAACCGGCACGTGCTTCTGCCCCGCAGCCTCGGTGATCGCCGACAGCCATTCGGCGGGCAGGTTTTCGCGCTGCAGCTGGGTGATCACCCGGGCAAGCGCCTGGACGTCGCCGGACAGCAGCTTGTCGACCGAGGCGGGCGGCTGCGCGGACAGGTCGCTGTCGCACGCCTTGATCATCATGTTGATCATGCCCGGCAGGCCCATCTCGTAGCCGTCTTCCGGCGAGAAGATCCGCGCCACGCCGCGCGAGTGCAGCAGGTCGATCTCCTCGCGCACGATGACGCCACCGCCGCCGCCGAACACCTTGATGTGCCCCGCGCCGCGCTCGTTCAGCAGCTCGACGAGGTAGCTGAAGTACTCGACGTGCCCGCCCTGGTAAGCGGAGATGGCGACGCCCTGGACGTCCTCGGCGATCGCGGCCGTGGCCACCTCGTCGACGGAGCGGTTGTGGCCGAGGTGGACCACCTCCGCGCCCTGGGACTGCAGGATCCGGCGCATGATGTTGATCGAGGCGTCGTGGCCGTCGAACAAGCTGGACGCCGTGACGAACCGGACCGGGTTCGCGGGACGGTACAGGTCGCTGCCGCTCATCCTCCCAATTTACTAGGACTTCCTACTATTGGAAACCCGAGCCCAAGGTGACCCGGCTCTCAAGGGTTGACGTGCGCGCTATATTCAACCTATCAGTTAATTAACCAAGCGATTGAGCACCGATGCCGACAGACCAGCTGAGCACCACCTTCGCCGCGCTGGCGGACCCGACCCGCCGCGCGATCCTCGCCCGACTGACTCGCGGCGAGGCCACCGTCAACGAGTTGGCCGCCCCGTTCGAGGTGAGCCTGCAAGCAGTGTCCAAGCACCTGAAAGTGCTGGAACAAGCCGGACTGATCAGCCGCGGCCGCACCCGCCAGTGGCGCCCGTGCCGCCTGGAAGCCGCACCGCTGGAGGACGTCGCGGGCTGGGTCGCGGAGTACCGCCGCTTCTGGGAAACCGGCTTCGACCGCTTGGACGAACACCTGCGGCAGCTTCAGGAGGGGACGGAATGACCGAACTGACCATCGTGCGGGTCTTCGACGCCCCGCGAGAACTGGTGTTCCAAGCCTGGACCGACCCGGCACACCTGGCCGCCTGGTTCGGCCCGCACGGCGTCGTCGCGTCCGAAACCCGCACCGACCCACGCCCCGGCGGCACCTGGCACAGCCGGATCACGAGCACCGAACACGACGTCGACCGCCGAGTGTCCGGCACCTACCGCGAAGTCGCCGCCCCGTCCCGTCTCGTGTTCACGTTCCGCTGGCAGCACCCGGAAGACGAAGTCGGCGAAACGCTGGTGACCATCGATTTCGCCGAGCTGGCGGGAAAAACCTCGATGACGTTCCACCAAGCCCCGTTCCCGAACACAGCCGAGCGCGACGGCCACGTCGACGGCTGGCAATCCAGCTTCGAAGATCTCACCCATACTCTGGAGGAAATGAAATGACCACCGCACTCCCCCGCGTCGTCTCCCCGGAAGAATGGGCCACCGCCCGTGAATCCTTGCTGCGCAAGGAAAAAGAACACACCCGCGCGGCCGACCGGCTGTCCGCCGAACGCCGCCGAATGCCCATGGCCCCATTCGCGAAGCAGTACGAATTCACCGGCCCGGCTGGCACCCAAACCCTGCTGGACCTCTTCGACGACCGCCGCCAGCTGATCGTCTACCACTTCATGCTGTACCCCGGCGACGAAGCAGGCTGCCCCGGCTGCTCGCTGCTAGTAGACAACATGAGCCACCCAGCCCACCTGAACGCCCGCGACGTAACCCTCAAGGTCGTCGCCCCCGCAACAGCGCCGGAGATCGAACGCTACTGGACCAGGATGGGCTGGACGATCCCCTGGGTTTCCGCCGCGGGCACGGATTTCCCCGCAGACTGCGGCATCGACGGCGGCTTCGGCGTAAGCGTCTTCCTCCGCGACGGCGACGACGTCTACCGCACCTACTTCACCGACGGCCGCGGCGGCGACCAGTTCATCAGCACGCTGCGATACCTCGACGTCACCCCGTTCGGCCGCCAAGAAGCATGGGAAGAAGAGCCCCGCGGCAACGACGCCCCCGGCAGCTGGTGGCGCCGCCACGACGAATACTGAAAACTTTCTCGCGCACTGATGTCCAGTCGGCCATGACGACTCCGACCTCCTGGTGACCACCCCTCACCACCGGAAGCGAGCCCGCCATGGCCGACCTGGTCTACCTCGTCCACACCTCACTGGACGGCTGCATCGAAGGCCCCGCCGGAGAATTCGACTGGCCCCACATGGGCCCGGAACTCTCGGACTACGCGAACGAACTGTCGAACCGCGCAGCCATGTTCGCCTACGGCCGCCGAGTATGGGAAATGATGTCAAGCTACTGGCCCGACGTGGAGTCCATCTCAACCCACCCCCACGACCTGGCCTTCGCCCCGATCTGGCGAGAAAAACCGAAACTGGTCTTCTCCCGCACCCTGACGTCGGCAGACTGGAACACCACAGTCACCAACGGCGACCTGACCGAAGAAGTCGCCAACCACAAAGCCACCGCAACCGGCGACATAATCCTCATGGGCGGCTACGCCCTAGCCGCCGAACTAGGCCGCCGAGGCCTCATCGACGAATACCTGGTCTGCATCCACCCAGTAATCCTGGGCGGCAACAAACGCCCCTTCGCCGAAGGTGCCGACCGCGCAGAACTGCAGTTCGTAGAAACCCGCACCTTCGACAACACGGTCGTGCTGCTCCGCTACCGGGCCAAGCGCTGACCCAACCACAACGCGGGATCGCGTCGGCGTGTGGAGGGGCAGTGCGCACGGCCCCCCAGGGCCGGGTGCACTGCCCCTC
>NZ_JBEXMH010000070.1:0-44115 GCF_040610415.1 Amycolatopsis sp. NPDC004079 | reverse complement strand
TGGTGTAGCGCCGCACCTTCGGGTCGACCAGCGTCGGGGAGACCGGGTCGTGGTCCCCTCACGGCAGGTCAGACGCGTCCGCGAACGAGGTCGATCAACCGCCCGAGCACGTGCTCGCCCCCCGCGCGCAGGCCGTTGTGCTCGTACTCGTTGGTGATCCACGGCCGCAGCGTCGGGATCAGCCGCGCGGTTTCCTCGGAAAACGCCCGCTCGACGTACATGTCGTTGGCGTAGATCGCGGCGGCGGCCGGGACCGTGCACTCGCGCAGCACGTCGGCGTCGTACAGCCGCGGCCATTCGTGCGCGGCAAGCAGTTCCGCGGTCTCCTTCATCGGCCGGAGGCTGTGGAGATCCTCGAAGAGCGAGGGGAACACGTGCTCGCCGGTGAACAACGTCCGGTCGGTGCGGAACTCGTCCGGCAGCACGCGCTCGGCGGACCAGCGCGTAGCGAACCCGTCGGAGTACGACGACTCGTGGATGACCGAGTACAGCGGATTGCGCGCGCTGAACGGCAGCGAGCTCGCGACGTCGTACGCGAACGCCGGGGACTTCGGGTCGCGCTCAAGCAGATAATGCAGCGCTTCCTCGCCGCCGCTGGCGCCGAGGACGTAACCGAGCTGCTGGAACAACCGCGCGGTGAGCGGACTCCCGTCGGGCAGGAGCACGGCCCCGTCGTCGAGCAACGGCAACAGCGCTTCGACGCGCGCGCGATCGCCGGGGTAGCGGAGGTAGTACCGGCGGTTGCGCTCGAGCAGATTGGCGAACGTCGCGGTGTAAACCTCGTCCGGATGCCGCGCGATCGGCGGCAGCCCGCCGGTGAAGAACGCCTCGGCCAGCCCCTCGGGGTACTGGGAAAGGTAAGCGAGCGTGCAAAACCCGCCGAACGACTGCCCGAGCACGCTCCACTTCTCGATCCCCAGCTGCCGCCGCACGAACTCCGCGTCGCGCACGATCGCGTCGGCGCGGAAGTGCGTGAGGTATTCGGCCTGCTCGGCCGGCGTGCCGGTGAGCGCGCCGACCGGCGTGGACCGCCCGGTGCCGCGCTGGTCGAGCATCAGCACCCGGTACTCCCGCAACGCCCGCGGCAACCAGCTGGGCGTCCCGCGCGACGGCCGCGGCGCTTCGTGCCCGGGACCGCCTTGGAGATAAACGAGAAACGGCCGGTCGAGCCCGTCGGGATCCGCGACCTCCCGCGCGAAGACGGTGATCTTCGCGCCTTCGGGACGGGAATGGTCGAGGGGGACGGAGAACTCGTGCTCGGTGAGCACCAGGCCGGAAACGCGCACGGAGGTTGCCATACGGGCGATTCAACCAGAACGGGCGTCGGGGAGGCCACGGAAATTGCTACCCGGACAGTCCACTGTGGACTCAAGAGCCGCGGCGGTTTCGCCCTGAGCGGAGCGGTGGCTTCTCGTCGGCGAGGGGGCACGTCGGGTCCCGTTCGCGCGGAAGGTGCCCGGCGCTGCTCTTCCGGGGAGGAGGCGCTTGGCCGCATCGCGCAGGGGCGTCGCCGCTTGGGCGGCGCGAACACCGGTCGACGCGGCGATCGCTTCCCGCCGCGGTTCTGCCGGGGTCTGGGAGCCGGAACTATTCCTTCCCCATCGACCGCCGGATCTCGGCCAGCTTGTCCTTCGCCGCCTCCTTGCGGTCGGCGATCTTCTTGTCCAGCGACTCCAGGTCCTCCGGCCCGCCGATCCCGGCGATCTCCTGCGCGCCGACCGACGTCGTGTACCGCTTCTCGATCCGGTCCCGCACGAAGTCGAACGACGGGGCGCCGTTCTCGCTGTAATCGGGTTCGGGCAGGGCAGCGGGCGGCGGCGTGCCGGGGCTCTCCACGATCTCCGCGTCGAGCGGCTGCTGCTCGCCGGGCTTGTCCGCGCTCATCGTCTCGCCTCTTCTCGGTTCGTCGGCTCCGCCTTCGACCCTAGCCGACCTCGGCGGGGACGGGTGGATGTTTCGCCGCCGCCGGTCCGCGGTAGCCCATCGGGGAGTGAAAGGAGTCCGCGATGCTTCGCCCCCGCTCGACCGCACCGCCCGCCCCGCCCGAGCCCGTCCCGCCCGGTCCGGTGGAGCCCGACCCGGTGACGCCGGGACCGGCCCGTCCGCTGCCCGACCCCGAACCCCTCCCGCCCGAATCGGAACCCGGCCCCGAGCTGGCGATGGCGGGTCCCTTGTGGACAGTCCGGCCGGAATAAACCGGACGGAAGTCTCGGCAGCCGAGATCCTCGGCTCAGGAAGGGGTCCCCGCCGGGCGGGACGGACGGCACCGGTCCGCCCGCCTGCCTGGAGGCTCGCTGACGCCGGTCGGCCCGGCTGCGTGGATGCCCGCTGACGCCCGGTCGGCCCGTCTGGACGCCCGCTGACGGCGGTTCGCCCGTCTGGACGCCCGCTGAGGCCGGTCCGCCCGCCTGCCTAAGCCCCTGCGGCCCTCTCCGATCCGGGCCAGGTCAATCGCCAGCCTCACCTGCGATTGTTTCGCGCAGGCCCGCGGAAGCCCGAACACTCCGGGCGTCCCGCGCGCCGCGGTGGTCGCGTCAGCCGCGAAATCCGCCGGCCTCGAGCGCCGCGTCCACCTTCGCCCGGTGCGCCTCCGCCCACTCGTCGAGCGTCTGCGCCTCCTCCTTGGCCAGCTTCGCCCGCGCGTCCACCAGCACCTGCGCCGCGCCAGGCCCCGGCACGACGACCACGCCTTCCTCGTCCGCCACGACGATGTCCCCGGCGTGCACAGTCACCCCGCCGCACCGCGCGGGCTCGCCAAGCGGCGTCACCGCGGCTTTCGTGCCGGGAATCGGGATCACGCCGCGCGCGAACACCGGAAAACGCGCCTCGCGAACCTCCGACAGGTCGCGGATCACGCCGTCCAGGACAAAGCCCGCGATGCCGCGCCGCTGAGCAGTCGCGCAGACGTTCCCGCCAGCCAGCGCGTAGTCGACGTCGCCGGATTCGGCCACGATCACCGCTCCCGCGGGCGCACGGTGGATGGCCGCGTGCAGCATCAGGTTGTCGCCTGGCGGGCAGCGCACCGGGTACGCGGGCCCGGCGATCCTCGGCACCGGACCCCACAAGGGGCGCACCCCGTAGTCGAGCACCTGGCCGCGGCCGAGCAGGTCGGCGAGCGTCGTGGTCGGGATGTCGGCGAAACCGTCGTCCATGGACGGCGATGCTCTCACGCGCGGCCCGGCCGGATACCGTTCCGTGGCACCGATCACGGAGGAGAAAATGGCTTTCCGGCACACCGTCGCGGCGTCACCGATCGGCGACCTCACCCTGGTCGCGGACGGCAGCGCGCTGGTCGCCGTCTATTTCGACGGCCACAGCCGGACCCCGCGCTTCCCCGACTTCGGCCCGCGCGCCGACGACACCTTCGCCACCGTGACTCAGCAGCTCGACGAGTACTTCACCGGCCGGCGCCAGACCTTCGACCTCGAACTCGACCTGCGCGGATCCGACTTCGAACGCCGGGTGTGGCAGCTGCTGACCAGCATCCCCTACGGCGAAACCCGCACCTACCGCGACCTGGCCGTCGAACTGGGCGAACCCGGCGCGGCGCAGGCCGTCGGCAACGCGAACGGCTGGAACCCGCTGAGCATCGTCGTGCCCTGCCACCGAGTAGTCGGTAGCAGCGGCGGCCTCACCGGCTACGCGGGCGGCGTCGACCGGAAACGGTTCCTGCTGCAGCTGGAAGAACCGCCTGCCGACGACGCCGGACGCCTCTTCTAACGGCCTCACCCCAGCGCGGCGCGGCCGTGTTTCCAATACCCCTGGAACGCGATCGCCTGCTTCGGAACCCCGCGCTCCCGCGTGAGAAACCGCCGCGCGCCGGTGGCCAGCCCGCTTTCGCCCGCGACCCACGTGTAGCCCGGCGGGTCGGACAGATCGAGCTGGGCGAGGACGTCGAGCGCGAGCCGCCCCGGCAGTCGATCGTCCTCGCGGACCAGCCATTGAACCTCGGTTCCGAGCGGCACGTCGACCGCGTGAATGTCGTCCCGCGCCCCGACCTCCAGCAAAACCGTGGCGCGCAGACCAGGCGACGACTCCAGGATCGCCAGCGCGGCGGGAATCGCGCTCTCGTCGGCAAGAAGCAACTGCGGCACGCCTTCCGGCGGCAGATACGTGATCCCCTCGTCGAGGATCCCGATCTCGTCGCCCGGCCGCGCGCTCTCCGCGAACCTCGACGCCGGACCGCCGTCGCCGTGCACCGCGAACTCGATGTCCACCTCGCCGGGCCGCGTCGCCCGGATCGTGTAGTTCCGCACCCACGGCCTGGACGCGCTGCTCATGAGCATGTGCTGAGCGAGCCAGCGATTGCTCGAAGCGGTGGGGAGGCGCAGCTCGCGCTGGCCCTCGCGCGGGAAGAACAACCGGCACCATTGATCGAATCCGAGCGGCGCGAAGTCCTCGAGGTCCTCCCCGCCGACGGTGAGGGTCACGAAATGCGTGGAGGTCCGTTCGGCGCGCAGCACGGACGTCCGGAGCAGCCGCCTGCTGTCGGGCGTGCGGCGCTGGGGGAGGGTCGGCATGGTGGTCCTCATTGAGTTAGGCAAGGCTTGCCTTATGAACGGTAGTCGCAGTCCTCATCGGACGGCAAGGGTGTGCGCACTCGGCCCGAATGCACCCGTCCGTGGTCCTCGCCTCCGGAGGATGCCTCCATCCGGGCCAGTTCGCGGATTGTTGCCTACGCTCGATGATCACTCTCCGTATCACTCATGTGGGTGACGGTTGACTGCTCAATAAACCGACTCGCTGTGACGCTCTGTGTATCGCTGCCCGGTGGTCATGTCCGGTGTCATCGAGTTTCTCCACCTGGCGAATGTGCGGATGAACGTGCATATTCCCGTGTCAGGGTCGGTTCTCCGCTGTTCGTGGACGTGTCACGAGGTCTGGACAAGCCGTCGAGGGAGTGGCCGCCGGGTGTCGAATCGGTGACAGCGAAGAGTAGCGAAAACCTTCACTCGAACCGTTGGGCGACGCTGAGGGACCGTTCACCGCGACACTGCCAGTAGAACTGGTCGGTGACGCACCGTCTTCGCCAGGATGAGCCCATCCGGGGCGCGCGCCGCACGAACGGCCGGGATCCGGACAGCCGTCGGAACCGGTCCGCCGGCCGGAAGAGAAAGGGATGACGACCTCATGACGGTGGTTCCCTGCCTCGCCGACCAGCCGCTCCGAACCGGGCAGCCGCGCCAGACCGGCGCGCCGCCCGAGCCAGGGGAAAGCGCAGTGCTGGTCCAGGAGCCTCAGCCGCGGCAGTTAGGCCGCGAGTGCGAACCGGAGCCTGCTCCGCGAGCGCGCGGCGCGGCAAAGCGGGAGAAGGCGGCCCAGCCTGCCGAGGGGACGCAGCGAGGCGCTGCGGCAGCGAGCAATGTGGCCAAGCCCGACTCGGCCGCGAGCGGCGCAGCCGAGTTGGCTTGGCTGGGCGATGCGGCCGCGAGTGATGCGATCAAGCCCGATCCGGTCGCGAGCGGCGCAGCCGAGTTGGCTCTGTCGGGCGTTGCGGCGGCGAGCAATGTGGCCAAGCCCGACTCGGCTGCGAGCGGCGCAGCGGAGTTGGCTCGGCTGGGCGATGGAGCCGCGAGTGATGCGATCAAACCCAACCGGGCCGCGAGCAGCGAAGCCGAGTTGGCTCGGCCGGGCGATGCAGCTGCGAGCGATGCGGTCAAACCCGACCCGGCCGCGAGCAACGCACCCGATCGCTCCAAACCAGGCAACGGGGTCGCGACTGAGGCGGTCGGAAGCGACGCGAAAGCCGCCACGGCCGCGGTCAACGCACCCGAACCGCCCCATCCCGCAGACCCCCAGCACCCCGATCCCGACCACCCGAGCCGCGTCCGCGTAGTGGTCGACTGGGATCCCTTCTCCCGTCCGCCCCGCCGGATCGCCACGCGGGACGAGATGCTCGCCTCCGCGCACCGGGTTCTCGCCCGCCGCAAGCACGGCCGCCACCGCAAGCCCGACACCCGCGACCCCTGGGCCACCCGTGCGGCGGACTTCGTCGTCACCTGGGCGTCCACGCTCCGGATGGCGTTGCTCCTCCTCGCCGGGACCGCGTTCCTCACCGGCCTCGTGCTGATGAACAGCCCGATCGCCGGCGTCGCGGTGACCTCCGTGACCCTCGCCGCGGGCGTCGCGGCCTGGGTCGCCCGGCCCCGAAGGTCGCCGTCGCATCGCTGCTGAAAGAAAAACTCGGCGAGGTGTCGATGTCGCGCCGGCCCGTTCGACGAGGATGCGACGGCCGGACGGAACCGGCCACCGACCCCGAGGAGCGGGCAATGCGTTTCCTGCTGATGCACCGGCTTGACGAGAGCGCCCCCGAGGCCTGGAACCCGAGCCCCGAGTTCATGGAGAAAATCGGCGCGTTCGTCCAGGACTGGACCGAACGCGGCATCCTGATCGCCGCCGAGGGCGTGCACCCGTCGGAGAGGGGCTCGATCGTCCGCAAGCCGCGCGGCGCGAACCCGACCGCGACGGACGGGCCGTTCACCGAGACCAAGGAGGTCATCGGCGGGTTCGCCCTGGTCAACGCCGCGGACCTGGCCCAGGCGGTCGAGTACGCGCGACAGTACGCGGACCTGTTCGCCGAGGTCGAGGTCGAGGTCCGCCAGGTCGTGGAGGCCGGGGATCTCGAGGGCGTGAGCGCGGAATAGCCCAGCGCGCAAGGCATCCGGCCTATTCGCGCGCCAAGTCTTTGTCATTCGTTGACCCGCACCGCGCCTCGCGGGGATCTTCGTTCTGGGGACAGGGCGGGGATCCGAGGAGGCAGCGGTGCGGGTCATGCTCACGGCGGTCTTGACAACGATGTCGGCGCTGGCGCCGGTCCAGGCGAAAACACCGGAGCCACAGCCGGCGGCGAATATCGTGGTGTGCAACAAATACTGCGACGACCGTGCCGCCGACCAGGCGTCCGGCGACCGGATCGCGGTCACCGCGCCGCTCGACGACCGCGTTCTCCAGTTGCACTTCGCCGACGGCGACCCGATGGGCTGGGCGGTCGTCGACCACTCGCGCCCGGGCGACCAGGTGTGGCTCGACCGGTCCTTCGACGGCGGCGCGACCTGGGACGGCGGCGCACAGCTGGGCCTGACCACCGCGCCGTCGGGAGTCGGCGGCTGGCGCACCCAGATGTACAACAACGACGACTGGAACACCCGCGGCGTCGGCGCCCTGCGCGCGTGCGGCAGCGCGGTCGACACCGGCCGGATCGCTTGCACGCCTTGGGCGCGCACCCGCTGGAACGCGGCGAACCGCTCGCAGGCGGCGGCGACCGCGTTGATGGCGCTCTACGACAACGGCACCGGCTACTTCCGCAACGGCGGCGGCTGGGGGAGCGCGGTGTCGCTGGCCGCGGTGATCCGCAACGCGTCGGTCAGCCGGATGGCCAGCTACGACTACGCGACGGCCACGACGTACGACAAGAACGTCAACGCCGGCCGCGGGCAGTTCCGCAACGAGTTCTCCGACGACACCGGCTGGTGGGCGATGGCGTGGCTCGACGCCTACGACCGCACCGGCCAGCAGCGCTACCTCGCCACCGCCAAGGCCGACGCCGACCACATGCAGACCTTCTGGACCGGCGACTGCGGCGGCGGCATCCGGTGGAAAGAAGGCCTGACGTACAAGGCGTCCATCTCCAACAGCCTCTACATCCAGGTCAACGCCACCATCGCGGACCGCACCGGCGACGCGACCTACCGGACACGGGCGCGGCAAGGCTGGGATTGGTTCCGCGGCAAGGGACTCATCGGCTCCGACGGCCTCGTCGTGGACGGCATCGACGGCGCCAGTTGCGCCGCCGTCGGCCAGCGCTACACCTACAACCAGGGCGTATTCGTCTCCGGCCTCACCGCACTGGCCAAGGTCACCGGCGACCAGGACCTGATCGGCACCGCTCGTTCGGTCGCCGACTCCACGACGCGCACGGGGTCGTTTTTCACCGGCTCCGACGGCATCGTCCACGACCCCGGCGAGGGCAGCAGCTGCGGCGACGACGGGTCGTACTTCAAGGCCGGGCTCGTCCGCGGTCTGTCCGAACTGGACACCGCGACGCCCGACGCGCCGTACCGGGATTTCCTGGCCAGGCAAGCGGATTCCGCCTACACGAACTCCCGCAACGACTTCGACCAGTACTCGCGTTCGTGGTCCTCCGCCGCGGAGAAAGGACCGGGCTGCCAGGCCGCGGCGCTCGCCTTGATGAACGCGACGTACTAGCCCGGCGAGTGATCGACAGCACACCCGTCTCCGCAAGGCCCATCCGGGTACGGTTGACGGTGCCACGGAATCCTGCGTGGTTCATGCGGACGGGGAAGGGCGATCGTGGAGCTGAAGGTCGGGTACAAGGCGTCGGCGGAACAGTTCGGGCCTCGCGAGCTGGTGGAGTTCGCGGTGCGGGCCGAGGAGCTGGGGCTGGACTCGGTGTGGGTGTCGGACCATTTCCTGCCGTGGCGCCACGAGGGCGGGCACGCGCCGTGGGCGCTGGCGTGGATGCCCGCGGTGGCGGAGCGGACCAGCCGCGTGCTGATCGGGACCAGCGTTTTGACGCCGACGTTCCGGTACAACCCGGCGGTGATCGCGCAGGCGTTCGCGACGATGGCACTGCTGTCGGGCGACCGCGTGATCCTGGGCGCGGGCACCGGCGAGGCGCTGAACGAGATCGCGGTGTCGGGCCGGGAATGGCCGGAGTTCAAGGAGCGGTTCGCGCGGCTGCGCGAGTCGGTGCGGCTCATGCGCGAGCTGTGGAGCAAGGACAGCGTCGACTTCGAGGGCGACTACTACCAGCTGGTCAACGCGAAGATCTACGACCGGCCGGAGCGTCCGGTGCCGGTGTACATCGCGGCGGGCGGCCCGGTGGTGGCGAAGTACGCGGGCCGCGCGGGCGACGGCATGATCTGCACGTCCGGCAAGGGCATGGAGCTCTACACCGACAAGCTGATGCCGGCGATGGCCGAGGGCGCGGCGGCGGGTGAGCGCGACGCGTCCGGCGTGGACCGGATGATCGAGATCAAGATGTCGTACGACCGGGACCCGGAGAAGGCGCTGGCCAACACCCGGTTCTGGGCCCCGTTGTCGCTGAGCGCGGAGCAGAAGCACACGGTGTCGTCGGCGGAGGAGATGGAGCGGCTGGCCGACGAGTTGCCGATCGAGCAGGTCGCGAAGCGGTGGATCGTCGCCTCCGACCCGGACGAGGCGGTCGCGCAGATCAAGCCGTACCTCGACGCGGGCCTGAACCACCTGGTCTTCCACGGCCCCGGCCACGACCAGGAGCGGTACCTGTCGCAGTTCGCCGAGGACGTGCTGCCGCGGCTGCGCGCGCTGGCCTGATCTCTATTGCCGCGGAAACTCCCGTCCGGCCTCGTGCGGCTGTGAGGCGGACGCGCTTCCGTCGTGTTTCCGCAGCTCGGCTGGCTCGGTCCGGTTGAGCGCAGGTCGCCCTGAGCCCCGGACCCCGAAGCGAAAGCCGGGCAGTGGTCCGTGAAGGGCTCCTTGAGGGAATCTGATTCCCCCAAGGAGCCCTTCACGGACCTCAAGACACGGTCGCACGGCTTGAGTTCCTGGCAGGGGCCTCGTGCTGGGCGGGGTTTCAGTCTTCGCTGGGGAAGAGGATCGGGCTGAGCAGGTAGCGTGTGCGCCCCGGCGCGGGCCCGTTGGCGAGCATGGGGGCGATGGCTTTCCGCATGCCGTCGATCATCGCGAGCAGTTCGTCGCGGTCCAGCCAGACGGCGTGCTGCCGGTAGCCGACGAGATCCTCCACCGGATTCGCCTGGTCGCGGCTCAGGTAGGCGTCGAACTCGGCGACCAGCGCGGCGGTCGCGGCGGCGAATCCGCGACGGTGGTCGTCCGGGGTCAGCCGCGCGATCGCGTCCTGGTCGATCGACGCGTTTTCCTTGCGCAGCCGGTAGGTGCGCTCGACCGCGCCGCGCACGCGTTGCTCGTCGGCCACCTCGAGGATTCCGCCGTCGGCGAGGAGGTCGACGTGCCGGTAGACCGTCGCCTTCGAGACGTCCGGGAGCAGTGCGCCCAGTTGTGCGGTGGTGAGCGTCCGGTCGCCGCGCAGCGCGTGCACGATCCGCAGCCGTACCGGATGTCCTAGGAGAGTCAACACGTCCACCCCCGAATGTTCTCACACGGTGCTACCATTCGCATAACTTGAGAACGATGGGGGTCGGGATGAATCCGAGCGAGGTGGCGACGGCTGTCGTCGAGCAGGCGCGAGACGGGCGGTTCGGCGAGATCGCGACGCGGTTCTCGGTGGAGTTGCGGGCGGCGGTGTCCGGCGCGGCGCTGGAAGCCGCGTGGACTGCACAAACCGGTGAGCACGGTCCGGTGGCCGCGCTGGGAGGACCGGTCGCTGAGCCGGCGGGTCCTGGGCTGACCCGGGTGCAGGTGCCGGTCATGTGCGCGCGGGGCGGGTTTCTCGTGGTGATGTCGGTCGACGCGGCGGGAACCGTTGCGGGGCTTCGGCTTGCTGCCGCCGTGGGATGGACCAAACCGTCCTATGCGGATGGCGCGGCGTTCGTCGAACAGGACGTCGTTCTTTCCGCGGAACCCCATTCGGTGCCCGGAACGCTGACCGTGCCGCGAGGGGAGGGGCCGTGGCCGGGCGTGGTCCTGCTCAGCGGCGGCGGGATTTTCGACCGCGACGAGACGGCCGGGCCGAACAAGCCGCTCAAGGATCTCGCGTGGGGCTTGGCTTCCCGGGGCGTGGCGGTGCTGCGCTTCGACAAGGTGACGCACGCCCATCCCGAACTGGCCAGCGCGCCCGGGTTCACGATGTCCGCGGAATACGTGCCGCATGCTGTCGCGGCCGTCCGGCTTCTGCAGGCGCAGGACAGTGTCGACGCCGCGCGCGTGTTCGTGGCCGGGCACAGCATGGGCGGGAAGGTCGCGCCGCTGGTGGCGATCGCCGAGCCGTCGGTCGCGGGGCTGGTTCTCCTGGCGGCTGATGCCGAGCCGATGCAGGAAGCCGCTGTCCGGGTGGTCCGGCATCTGGCTGCGCTGGACGCCAAGGTCGCGGCGCTCGTCGAACCGATCACCCGGCAGGCCGCGGCGGTCGCCGATCCGGCGTTGTCGCCGTCCGCGCCGGGGGACGGGTTGCTGTTCGGCTATCCCGGGTCGTACTGGCTGGAGCTGCGCGAGTACGACCCGGTCACGACCGCCGCGTCGCTGGCGGTGCCGATGTTTCTGATGCAGGGCGGCCGGGATTATCAGGTCACCGTCGAGGACGACCTGTCCCGATGGCGGAACGGACTGGCCGGACCGGCGGTGGACATTCGTGTCTATCCAGCGGACGACCACGAGTTCTTCCCCGGCACCGGACCGTCCACACCGGACAGTTACCAGCGACCGCAGCACGTCGACCCCGCGGTGGTGGCAGACCTCGCGGACTGGCTGGCGCGATAGCGGCGACCGAGGCCCGCGTCGCGGACCTCGGCCACCGTGGCGATCACTGCCGCCTGAACCGCCTTCTCCGGCTCGCCACCAGGAAGCCGGTGCCTCCGGCAAGAAGGGCTCCGCCGAGGATCAGCAGCATCGGAAGCAGCGGGATCCCGGTCGAGGCAAGGGAATCCGTGTCCGTCGCGCCCGAAGCAGGCGGATGGGCCACCGGGGGAACCGCCGGGTTCGGGCTCGTCGCCGGGGGAGCCGACGACGTGGGCGGGCCGGGCGGCGCCGGCAGGTAGACCCCGGCGTCGATGGTGTGGTCGACCCCGCCCGCCTGGGCGGGAGCGGTCACCGGCGCGTAGCCGTTGCAGAGCCGTCCGGTCTTGGGCGGCACGACGTTCGAGTCGTGCGCCCGGTCCGGGCCTGCGGTCGGGAGCGTGAACCGCAAGTCGGTCGCCGGCGGCGTCCCGGGCACGTTGTCCGTGGCCGCGGTGCAGACGTCGAACTGCACGGTGTACTTCTCGCCGGGCTTCAGCTGGTACTCCGCGCCGACGCCGCCGAAGTAGTACTCGCCCGCCTTGTCGGTCTGCGTGGTGGCGACCTTCTTGCCGTCGACGTCGAGCAGGTTCACCGTCGCCTTGGCGAGCGGGACCTCGTCGGTGCGGTTCGGGTCCTGGATGCCGTTGTGGTCGCCGTCGAACCAGACGAGGTTGCCGATCTGGATCGGCGCGTTCGCCGCCTGGTAGGCGATGTCGCCGAGCCCGCCCGCCTTGCCGAAGCTGTTGGCCGGGCCCACGAACGCGTACCCGTGCTTCGGATTGTCCTGCCCCGGCCCGATGCCGGTGCCGACGTCGTAGTAGCCGACGCCGTCCGAACTGACCGCCTGCGCCGGGTCGAGTTCGGTGCTGATCACCCATTGCTGCTGCGGGATGTAGGCGACCGAACCCTGCGCGGCCTCCTGGTGCAGGCCGTTGCCGGAGCGGTTGGGGTCGTAGAAGTCGCCGTGGAAGTATTCGACCGTGCCCGCCGGCTCGTGGCCGTTGGTCGCGTACGTGCCGTGGTTCGGGCAGACCCCGGTGCCCTCCCAGTCGTATCCGCCGCCGGGCGCCGCGCACGCCATGGTGATGTCGCCGCCGGACATGCCGGTCGCGACCCCGGTGCGGCCCGGCCGCGGGTCGATGCCGGAGCCGAAGACGTCCATGAACCGGTCGCGGAAGCCTAGGATCATCGAGCCGTCGCGGGTGAACGCCAGGCTCGCCAGTTCCGGCTGCGGGTTGATCCCGGGCCCGTGCTTGATGAACTTGTCCCACGAGGCGAACGAGGTGTCCCACGGGTTCCAGTGGTCCATGTCCTCGTCCTGGAAGCCCGCGATGACGTTGCCGCGGAGATAGTCGAGACGGTGCTCGACCACGGGCGTGAACTTCGTGCCGTCGTAGGTGTAGACCACCGCTTTCAGGTCCTCGCGCCGCTTCGTGCTTTCCGCCGAGCAGACGCCGCCGACGTACAGTTTCGCGTCGTGCGCGGCGACCGTGAACGGCCGCCAGTCGTCCGGGTCGGCGCATTCCGGCATTGGGATCGGCGTCTGCTTCTCGATCTTCGCGGTGTCTCCGGTCGCGTCGAAACTGAGCAGGTTCCGGGTCGCCAGGTTTATCGCGTACAGCTTCTTGCCGTCCTCGGTGAGCGCGATCCCGCCGAGGCTTTCCTTGCCGGGGACGTCGACGAAATGCTCGTCCTTGCGCATGTCGACCGCGCCGTGGGCGGTGATCTCCGCGGCCGGGACCTTCGCGAACAGCTTGGGCGCGCCGCCGCCGAGCGGCGTGGTGTAAATCGCGCCCCCGCCTTCGGGACCGTAGGTGGTGAAGCGTTTCGCGAACGCCGACTGGAAAATGCGGTCGCGGTATTTGTCGTACGCTAATCCCCACGTGGTGCCGACTTGCGCCTGGGTGTTCAGCACGGTCGGGCAGGCCGAGTCGGCGGGGCAGGTGCCGCGGAGATTACGGTCGAACGCGACCAGCGCGCGGGTGTTCGGATCGGGTGCGCTGCCGTCGCTGTTCACCGCCGGGTTTTGCACCGGCACGTAATAACGGGCGTCCGGGAGGGTGTGGTCGGCCGGGTTCCAGACGCCGGTGATCACCGAAACGTCCTTGGCCTCGCGCAGATCCACGAACGTCGTGAAACTGTCGAAGTGGTTTTTCTCCGTGGACGCGGGCGCGGCCTGCAAATACGCGCGATACGGATCCGGAACGGAGACGTCGACGCGATACCGGCCGCCGGCGAGCGGCGCGGCCGGGTCCACCACGACCTTGCCCGCCGCGTCGGTGCGGCCGCGCACCTGATGCCCGGCGGGGTCGGTGACCAGCACAGACATGCCCGGCTGCGGGGTGTCCATGGTGGCGTTGATGACGCCGGTGCCGAAGAAATCGCGGAGCACTTGGACGGTCAATGTGCCGTCTTCCGCGGCCTCGGCGCTGCCGGCGGTGACCGTCATCGCGCTGCCGCCCAGCACCAGGACAGCGGCGGCTAATCGGGTCAGCCGGTATCTGCCACGGGTTCTTCTGCCACCTCTGTTCATGACTGCGGGATCTCCGTTCTCTGCGCGGAATATTCGCGCGGCGTGCCGCAAAGCTGTAACAGTGAAGCAGAAAACGACCTTTCCGGGTACGGCACCGGGATAAACGGACCGGGTGAATCGAAATCCCTGCTACGGTCACTCGCTGTGCTTGCCAAACGGATCGCGCGCCGCTGGATCGTCGTCGCTCTCGCGGTGACAGTCGTGCTGGGCGCAGGAATATTCTCGTATGTCGCCGCCAGTTCGCCCGATTCCGGTCCGCGCGCGGTCACCGCGGACGAGGCGAGCCGGCTCGCGATCGCGCGATTCCGCAATTACCAGAAACAAGGCCGCGCGGTGACGATCAGTGTCCCCGGCGCGGCGGGCGAACTCGTGATCACCGGTTCGGCCGATTACCGCGCCAAGACCGGTTACGGAGTGCTGAAAGGCAAGGGGCGCAACGACTCCGGCAATGGTCTGATCCGGTGGACCGCCACCCGCGTCGAACTCCGCCCGCTGTCCGCGGTCCCCGGCCTGCCCCCGGCGAACCCGCCCGCCGACGGCTGGTTCGGCCGCCCGCTCAATCCGGCAGCGGGTCCGCTGGACCGGTCCTTGGCCATTCTGCTCGGCCTCGGCAGCGACCGGCCGGACAACGCGCAATTGCTCCCGCAGAACGGTGCCGAATGGGTAGGGTCCGATCGGGTGAACGGGCACGCGGTCGACGTCTTCACGGGTCCGGATTCCCGGGAACGGCCCGGCAGCGCGGAATCCGTCCGGTACTGGCTCGACGGGGACGGCGTCATGTATCGGATGCGGGCTTCGGTTCCGGGGGAGACGAATCCGGTTGTCATTGATTTCGATACGCACGAATTCATTGCGGTTCCGGCTGGCAGCTGACGTTTCGTCAGGATGCGGTTCTTGAGGCCCGATCTGTCGGCGGGGATGCGGTGGTGAGCGACCGCGTGGCCGGTGGGCGTCAGCGTGCGGGAATCGCGGCACTGCGATCTGCGCCCCTAGGCGGCAGCCACCGAAGCCCGGTCCGCCAGCAACGACGTGCCGGGCACCTGGATTTTCGCGACGTCCGGAAACTCCGGCACCGCAGGGACAACCGTGGGACCGGCCGTGCGCCCGTCCGGGAATTGCGGTTGCGGCGGCGGTGCCGCGACCTCCGTGAACGGAATGCCCGCAGGCGGTTTCGCCCTGGTCCAGGCACCAGCAGGGGAGTCCGCCGCTGAGGGGCAAGCGGCACTCGCCGCCAATCCCTCCGGAATCGTGCGCAGCGCCCCGGAATCAACGCAGTTTCCGCTGCCCTTCGTCGGACCGGGGAACGTCCAGCCGACGTCGAGGCCATTCGCCGCGAAGACGTCGCCGACGATCCGGTTGCCCCTCGGCGGCACGTCCTGGGTCGCGGTGAGCACAAGCCCGGCGTTCGCGTTCCCGGCGATCCGGTTGCGCAGCACCTGGTTGCCGCTGCCGCCGTCGATGCCGATCCCGATGCCCCAGCCGCCGTCGGCCTGCTCGGGCGTCGCCGCCTGCCCGTTGGCCGCGACCAGGTTCCCGGCGACCACGGAATCCTGCTGCGGCAACAGCTTCTCCTGGTGGTCGGAGTTGGTGGTCAGCCCGACCCGGTTCCCGCTGAACCGGTTGCCGACGACGTACATCTCGCCGCTGGCGTTCGTGCCCTCGTACCCGACCGCGTTGAGCTCCGCGACGTTGTCCCGCACGACCGTCCGGCACGGTTTGCATTGGCCGACATAGATTCCGGAATCGGCACCGCCGGACGTGTACGACTGCTCGATCACCCCGTTCTGTGCGGAAAACGCATAGATTCCGTAGAGACCGTTGCGGGTGGCGGTGACGTGCGAGACCAGGAACGAGCTGAGGAACCGGATCGGCTCGTCACCGGTGTCGTAACCGCCCCCGTGTCCCGGCAGCCCGTCGGCGGCCTTGACCGAACCCGTGACGAGGACGCCGTTCTGCGTGTGATTCCGGACGGTCAGGTTCTCCACCGCGACGCCCGGCGCGGACACGACGACGCCGTTGTCCCGCTTCAGCTGCCCGTCGACGACCACCCGCTCCCGCACTTCGCCGCGCAGCGTGACCTTCGGCGTCGTGATTTTCACCGTTTCGTGGTATTCCCCAGGCGCGACAAGCACGAGATCCCCGGACTGTGCCAGGGAAACGGCGGCGGAGATAGTGGGCGCGTCGGCGGGGACGCGAATGGTCACCCCCGCCCCGTCCGGCCGATGACCCTCGGCGGAGGAAGAACCACAACCGCTGACCAGCGCGGCGGAAAGCCCCAGGATCGCCACCATGGCGGGAAAACGCATCCGCCCAGTCTGGCACGAGAGCCGGATTCCGTTGGGGTGATTGTTGGCCGGGTTGGCGGTCGTGCGCTTGGTTGGTGCTTGATGCGGTCGGCAGGCCGCGGGGGAGCGGCACGCTTTGGCGCTGTCCCGCTGGATTCGCACGTGGACGCCGCGGCCTTTGCAGACCGGTGCAGCGAACCAGGGGGAGCAGGGCCGTCGTCGCGGGTCGTGAGTTTGGCAGCGCTCCACCCAGCCGGGCGTGGGAGCCGTTGTGACGAGTGCATCCGGCAGGAGATAACTCGGCCGCTTTGTCGGAGCCGCTTCGCATACCACCGCCTGACGAGACACCCGCTTTGCCGAGCCGAATTCGCCTGGCGCACCGGAATCTGTCACGCTGCCCGTCGTGAATTCCGCTGAGCGCCGCCCTTCCCGCCGCGCTTTTCTCGGGGCCGCGGTGACCGCAGGGCTCGCCGCTGGCTGCCACGCCGCCTCCGCACCCGACTCCGCCGAGACCCGGCCCGGCCCGATCCCGCCCACCGGCATGCACCAAGCCGGGATCACCACGCCGCAACAGCCGCAATCGCATCTGCTGGTCGTCACCGCAGATGTTTCCGTTGCGCCAGGGCCAATTCTCGCCGAATTAGGCCGCAGCATCATGGCTCTGACCGCTGGAACGGACGCCCGCCTCCTGGGCCTGCCCCCGGGCGACCTGACCGTGACAGTCGGCGTCGGCCCCCGCCTCGTCCAGACCCGCGATCCACAACTGCCCGGCGCGAAAGACCTCCCACCCGCCGCGCACGAGACGATCGCACCGTCCGACCGCGGCGGAGACCTGCTGCTCCAGATCTGCGCCAGCGACCCACTGGTGCCGCCCGTCGCCGCAGCAGCGCTCCTCGCGAAGCCTGGCGTACGCGAACGCTGGCGGCAATCCGGCGCACGCGGACCGCACGTCCCGGTCTCAGCCGGACTGACCGCGCCGAGGAACGTCCTGGGTTTCGTCGACGGCATCATCGGCCCGCACACTCCCGCCGAGCAGCAACGGGACCTATGGCTCCCCGGCCCGCCTCCGGTTGCGGGCGGCACGATCGCCGTCGTCCGGCGGATGGCGCTGGACGTGACCCGATTCGCCGCATTGCCGGTAGCCGCACAGGAATCCGTCTTCGGCCGCCGAAGAGACACCGGAATCCCCCTGTCCGGCGGTTCCACAGCGGACGGTCCGGACCTGGGCGCGAAAACCCCGGACGGCCGCTACCTCGTCCCCGCCGACGCCCACATCCGCCGCGCCCACGCGAACGTCGTCGGGGCCGGGCTCATGCTGCGCCGCAGCTACAGCATGGACACGCCAGCCCCGGGCCTCCTCTTCGTGAGCTTCCAGAACGACCTGCACACGTTCACCGCGACCCTGGCGAGCATGGAAGCCGCGGACGCGCTGCTGCCGTTCACGACCACCACGGCGAGCGGAACCTTCCTGATCCTCCCGGGCTTCGACGAACACCGCCCGCTGGGATCGGCGCTGTTCCCGTCCTGAACGGGCGCCCCGGGAACGACGAAAGCCCTGCCTCTCCGAAGAGAAGCAGGGCTTCCGGGCAACGCTGGTGCGCGATACTGGGATTGAACCAGTGACCTCTTCCGTGTCAGGGAAGCGCTCTCCCGCTGAGCTAATCGCGCGAGGTGGAGACGGGATTCGAACCCGTGTACACGGCTTTGCAGGCCGTTGCCTCGCCTCTCGGCCACTCCACCGCATGGGGCTTGAGCCCTCCGAGCGGACGACGGGATTCGAACCCGCGACCCTCACCTTGGCAAGGTGATGCGCTACCAGCTGCGCTACGTCCGCACTACCGTGGCTCCGAAGTCGCGGGCGGGAAGCCCGCACCCCGTCGCCGTGGTGTGAAAGAACCATATCCGACCCCGGCGGCCGGCGTGGCACCGGGGGGTTGTTGGCCTGCTCGCGGGGCGGTGATCAGGCCAGATCGTTCGGGATCAGGTGGGTGAGCGCGTCGTCGACGTCGACCCACAGGTGTTCGTTGCCCGGCAGCACGACGTCGTACGTGCGGTCCAGGAAATCGGCCAGCTCCTGCGCGGACGCCTCGAACATGGCGTGCCCGGACGGCGAGTTCAGCTCGATCAGAACCGATTCCGGGTCCTCCACCGAGGGCCGGATGCGGACGTCCCCGTCGCCGGCGTCGGCGAGCAGGCCGTCGGCCAGCAGGTCGCGCGCGTAGACCCATTCGACCCAGCCGGCCCGCCCGGTGCGGAAGGCGGCGACGACGGCATAAGGGTCGCGGGTGTCGTAGCGCAGCTCCACCTTCACCGGAACCGCCGGGGTCCGCGGCGCCAGCAGGTCGAAGACCGCCGTCGAGCGGAGCGTCACGTGATCGTTGCGCATCGTCCTACCCTTCGTCTCCCTTCCCGGCCTGGACGACCGAGGACAACGGTGAGACGCACCAGGAGCCCGGATCCGTCGCGAGTGCGCTCGAGATCACCCGTTCGAGACCGTCTGCCCCGAGGTCCGTCCGGTCCGTCGCCGTCCGTGCCGCGCAGCCTTCAGCGGGCGCCCGGTGGGGAGCCACCGGTACATCTTGCGCGGTTCGGCCGCTGTGCGATAGCACCGTCGCACGGATGTCGCGGACGGCCGCACGCGCCCCCGCCCGCGCAAGGCCTTGGTTAGCTCGGGGTTGTTCGGACGGTATTCGCAGGCAGACGCGCTGTAGTCGGATCAAACCACCCGTTTGCAGGCCCCCGAAAGTCGTGGGGTAGGCTGAGTTCGCACCGCGAGCGGGCGATTAGCTCAGCGGGAGAGCGCTTCGTTCACACCGAAGAGGTCACTGGTTCGATCCCAGTATCGCCCACCACCACCATCCGAAGGCCTGCCGACGATCATTGTCGGCAGGCCTTCGGCATTCCCGGGGAGCGCGGACCGCCGGTCATCGGCTGCGGAGATGCTGTCCCGGACGAGGCCTTGCTGTCCGCGACTGGGACAAAGCCCGGCCTGCGTTGACAAGCGAGCGGGAGGCAGCCGCCCGGCGCACCCGCAACGGCGCGGCTCGCCGAAACCGATCGCTGGCCAGGCCCGGCCGCCCGCCGCCGCGCGGGCGACTGCAGGATCAGCGGTCGAGCCCGCTCCACGCACGAGGCGCACGGCGTGGTTTCAGCGTGGCTTAAGTGCTCTTCCTAGCATCGCTGTTGCCGGGGCCCGAACAGCGGGACGGCCCGTGAGCCGAGCGGGGAGGGAGAACCGCCATGTCCGCCGGACCAGCGACCGACCGGGTTGCCGGGGTGCGCACCGCCCTCCAGCAGACACCGGGAACGGCCGATTTCGCCGCGCTGCGGAGGCTGCTCGACGGCGCGGACCACGACGAGGTGGTCCGGGCGGGCCGCCTGCTGCGCGGGCTCGACATCGATGCGGTGCTCGCCGAGTACCCGGCGACCCCCAGGCTGTCGGTGGCGGTGACCGGACACAGCACGCTGGCCATGCTGGAGCCCGCGTTGGCTGGGGAGTTCGCCCGGCACGGGGTGCTCGCCGACGTGCGGCTGAGCCTGTTCGACAGCTACGTGTTCGACCTGGCCGACCCGGATTCCGAGGTCTACACGGCGAAGCCCGATCTGGTGCTGTGCGTGCTGGACCCGATGATCGTGGCCGACCGGCTGCCCACGCCATGGGGACCGGACGAGGCCGCTGACGCACTCGACGAGGCCATTGCCGTCCTGCGCCGGATCGCCGCAACGTTCGACAAAGCCGGCAACGGTGCCACCCTGGTGCTGAACACTGTTCCGCTGCCCAGGGCGCTGTCCGCGCAGTTGATCGACTACCGTTCCCGCGGCCGGCTCGGCGCGGTCTGGCGGGCCGCGAACACCCGGCTGCTCGAACTGGCCGACGACCATCCGGCCGTCGTGGTGATCGACCTGGACCCGTTGGTCGCGGAGGGCGTCGAGGTCACCGATCCGCGGCTGAGCAGCTACGCCAAAGCACACCTCTCGCCGCGACTGCTCGCGAGTTACGCGCTTGAGGTCGGCCACCTCGGCCGCCATCTGCTCGGACGCGGCAGCAAATGCCTGGCGGTCGACCTCGACGGCACCCTGTGGGGCGGCGTCCTCGGCGACGACGGGGTGGACGGCATCGAGGTGTCCGAAGGGCGGCGGGGTGAGGCGTTCCAATCGTTCGGGCGGGTCGTCAAGCAATTCGGCGCGCAGGGCGTGCTGCTGGCTGTCGTCAGCAAGAACGAGGCAGACCTGGTGCGCGAGGCGTTGCGCGAACGAGCCGGGCTGGCGCTGCGCGAGGAGGACTTCGTGCGGATCATCGCCAACTGGCGGCCCAAACACGACAACCTCGCCGAACTGGCCGAGGCGCTCAACATCGGTGTGGACAGCCTGGTGTTCGTCGACGACAATCCCGCCGAGCGCGGCCTCGTCCGCCGCGAACTGCCCGCGGCGGTGGTGGTCGACATCGACGGCGACCCCGCGCTGCACGCTCGTCGGCTGCTCGCTGACGGATGGTTCGACACCCGCAGGCTCACCGCCGAAGACACCGCACGGGGCAGCCGGTATCGCGACGAGTTGAAGCGGCAGGATTTCCTCGACCGGTTCGACTCCATTCAGGACTATCTACGCGAATTGGGGGTGCGGGTGCGCCTCGCCGCGGCCGGGGACACCGAGGTGCCCCGGGTGTCCCAGCTGACCTTGCGCACCAACCAGTTCAACCTGACCGCGCACCGGCTCCAACAGTCCGATGTGGACTCCTGGCGTGCCGATCCGGACGCGCTGGTGCTCACCGTGCACGCCGCCGACCGATTCGGCGAAAACGGGCTTGTGGGCGCGCTTTTCCTTCGTCACGAAAGCAATGTGCTGCGGATCGACAACTTCGTGCTGAGCTGCCGGGTATTTTCCCGGGGCATCGAACAGGCGTGCCTTTCCGCGGTGCTCGGGTACGCCCTCGGCCGAGGCGCGCGATCGGTCGAGGGCAGCTACGTCCCGACCGCGCGCAACGGTGTGGTCGCCGACCTGTACCCCAGGCACGGGTTCGCCGAGGTGCCCTGCGCGCAGGGCCGTGCTTTCCGGCACGACCTGAGCGAGATTCCCGAAGTCCCCGACCACCTGACGTTCCAGCAGGACTTCCCCGGAGGTGCGGCGTGATGAGCCTTGACGACCTGGTCGGCGTGATGCGCGACGAACTCGGCCTGCCGGTGACCGCGGCGGACGTCGAGGTCCCGTTCGACGAGCTGGCCGGCTGGGACTCGGCGCACCTGCTCTGGCTGCTTTCGGTGCTAGAGCGCCGGGCGGGTGCTGCAGTGTCGCTGCCGGACCTGCTGGAAGCAGCCACCCTGCGCGACGTGCACGCTCTGCTCCCCGGCTCCTGAGCGAACGCTCCGGCCGGCCGACAGGATCGACCGGTGCAGTTCGCTGAGCGGCTTGCTCGGCCCGAGCCCCAGTTCGTGGTCCAGGATGCGCCGGCCCTCGTCGTAGACCTCCAGGGCCTCCGCGCGCCGCCCGGAATGGAACAGCGCCAGCATGAGCTTGCGGCGCAGCTCTTCGTGCAGCGGGTGCTGGGCGACCAGCCACACCAGGTCGCCCACGGTTTCCCGGTAGCGGCCCAGTGCCTGGTTGGAGGAGATGCGCGCTTCGACGCACTCCAGCCGAGTCTCTTCCAGGCTGCTCGCGAAATTGTTGATGATCGGGGCGTCGCGCAGTTCCTCGAGCACCGGGCCGCGCCAGTAGCACAGTGCCGCATCGAACGCGGTTACCGCTTCTTCATGCCGCTTGCCGCGTGCGTGATCGCGGCCCTCGATGGCCAGCCTGCGGAACTCGTGCGCGTCCAGTTCGCCGGGCCGCACCGCCAGCAGATATCCCGATGACCTCGTGGTGATGGTATTCCGGCCTGATCGCAGCAATTCCAGAGTCTTGCGCAGCTGTGACATGTGCACGTGAAGGGTGGAGAGTGCTTTTTTCGGGGGATTGCTTCCCCATAATTCGCCGATGAGCCGGTCCGAGGAAACAATCTGTCCCTCGCATACCAGCAGGGTCGCCAGCAGTCCGCCCACTTTTGGAGCAGTGATTTCGATGCTTTCCTCGGCGTGCGCGACGCGCAGCCTGCCCAGGATCTCGTAGCGCATGGTCGTTCCCCCCAAAGACGAAGCGTTTCGATGAAATATCGATCTGCTACAAAGACACGCTTTCCGTTGCCTTCGGTACCCAGTCCACGCCGGCGGTTCCCGTGTTTCCGAGGTGTGGAAGTCCCTGCCGCGCGCGGCGATGGGCGCAACAGGCGTCGGCATGACGACGACCCGCGCAGCGATCGCTGTGCGGGTCGCCGGTGACAATCCGACTCTACCCGAGATTCGGCCTGCTGACAGGTTTCTCGCCCGCGGCTGCCCCGTGGGTCACTCGCTCTTGGTCGCTCCGTGCAGGCCGCCGAGCGCGGTGGTCATAGCCAGCGAGTCCATGTAGTCGCGGATGAGCTTGATTTTCCCGTGCTGGACATGAATGAGCAGGACGTACCCGAAGACGAACGGCGCGCCGGTTTTGACCACTTCGCCGTGCAGGTCGTATTCGCAGATGATCGTTCCGGGCTCGTCGGTGTCGTGTATCCGGACATTGGCGAACTCGGTGAACTTCATCGGCGCGTTGGCGGACGCGGCTTCGAGGAATGCGCGGATCTTCTCCCTGCCCTCGATGCGCTTGGGCACGCCGGGCGGGGCGAAAGGCAGCTCGTGCGCGCCGTCCTCGGCGTAGAGATCCGCGTAGTCGGGGTCCTTGCCGATGGTGGCGGACTTGACGCGCTCGAAGATCTCACGCGGTGTGTAGTGCTTCTTGTCTTCAGTCATGTCCCACTGTCCGATCCGATTGGCTGGCGCAAGTGTCGGTGCTGGCTGGCGTGAATGCCGGAACCCGGCCCAGCACGGTGTCCCTCAGTAACCGATTGCGCGAGTGTATGAGCGCTCCGTGCACGCTGTCAACACTAGTTTACTGTTCAGGTCAACAAGCGTTTACTTTTATATTTGTCGAGAATCTCGGAGCGGGGTGACGGAAAGAGGCTCCGCTGGTAGGTTGTCGGCGCGGGCCAGGGGACGGCCCGCGTGACGCCGGGGGAGGCGGACATCAGCGAACAACAGCGAACCGCCGAGCGGATCGATCCTGCCCTGCTGAAACTGGCGGGTGTGGTGCTGGCTGGGGCGGTCACGCCGCTGCTGGACACGACCATTGTCAACGTCGGCATCGACACGCTGTCGCGCCAGTTCTCCGCCCCGGTTTCGCAAGTGCAATGGGTCAGCACCGGCTATCTGCTCGCCCTGGGAACGTTCATGCCGGTGGCCGGCTGGGCAGTCGACCGGTTCGGAGTGAAGAGGGTCTGGCTGTCCTCGCTCGCCCTCTTCCTGCTCGGGTCCGCGCTGTCCGGCATGGCGTGGTCAGTGCCTTCGCTCATCGTTTTCCGCGTCCTGCAAGGAATCGGCGGCGGCCTGATGTCGCCGCTGTCCCAGACCATCATGGCGAGGGCCGCCGGGCCGAGGCGGCTCGGCCGGGCGATGAGCCTGGTCGCCATTCCTGCTCAGTTGGCCCCGATCGTCGGCCCGGTGCTCGGCGGTTTCCTGATCGGCGAGCTCGGCTGGCGCTGGATGTTCTTCGTCAATCTGCCGATCGGCGCGGCGGCCCTGCTGCTCGCCTGGCGGGCGATGCCGGACAGTCCGCGTTCGGCGGACCACCGCCTCGATGTGCTCGGCCTCGCGCTGCTCGGCCCGGGCGTCGCCGGGGCGTTGTATGCCTTTTCCCGTGCGGGCCAAGGCGGTGTCGGCCGGGCGGACGTGATCGCGACCCTCGTCGCGGCGGTGCTGCTGATCGGCGGGTTCTGCGTCCGCGCGCTGTCCGGGCGGACGGCTGTCGCGCCGTTGCTGGACGTCCGGCTGCTGAAAGTCCGCGCGGTGGCGACCTCCGGCGCGCTGATGTTCTTGTCCGGCATCGCGGTCTTCGGCTCGATGCTGCTGATGCCGCTGTATTTCCAGCAGGTGCTCGGCCGGGGCGCGCTCGGGGCCGGGCTGCTGCTCGCTCCGCAGGGGCTGGGCACCATGGTCGCGCTGGTCGTGGTGGGCAGGCTCACCGACCGGATGGCTCCGCGGGCGATCGTGCTGACCGGATTGGCGATCACCCTCGTCGGCACGGTGCCGTTCACTCAGGTGGGCGCGAATGCGCACCCGGCGCTGCTGGCGGCGGCGATGGTCCTGCGGGGCATCGGGTTGGGCACTTCGACGATCCCGGTGATGGCCGCCGCCTATCGCGGACTCGCTTCGGCACAGATCCCGCGGATGACCAGCATGGTGCAGGTGCTGCAGCGGATCGGCGGTTCGTTCGGCACCGCGCTGACAGCGGTCATCCTCCAGATCGAGGTGGGCGCCGTGGCGGACGGTGGCGGAGCGGCCGGGCTGGCGGGGGCGTTCGGCGTCGCGTTTTGGTGGACCGTCGGCTTCACCGTGCTGTCGGTCGTGCCTGCGTTGTTCCTGCCGCGCACGGCGGGGAAACGCGCACCGTCGAGCGCCGAAAAACCCGGGGGTCAGGATTCTTCGGTACCGACGACAAGGGAATGAATGCAGGGCCGGAGCAATTCTTCGACACGTTCCGTGGAAGCTTCTTTCAGGCCGTCCAGGCGGAGAATATAGCGTGCCACGATCACTCCGATGCTGATTGCGCCGACCAGGCTGGTGCGCAATTCTGGATCGTTGGCGGTGATCTGGCGGCTCACGTCGCGCGCAGTCGAAGACAGGTCCTTGCGCACCGACACCGCGGCTCCCCGCTGGCTGAGCATCGAGCGCAGCAGGGCGAGCGCGGCGACCGGCTCCTCGTCCAGTTTGGCAGTCAGCTGGGTCAGCAGCGACTCCGCCAGCTCGCCAGGTGTCGAGCCGGTCGGCTCGTCCGGGGTGACGTCCTCGGTGACCTGCGAGAACAGTTCGTCCTTCGAGCCGAAATAGCGCATCACCAGGGTAGGGTCCACGCCTGCCGCGGCGGCGATGCCGCGGATGGTTGTCTGGTTGTAGCCTTGCCGGGCGAACTGGCGGCGGGCCGCGGCCAGAATGCGCGCCTCGCTCAGCTGTCGTTTGCCGCTGCGGCCCCGCGCATCGAAATCCTCGACCATGGTCAAGGATTATAGCCGTTGTCCGAAATCTCGCTGGAAAGGCCGGTGCCTATTCGTATGTTTTCGAGTAGAGTTGAGGCTGGTTCGACCATTTACTGGCCGAGGGGGAGCTGTTGTCAGAAATTCTGGGGAATCTTGTCGGACAGATCTGCCCATTCGACGACAACCCGTGGCCAACCTACCCGATGGAGGAATAGAGTCATGGTCGCGATGAATCGGTGGACAATGCGCGGCGCGGTGCTCGGAGCCGCGGCGGCCGCCGCGGCGGGCATCTTCGCCGGACCCGCGCTGGCGGCTCCGGCCGCACACGTCTACGGGGCCCCGGTGCAGGCCCGGTACCACTGCTTGGACGACGACACGTACTGGACGTTCACCTGGAAGATCGACGCCCCGGTGCACGCGCAGGTCGGCGGCACCGTGCAGCTCTCGGTGAGCGGCAGCCTCGGCGTCAACAAGGAAGGCATCACCATTCCGGCGAAGGCCATCGACGCGGATCTGAAGGTGGTGCTGGGCGGTACTCAGACCGGCAGCGTCTCGGCCACCGGGCTCACCAACCCCACTGCCCAGGCCCCGGGCGAAGACCGGACGATGACCGGCGGCACGGCTACGGTTCAGCTGACCTCGCCTGGCGCGGTCACGTTCACGCCCGGCACTCTGACCGGCCACTCGGCCAGCAAGACCGCGAACTGCGAGGTCGTGGGCAGCGCCCCGGTCTCTTCGGTCACGGCAGTCTGGTAACAGGCGCGCCGCCCCGGTCGAGCACGGCCGGGGCGGCGCACACTGTCCGAGTCAGCCGGCCGGGTGCCATTCGGACAGCAGATGACGCGTCAGCCCGGCGGCGGTGGGATGGTCGAACAGGACCGCGGGTGGCACCGCGATGCCCGCGCTTTGCAGGCGGGTGCTGAATTCCAGGGCCGCGAAGGACGAGAGGCCCAGGTCCCACAAGCTGTCCTCGGGGCCCACCGCGTCCGCCGTGTGCCCCAGTGCCGCGGCTGCCTCCTTGCGGACCAGTTCCAGCAGGAACCGTTCGCGATCGGCGTCCGAGGCCAGGTCTGCCAGAGCGGTGCCTGATCCGGCCTCGCGTGCCGGTTCCGGCGGGCAGATCTCGTCGAAAAGGCTCGACGAGCGCTCGCCGGCGAACAACGGTGCCAGACTGGCCCAGTCGATGTCGGCGACCAGCGACGGCGCGACGCCCGGAGCGATCGCGCAGCGCAGCACATCCATTGCGGCGTAACCGGTTCGCGCCCCGAATTCCCGTACGCCCCGACGAGTCAGCCGCTCGTCGGCCGCGGTGCGGGAGCAGGTCGGCCGGTCGGCCGGAGCCAGGGACACAGCCAGTCCGGGCAGTCCTGTCGCCGCGCGCGAGCGCGCCAGTGCGTCTACAAAGGACTGCGCGTAGGCGTGATTTCCCGTGCCGGGCGTGCCCAGCACGCCGACCGGCGAGGTGAAGACGACGAACGCGTCCAGGTCGCCGGACGCCTCGTGCAGGTTCACCGCGGTCTGGACCGTCGTCCGGGCCTGGCGCTCGAGGTGTGCGAGGCGGGTGGCCCCGGTATCGGCGTCGTCGAGCCCGGTGGCGTCGAACAGCGCGGCGGTCGGCCGGTGGGCGGTGAACAGGGCTGCCAGGCTGTCCCGGTCGAGCGGGTCGATGTCCGCGATGGTCAGTTCCCCTTCCACCCCGGTGAATTCCCGGTCGGGCGGCCCGATGACCACGAGGCGCTCGGCGCCGTGGGCGGACAGCCAGCGGGCGGCGGAGTCCAGGTGCGGGCCTCGTCCCGCGAGCAGGACGGTGCCGCGCGGCCGCCACTGCGGTGCCGCCTCCGATCCGCAGTACTGGACCAGACGCCGCACCAGCGCTTTGTCCCCGCGCAGGGCGATCTCGTCGGCTCCGCGCACCGCACCCGCCATTACGTCGACGACCCGGCCGCCGGACGCGCCGTGCGACAGATCGACCAGCCCGCCCCAGCGTCCGGACCGCTCCCTGGCCCAGGTGCGGACCAGCCCCCACACCGCGGCCTGGCTGGGTACCGGGCCGGGGTCGGCGGGTCCGGCCCGCACCGCGTCCCGGGTGAGCACCCAGGCCGGCGCTTTCACCCGGGCCGCGGCCAACGCGTCCGCCACGGTCAGCGCCGTCTGGGCGTCGCCGGTGCGAGAACCCAGAGCTGCCAGGGAAATCGCCCCGGCGATCGGCTCTTCGGCCGCGGCCACCGCGGTCCGGATCCGGCAGCCGAGCCCGGCCCGGGTGTCCGCCGGCTCCACGGTGACCAGGACGGACTGATCGGCGCGGGCTTCGATCGCCCGCACCAGGTCGGCGGCCTCGCCGTCGGGCGCGACCAGTAGCCAGCGCCCGGTCAGCCGTGCCGGAGGCCGCTCGGCGGCGGGTGCCCACGCCTCGCGGTACCAATGGCCGCGGCGGTTGTGCCAGGCGGACAGGCTCGGCAGCAGTTCGCGCAACTGTGCCGTGTGGTCCGCGTCCAGGCCGAGATCGGCGGCCAGCGTGCCGGCGTCGCCCGCGGCGACGGCAGGCCAGAAGTCCGGATCGTCGGCCGGGGCGGCGGCCCGGGCGGTGTCCAGCCAGTACCGGTCGCCCTGGAACGGGTATGTGGGCAACGGGATTCGCCGCGGCGAATGTCCGAAGAGGACACTGGGCCAGTCCACGGCCGCGCCGTGTGCGTGGGCCACGGCCAGCGCCTCGCACAGGGTCGTCCGTTCGGGCCTGCCGCCGCGCAGTACGGAGGCCAGCGCGACCGTCCCGGCTGGGCTCAGCGCGTCCCTCGCGATTCCGGTGAGTACCGGGTCCGCGCCGAGTTCGAGGTAGCGGCTCCCGCCGAGGTCGTGCGCGGTGCGCAGGCAGTCGTGGAACCGCACCGTGCCGCGGATCTGGTCCGCCCAGTACCCGGGGGAGCGGATCTCGTCGGGCTCGGCGACCTTTCCCGTCAGATTGGACACGATCGGCACGGCCGGTTCGGCGAATCTCAGGTCGCGCACGACGTCCCGGAAACCGGCCAGCACCGGGTCCATGAGGCGGGAATGGAACGCGTGGGCCAGGGCCAGTTCGCGGGTCCGGTAGCCGAGATCCCGGCAGGCCGCGGCGAAGCCCCGGATCGCGTCGGCGTCGCCGGAGACCACAGTGGACCGCGGGCCGTTCACCGCCGCGACGTCGAGCCGGTCCCACGCCTCCGGCGTCACCTCGCGCACCTCGTCCTCCGCGGCACGGACCGACACCATCGCGCCCGGCCCGGCCTCGGCCATCAACCTGCCTCGCGCGGCGACCAGCGCGCACGCGTCCGGCAGGTCGAGTACGCCGGCGGCGTGCGCGGCCGCGACCTCTCCGACGGAGTGCCCGACGAGCAGATCAGGGCGGACACCGTGGTGCTCGAGCACCCGGAAGAGCGCCACTTCCACGGTGAAGAGCGCGGCCTGTGCGTAGCGGGTGCCGTGCAGCGGGGTTTCCGGGCTGTCGTCGGCCAGCACTTCGGCCAGCGGCCTGGGCAGCTCCGGGTCGAGGTGTGCGCACACGGACTGGAACGCTTCCGCGAACACCGGGTGCTCGGCGAGCAGTTCCAGCCCCATGCCGGGGCGCTGGCTGCCCTGTCCGCTGAACAGGAACACCGTGCGGCCCGGCAGCGCGGTGCCGGTGAAGATCCCGGGATCCGGCACGCCGGAGGCCAACGCGTCGAGTTTGCCGAGCAGGTCGTCCTGGTGTTCGGCGAGCACGACGGCCCGGTGGTCCAGCGCAGTCCGCCCGGTGGCGAGAGAGAACGCGAAATCGGCCGGGCTCGACTCCGGATCGGCGGTGACCAGGTTGTGCAGCGCGCGTGCGTGTGCGCGCAGCGCGGTCCGGTCGTGGCCGGAGACCGGAAGCGGGATCGGACCCGCGACGGTCGGCGGCCGGGCGGGCTGGGCGGCAGGGCGAGGCGCCTGCTCGAGGATGACGTGACTGTTCGTGCCGCTGATGCCGAACGAGGACACCGCGGCACGGCGCGGCCGGTCGACGGCGGGCCACGGGGTGGTCCGGGTGGCGAGGGCCAGCGCGCCGGAGTCCCAGTTCACGTGCGGGGTGGCCGCCTCGGCGTGCAGGGTAGCCGGGATCAGCCCGTGGCGCAGCGACTGCACCATCTTGATCACGCCGGCCACCCCGGCGGCGGCTTGAGTGTGTCCGATGTTGGACTTGATGGACCCGAGGTGCAGCGGGCGGTCCGCCGGCCGGTCGGCTCCGTAGGCGGCCAGGAGGGCTCCGGCTTCGATGGGGTCGCCGAGTGTGGTGCCGGTGCCGTGTGCTTCGACGGCGTCGATGTCGGATGGTGTGAGTCCGGCGTTTGCGAGGGCTTGGCGGATGACGTGTTGTTGGGCTGGTCCGTTGGGGGCGGTGAGTCCGTTGCTGGCTCCGTCTTGGTTGATGGCGCTGCCGCGGATGGTGGCGAGGACGGGGTGGTTGTTGTGGTGGGCGTCGGTGAGTCGTTCGAGTAGGAGCATGCCGGCTCCTTCGCCCCAGCCGGTGCCGTCGGCGGTTGCGGCGAAGGGTTTGCATCGTCCGTCCGGGGCGAGTCCGCGCTGCCTGCTGAACTCCACGAACAAAGCTGGACTGGACATCACGGTGGCGCCCCCGGCCAGCGCGAGATCGCATTCGCCCGCGCGCAGCGCTTGTACCGCCAGGTGCAGGGTGACCAGCGAAGACGAGCACGCGGTGTCCACCGTGAGAGCCGCCCCGGCCAGTCCGAGCGTGTACGCGATGCGCCCGGACGCGACGCTGGCGGAACTGCCGATGCCGATCAGTCCCTCGTATCCCTCGGGCGCCGGGTGCAGCCGGGCGCCGTAGTCGGCGTAGGTGAGCCCCACGTAGGTGCTGGTCCGGGTGCCGCGCAGGGCGCCGGGACTCACTCCGGCGTCCTCGATGGCCTCCCAGCTGGTTTCCAGCAGGAGCCGCTGCTGCGGGTCGAGCGCCATGGCTTCGCGCGGGCTGATGCCGAAGAAGGCCGCGTCGAACCGGTCCACGTCGTCCAGGAAACCGCCGTGCCTGGTATAGGAGGTGCCTTGGTGTTCGGGGTCCGGGTCGTAGAGCGCCGCCACGTCCCAGCCGCGGTCTCCGGGGAACTCGCCGATCGCGTCCGTGCCGGCGAGCAGCTGGTCCCAAAGCTGGGCTGGGTTGCGCGCTCCGCCGGGGAACCGGCAGGCCATGCCGACGATCGCGATCGGCTCGCGCCCGCTGTCCCGGACCGCTTTCAGTTCGGCCCGGGTGCGGTGCAGGTCGGCGGTGACCCACTTGAGGTAGTCGACGAGCTTGTCTTCGCTGGTGGTCATCCGCGACTGTCCTTCCTCCTGGTCACCGAGAGTCCCGGCCCAGCTCTTGGTCGATGAAGGCGAAGATCTCCTCCGGGCCGGCGGCGTCCAGCCGCTCCCGGACCGGTTCGGGAGCGGCTGGACGCGCCAGCTCCTGCCACGCGGAGAGCATCGCGGTCAGCCGGGCGGTGATCGCTGCCGCAGTGGCGTCGCCGGCCTCGGCTGCCACGGCCAACCGGTCTTCCACCCGGCGCAGCTCGGCGAGCAGCTGGTCCGCCGGGGCGGCCGGCTCCGGGACCAGCCGCTCGTGCAGGTGCGCGGCGAGCGCCTCCGGGGTGGGATGGTCGAACACCAGGCTCGCGGCGAGGTCGAGCCCGGTCGTGGCGGTGAGGTGGTTGCGCAGCTCGATTGCGGCGAGCGAGTCGAAACCCAGGTCCTTGAACGGGGTCGCCGGATTCGTGGCCGCCGCGGCGGGCAGCGCGAGCACCGTGTTCGTGGTGCCGATAACGTGGTCGAGCAGGTGCCGCCGGCCCTGCTCCGGAGCCATCCCGGACACCGCGGAGGCCAGGTCGTCTGCTGGCTTCGTCCCGGACGGAGCACCTGCCAGCCCGCGCAGCAGCGGCGGCGGATCGGGGTGTCGGCGCAGCCGGGCCAGGTCGAGGTGCGCGGTGACCAGATGCGCGTGCGGGCTCGCGAGCGCCGCATCGAACAGAGCGAGGCCCTGGTCGGTGGTCAGCGCGGTGACGCCGCTGCGCTCGATCCGGGCGCGGTCGCTGTCTCCGAGTTTCGCGGTGAGGGCGGTTTCCTGCTGCCAGGGCCCCCAAGCGAGTGCGATCGCGGGTCGCCCCAGATACCGCCGGTGTGCGGCGAGGGCGTCCAGCCAGGCGTTGGCGGCGGCGTAGTTGGCTTGCCCGGGGTTGCCGAGAGTGGCTGCCGCGCTGGAGAAGGTGACGAAGTGGGTCAGGTCGAGGTGCTGTGTCGCCTGGTGGAGGTTGTGGGCGCCGTCGACCTTGGGTTCCAGCACCGCGTGCAGCTCGGCGGCGGTCAGGTTGTCGGCGGTGGCGTCGCGGGTGGTTCCCGCGGTGTGGATGACACCAGCGAGCGGGTGTTCGTCAGGAACGGCGTCGACGAGCGCTCGCACCTGGGCCAGGTCGGCGATGTCGGCTGCGGCGACCGTCGGGTGTGCGCCCAGTGCGCTCAGCTCGCCGGTGAGCTTTTGGATCGCGCCGGGGCGGGAGTTGCTGGTGGCGAGGAGGAATCGCCGGTGCCCGCGGGTGGCGAGGTGCCTGGCGAGGTGCCCGGCGAGACTGCCGCCCGCGCCGGTGATCAGGACGGTGTGGTCGGGGTCCAGCGCGAGATCGTCCGCGGGGAACAGCGGAACCGGGACCAGTCGCGGCGCCTGGGCGGTGGCACCGCGCAGCGCGAGCTGGTGTTCCCCGGTGCGCAGCGCGTGGGCGACCGCCTGGCGCAGGGCACCCGCGGTGCTGGCTGGATCCAGATCGACCAGCACGAACCGGCCGGGATGTTCGAGCTGGGCGGAGCGGACCAGGCCCCAGGAGGAGGAATGGGCCAAGCCGGCCGGTTCGACGCCGGTGGTGGCCCCCTGGGTGACGACAACCAGCGGTGCGCGGGATTCGGCCGAAAGCCAGGCCTGGATCGCCAGCAGGACGTGCTCGGCGGCGTGGTGCGCCCCGGACACCGGGTCTTCGGCGAGCGGGACCGGCAGCACCACGGCGTCCGCGCTGCCGGAGAACGCGGGAAGGTCGCGCAGAGCCGGATGGTCCGGTCGTTCGCCGAGCACTGCGAGGACCCCCTCCGGCCGGGGCAGGGCGGTCACCGGCTCCCACTCGACGCCGAAGGCCGAGTCGGCGGGCAGCCGAACCAGCGGAGGCAGTTCGGGGCGTGGCTGGAAAGTCAGCGCTGCCACGGAAAGCACGAGTTGTCCGGTCTCCTCGAACGCCCACAGCGCGATCGTCCCGTCCGGCCGCTCGGCGGTCCGCACGCGCAGGGACGATGCCGCAGTGGGCCGGAACGCCAGTCCGCGCACGGCTGCCGGATGCAGTTCTCGGCCGGCTGTGGTCAGCGTCGCGTGCAGCAGCGCGGGGTGGATCGCAGCTCCGGTCGCCGGGGCGGACCCGGTCGGCAAGGAGACTGAAATGTCCTCGTCGTCGGGCTCGTCGTCCGGAAGGGGATCCGTGGGGAAGGGCGCGGGGGCGGCGAGCAAGCCTTCCGCGCAGCGCAGCCAAGAAGTGCCGGGGCCCGGCCTGGCGTGCACGGCAAACCGTCGCGTGTCGTCGGCGCCGGCCGGTTCGAGCACCAGCCGCAGCCGCGCGGTTTCCTCCGGGGCCAGCACGAGCGGGTCGGTGATCGACAACTCGGCGACTTCGCAGCCGCGCGCCGACTCGGCCGCGTGCAGGGCCAGCTCGACGAACACCGCGTCCCGCACGATCCGCGCCCCGCTGCCGGCGTGGTCCACGGCCCACGGCTGGGCATGAGCGGACAGCGAGCCGGTGCGCACCTCGGTCCCGGTATCCGGCAGTTCCGTCGAGGCACCGATCAAGGGGTGGGTCACGGTGTCCAAACCGACGGCGGAGAGGTCGCGGGATTCGGCGCGCGCCGGGAGCCAGTAGCTCTGGCGCTGGAACGGATAGGTGGGCAGTTCGTGGTGCAGCGACGAGGTTCCCGGCAGCAGCCAGTCCACTGTGGACCCGTGGGTGTGGGCGGCGGCCAGCGCCGCCAGCAGAGCGCGGGTGTCCGAGCGGTCGGCCCGCAGCACCGGTGCGACCACCGCGTCTGGGGGGAGGCACTCCCGGGCCATCGGGGCGAGCGCGGCGTCCGGGCCGAGTTCGAGGAACACGGTGGCGCCCTGGGCGGCCAGGAACCCGATGCCGTCGGCGAACCGGACGGTTTCGCGGATGTGGCGCGCCCAGTAGTCCGGTGACCGCAAGTCGGCCGCAGTGGCGAGTTTCCCGGTCAGATTGGACACGATGGGAATGCGCGGTTCGCCGAATTCCACGCCGCTCAGCACTTCCCGGAAACGGTCGAGGGCATCGTCCATGTGGGCGGAATGAAACGCGTGGCTGACCCGCAGCGCGGCGGTCCGCACGCCGCGTTCGCGCCAGTTCGCGGCGAGCGCGAGCACCGCCTCCCGATCGCCGGACACCACCGTGGCGGACGGCCCGTTGACCGCGGCGACCGACACCGCGTCGCCCAGGTCCGCGAGTTCCTCGCGGACCCGCCCGACCGGTGCGCCGACCGCGACCATGGCACCGCCCGCTCTGGCCGCCTGCATGAGCCTGCCCCGCGCGGCTACCACTTCGCACGCCGGCTCCAGCGGCAACGACCCGGATACGTGCGCGGCGACCAGCTCGCCGACGGAGTGGCCGAGGAGGTGATCCGGTGCCAGGCCGAAAGAGGCGACCAGCCGGAACAGTGCGGTCTCCACCGCGAACAGCGCGGGCTGGGCGTAGCGCGTGGCGTTCAGCGGGTGGTCGGCCCGGCCCTCGCCGAGGACCAGCTCGGGCAGGTCTATGTCGAGATGCCCGGCCATGGCGTCCGCGATCTCGTCGAATGTTTCGCGATACACCGGGAATCGCTCGTACAGCTCCCGGCCCATGCCGGGTCGCTGGCTGCCCTGGCCGGTGAACAGGAACGCGATCGACGGCGCGGGACCGGCCGTGCCCAGCACCGCGGCCGGCGCGGGGAGTCCCGCGGACACGGAGGCGAGCGCGTCGTCCAGTTCGTCGCGGTCCCCGGCGACCACTGCCGCTCGACGGCGGAAGGCCGTCCGGGAGCCGAGTGCCGCCGCGATGTCGGCCGGTGCGTGTTCGGGATGGTCCGCGACGAACTCGCGCAACCGGGCGGCCTGGGCTCGCAGCGCCGCGTCGTCCCGTCCGGACAACAGGAACGGCAGCACCTCGTCCGGCCCGTGCGGCTCGGGCTCGCCGCGCCTGGCCGGTTCCTCGACGAGCACGTGGGCGTTGGTGCCGGACAGCCCGAACGAAGAGATCCCGATCCGGCGCGGGCGACCGCCGCGCGGCCACGGCACTGGCTCGGTCAGCAGTCGGATCGCGCCCCATCGCGCGTGGGCGGTGGGCGCGTCGACGTGCAGGCTGCGGGGCAGGACCTCGTGGCGCAGCGCCTCGACGGCTTTGATCACGCCGGCCACGCCGGCGGCGGCCTGGGTGTGGCCGATGTTGGACTTCACCGAGCCGATCCACAGCGGCTGGTCGCGCTCTTCGGCGAAGACCGCGTGCAGGGCTCCGGCTTCGATGGGGTCGCCGAGTGTGGTGCCGGTGCCGTGTGCTTCGACGGCGTCGATGTCGGATGGTGTGAGTCCGGCGTTTGCGAGGGCTTGGCGGATGACGTGTTGTTGGGCTGGTCCGTTGGGGGCGGTGAGTCCGTTGCTGGCTCCGTCTTGGTTGATGGCGCTGCCGCGGATGGTGGCGAGGACGGGGTGGTTGTTGTGGTGGGCGTCGGTGAGTCGTTCGAGTAGGAGCATGCCGGCTCCTTCGCCCCAGCCGGTGCCGTCGGCGGTTGCGGCGAAGGGTTTGCATCGTCCGTCCGGGGCGAGTCCGCGCTGCCTGCTGAACTCCACGAACGCGCTCGGTGTGGACATCACGGTCACTCCGCCGGCCAGCGCCAGGGTGCACTCGCCCCGGCGCAGTGCCTGTGCGGCCAGGTGCAGCGCGACCAGAGAGGAAGAGCACGCGGTGTCGACGGTCAGCGCGGGACCTCGCAGGCCCAGCTGGTAGGAGATGCGCCCGGACGCGACCGACGCCGAGTTCCCGGTGCCTAGATAGCCTTCGGCTTCGGGTACCGAGCCGTTTAGCCGGGACAGGTAGTCGTTGTAGTTCATGCCGACGTACACCCCTGTGCCGCTGCCGCGCAGCGACTGCGGGTCGAGACCGGAGCGTTCCAGCGCTTCCCAGGACACTTCCAGCAGCATCCGCTGCTGCGGGTCGGCGGCCATGGCTTCACGGCGGCCGATGCCGAAGAAGGGCGCGTCGAACTCGTCGACCGCGCGAAGGAACGCGCCCTCGCGCACGTAGCTGGTCCCGGGGCGCTCGGGGTCCGGATCGTAGAGCGCGCCGAGGTCCCAGCCGCGGTCGGAGGGGAACGCGCCCACCGCGTCCCGGCCGTCGGCGACGAGCCGCCACAGTTGCTCGGGCGATTCGACGTCCCCGGGGAAGCGGCAGGCCATGCCGATGATGGCGATCGGCTCGGTGTCGCGCACGGGCGTGGCCGGGGTGTCCTCGGCGGCAGGCTTCTCGCCCAGTTCGCCTGCCAGGTACTCGGCGAGCGTGCCCACGGTGGGGTGGTCGTAGACCAGGGTGCTGGGCAGGGCGAGCCCTGTCGTGCCGGTCAGGTGGTTGCGCAGTTCGACCGCGGCGAGCGAGTCGAATCCCAGGTCCTTGAACGGAGTGGACGGGTCCGCGGCTGCCTCCGGCGGGTGGCCGAGGATCGTGGCGACCGCGGCGGCGATGTGCTCGGCGAGGCGCTTCCGGCGTTCGCTGGGATCCAGCGCGGCCAGTTCGGCGCCGATGCCTGCCGGACCCGGGGCTTCCGGCTCGTCGATCAGCCGGCGCAGGACGGCGGGCCGCTCGGTTCGGCTGCCGAGCCGGGCGGTGTTCAGCCGGGTCAGTACGAGGTGCGGATGCGGGCCCGCGACCGCGGCGTCGAACAGGGCGAGTCCCAGTGCCTTGTGCAGCGGGGAAACCAGGCCGTGGCGGTCGGTGCCGGCGGCCGTCGCGGTGAGTGCGCTGGGCTCCCTCCACGGGCCCCAGGCCAGTGCGGTGGCGGGCTGGTTGTGCCTGCGGCGGTGATGGGCCAGTGCGTCTTCATACGCGTTGGCCGCGGTGTAGTTGGCCTGTCCGGGGTTTCCGAGAGTGGCTGCCGCGCTGGAGAAGGTGACGAAGTGGGTCAAGGCGAGGTGCTGTGTCGCCTGGTGGAGGTTGTAGGCGGCGTCGACCTTCGGCGCGAGCACCGCGTGCAGATCCTCAGCGGTCAGATTCTCGACAGTGGCGTCGCGGACGGCTCCCGCGGTGTGGACGACCGCGGTAAGCGGGTATTCGGCCGGGACGCTGTCGACCAAGGCCCGCACCTGGCCGGGGTCGGACAGATCGCAGGCGACGATGGTCACCTCGGTCTCGTACTGTGCCAGCCGGGCGCGGACCTCCTCGGCGTCGCCGCGCGTGGTCAGCATCAGGTGGCGCTGGCCTTGTCCGGCCAGGTGTTCGGCCAGCAGGCCCGCGAGCGTGCCGCTGGCTCCGGTGATCAGCACTGTGCGGTCCGGATCGATCGGATTCCGTTGCCCGTCGGAAAGTTCGGCGGGAATGAGCCGCGGCACCGCGACGCCCTCGGCGGCCGAGATCTCCGGCTCGCCCGACTCGACGGCGTACGCGATGGCGCGGAGCACGGTGTCGGTGCTCGCGTCTGGGCTCAGGCCAAGGGAAACGATCCTGCCGGGGTGTTCGGCGCAGGCCGATCGGAGCAGGCCCCGCACCCCGGCATGGCCCAGTTCGTCCGAGGTCGCGACGATCAGCGGGAGCGCCGCGAACCGCTCGTCGCGTAACCAGTCCCGCACTGTGCGCAGCGCCAGTTCGGTTGTGTCGTGGCATGCCGCCACCGGGTCCGGTCCGGCGGCAGGCACCTCGAACACCATCGCCTGCGGCCGGTTCTCGGCGAGCTCGTCCCCGCTGACGTGCGGCAGGCGGCGGAGCGCCGGGTGCCCGGCCTCGCCGAGGAGCAGCACACCGGATGCGGCGTCGGGCAGTGCTGGCGGGGTTTCCCACTCGACAGCGAACACGCAGTCGTGCAGCGGGTCGGTCGCGGGCGAGCGAATCGTGGCGAGCCAGTAGCGTTCGTGCTGGAAGGCGTAGGTGGGCAGGGCCACCTGGTGCGGGCGGGTGTCGCCCTGCGGGCCGGTCCAGTCGACGCGGGCGGCGGTGGTGTGCACCCGGGCCAGCCCGGCGACGAACGTTTCGGTCTCGGGGCCGGTGCGGCTCAGCAGCGGCAGCAGCACCGCGTCCGGGCCCGCGGTCTCCCCGGCCATCGCGGTGAGCGAGCGGTCGGGGCCGATCTCCACGAACGCGTCGACGCCGGTCTCGGCCACTGTCCGCACGCCGTCGTGGAAACGGACCGCCTGGCGGAGGTGGCGCACCCAGTAAGCGGCTGACCGCAACTCGTCCGGCCCGGCGACCTCGCCGGTCACGGTGGACACCACCGGCACGACGGGCGTCCCGAATTCCATTGTGGACACTACAGCCCGGAAATCCTCCAGCACCGCGTCCATCAGCGGAGAATGGAAAGCGTGGCTCACCGACAGCATCCGGGTCCGGCGGCCGTTGTCCTTGCGCCAGCGGGCCTCGATCGTGGCGACCGCGTCCGCCGAACCGGAGATCACCGCCGAGCGCGGTCCGTTCACCGCCGCCAGGCTGACCTCGTGCTCGAGCCCGGCCAGGTCTGCGGCCAGTTCCTCTTCGGCGGCTTCGATCGCGGCCATGGCCCCGCCCTCGGGCAGCGCCTGCATCAGCGCGCCGCGCGCGGCGACCAGCGTGCACCCGTCGTCGAGGGACAGGACTCCGGCCACGTGCGCAGCGGCGACCTCGCCGACCGAATGGCCGACCAGATAGTCCGCTCGCACCCCGAACGAGTCCACAAGCCGGTACAGCGCGACCTCGAAGGCGAACAACGCGCATTGCGTGTACCGGGTCTGGTCCAGCAGCGCGGCTTCCGGGGTGTCTGCGCCCGCGAACAGAATCTCGCGCAGCGGCCGGTCCAGATGCCGGTCCAGTTTCGCGCACACGTGTTCCAGGTGCTCGGCGAACACCGGGAAGCGCGCGGACAGGTCCCGGCCCATGCCGGGCCGCTGACTGCCCTGACCCGCGAACAGGAACGCGGTTCGCCGTGCCCGTGCTTTGCCGCGCACGAGACCGGGATCGGGCTCGCCCGCCGCGAGCGCGTCCAGTGCCCGGCGCGGATCGGGGCCGAACAGCACCGCCCGGTGCTCCAGCGCGGCCCGGCCGCTGGCCAGCGTCCAGCCCACGGCCTGCGGCGCCAGCCCCGGGTTTTCCGCGAGGTGCGCCCGCAGGGCGGCAGCCTGGGCACGCAACGCTTCATCGCTGCGTGCGGACAGCGGCCACACCACCGGTGCGGCAGGAGGCGGCGCGGGCAGTTCCGGGGCAGGAGCCTGTTCCACGAGCACGTGCGCGTTGGTCCCGCTGATCCCGAACGAGGACACTCCGGCCCGGCGGAGCGCGCCGGTGTCCGGCCACGCGACCGCTTCAGTGAGCAGCTCGACGGCGCCCGACGACCAGTCCACGTGCGGCGTCGGCTCGGTCACGTGCAGCGTGCGCGGCAGCTCCTCGTGCCGCAGTGCCATGATCATCTTGATCACCCCGGCGACGCCGGCGGCGGCCTGGGTGTGCCCGAGGTTCGATTTGATCGACCCCACCCGCAGCGGCCGGGCCGGGTCCCGGTCCCGGCCGTAGGTGGACAGCAGGGCCTGTGCCTCGATCGGGTCGCCCAGTGCGGTGCCGGTTCCGTGCGCCTCGACCGCGTCCACATCGGCCGGTTCGAGCCCGGCGTCGGCCAGCGCCTGCCAGATCACCCGCTGCTGGGACGGGCCGTTGGGTGCGGTGAGCCCGTTGCTCGCGCCGTCGGAGTTCACCGCCGAGCCGCGCACGACCGCCAGCACCGGATGCTCGTTGCGCTGAGCGTCGGACAGCCGCTCCACCAGCAGCACGCCAATCCCCTCGGCGAAGCCCGCGCCGTCCGCGGCGGCGGAGAACGCCTTGCACCGGCCGTCCGGAGCCAGTCCGCGCTGCCTGCTGAACCCGACGAACACGTGCGGCGTCGGCAGTACCGTCACGCCGCCGGCGAGCGCCAGGTCGCACTCGCCGCGGCGCAGTGCTTGCGCGGCTAGGTGCAGTGCGACCAGAGACGACGAGCACGCGGTGTCCAGGGTGACCGCCGGCCCCTCGAGCCCGAGGGCGTAAGCCACCCGGCCGGAAGCGATGCTCGTCGTCGTGCCGGTCATCAGGTGGCCTTCGAGCGCGGCCGGAGCCTCGTCCAGGTGCTCGGGGTAGTGCTGGGCGATCACCCCGGCGAACACGCCAGTGCGGCTTCCCGCCAGACCGGACGGGTCGATTCCGGCGTGTTCCACGGCTTCCCAGGAGACTTCCAGCAACAACCGCTGCTGCGGATCGGTCGCCAGCGCCTCCCTAGGGGACATGTCGAAGAACGCCGCGTCGAAGTCACCCGCGCCGGTCAGGAAGCCACCTTCGGTCGCGGTGGCGGTGCCCGGCTGGTCCGGGTCCGCGCTGAAGAGCGCTTCGAGATCCCAGCCCCGGTCCTCGGGGAACGGCCCGACGGCGTCGCGGCCCGCTCGCACCAATTGCCACAGCTCTTCCGGATCGCGCACCCCGCCCGGATAGCGGCAGCCGATGCCCACCACAGCGATCGGTTCGTGCTGCCGGTCTTCGGCCTCGCGCAGCCTGCGGCGCGCTTGCCGCAGATCCGCGGTGGCACGGTGCAGGTATCCGCGCAGCCGGTCCTCGTTCGTCGGCTCGGTCATGATCGGTCCGCCCCCTCGGCGTCAGGAACTCTCCAGCTCGTCGTCCAGTGCGGCGAACAGCGATTCGTCGCTGGTGTTGGCGAGATCGCCATCGGCCTCCGGCTCGTTCGCGCCGTCCCAGCGGCGGACCAGCGCGCGCAGCCGGGCGGTGATCCGCGGGCGCAGCCGTTCGGCGTCGCGGGCGGCGAGCAGCCCGTCGGCCACCCGGTCGAGTTCGGCCAGCAGCAGCTCGGCCGAATCGGGTGCGGCCGGGGCCGCCTCCGTGCGCAGACGGCTGGCCAGCGCCGCCGGCGTCGGATGGTCGAAGGCCAGCGTCGCGGGCAACCGCACCCCGGTGGCCGCGGAAAGCCGGTTGCGCAGCTCCACCGCGGTCAGCGAGTCCAGCCCCAGCTCGCGGAACGGAACCTCCGGGTCTACCTCGACTCCGGCCGGATACCCGAGCACCACCGCGACCTGCGCGCGCACGAGATCCAGCACCGCCGCCTCCTGCTGGGACTCGGTGAGCCCGGCGAGCCGGTCGGCCAGGCCGGCCGGAGCGGGCGGCGCGGCGGTCGCAGCCGCAGCGCGGACCCGCACCAGACCGGTCAGCACGGCGGGCAGCGCCCGTGCCCGCGCCCGCTCCGCGAGCGCCTCGTAGTCCACCGCGAGCGGGGCCACTACCGGTTCCGCAGCGGCCAGCGCCCGGTCGAACCGGGCCAGCCCCTCCGCGACGGACATCGCCGGGAAACCGCCGCGGCGCAGCCGGTCCCGGTCGGCGGGGGTCAGCGACTCGGTCATCGCGCTGGTCCGGTCCCACAGTCCCCATGCCATCGAGGTCGCGGCGAGCCCGGCCGACTGCCGGTGCCGGGCCAGCGCGTCCAGGTAGCTGTTGGCCGCGGCGTAGCTGGCTTGCCCGGGATTGCCGAGCAGGCCGGCCGCCGAGGAAAACAGCACGAAATAGGCGAGGTCCAGATCGCGGGTGGCCTGGTGCAGGTGCCAGGCAGCGTCCGCTTTGGGCCTCAGGACCCCGGTCAGCCGGTCCGGGGTCAGCCCGATGACGGCTCCGTCGTCGACGGTGCCCGCGGTGTGCACGACACCGGTGAGCGGATGCGCGGCCGGGACCCCGGCCACCAGTTCGGTCACCGCGTCCGGATCGGTCACGTCGCACGCCGCCACGGTCACCGACGCGCCCAGCCCGCGCAGCCGCTCGGCCAGTTCGCCGGCACCGCCGCTCCGGCCTTGCCGGGAAGCCAGCAGCAGGTGCCGCGCCCCGTGCGTGCTGACCAGATGCTCCGCCACCGCGCCCGCGAGTACACCGGAGGCCCCGGTGATCAGCACCGTGCCCTCCGGGTCGGGATCGGGCGCCACGGCCAGCACGAGCTTGCCGGTGTGCTGCGCTTGTGCCAGCGATCGCAGCGCCGGCACGGCCCGGGCGACCGGCGAGGCCGTGACCGGCAGCGGGCGCAGCGCGCCGGAGGCGAACAATTCGCTCAACTCGCGGAGCATTTCGCGGACCCGCTCCGGCCCGGCCTGCGCTAGTTCGTAGGGCAAGTACTGGGCACCGGGGGCGAGTTCGGCCACCTGTGCGGGGTCCCGCGGATCGGCCTTGCCGATCTCCAAGAACCGGCTGCCGGGGGCGAGCAGGCGCAGCGAGGAGTCCAACAGCTCGCCGGTGAGGCTGTTGAGCACTATGTCGATTCCGCCCGCGCCGGACCGGAACTTCGCTTCGAAGCCCGCATCGCGCGAGGAAGCGATCCGCCGGTCCGGCACGCCGAGCTCACGCAGCACCGGCCATTTGGCCGGACTGGCTGTGGCGTAGGCGGTGAGGCCGAGATGCTCGGCGAGCTGCAGCGCGGCCATGCCGACGCCGCCGGTGCCGGCATGGACGAGGACGGATTCTCCTGGCTTCGCGCGCGCCAGGTCGACGAGCCCGAAGTAAGCGGTCAGGAACACCACGGGCACGGCCGCGCCCTGGGCAAATGTCCATCCGGCCGGTACCGGCGCCAGCACCCGGTGGTCGGTGGTCGCCACCGATCCCGCGCCGTCGGGGAAGAGGCCGAGCACCCGGTCGCCCACGGCCAGATCAGGGACGTCCGGGGCCGCCTCGAGGACGATGCCCGCGCCCTCGCCACCTAGCTGCGCTTCCCCGGGATACACGCCGAGCGCGATCAAGGTGTCGCGGAAGTTCAGCCCGATCGCGCGCACCTCCACCCGGACCTGCCCTGGCTCCAGCGGCCGCCACGGCTGGTCGACGGGGGCGAGTGTGACGTTCTCCAATGTCCCGCGCTCGGTCACGTCCAGCCGCCACGCGGAGCTGTCCGCGGGCGGGACGAGCCCGTTGTCCTGCGCGGTCCGGGCCAGCCGAGGGGCGAGGACCCTGCCGGACCGCACCGCCAGCTCCGGTTCGCCAGAGCCCAGCGCGGCGAGCAGCGCCTCGGGGCCGGCGTCCCGGCCGAGATCGACCAGCCCCAGCCGGTCCGGGTGCTCCGCGGCGGCTGAGCGCACCAGCCCGAGCACGGCGGCTCCGGCGAGATCGGGAGCCTGCTCGCCCCGGCGGGTCGAAGCGGCGCCGCAGGACGCGAACACCAGCCGCGTTTCCGCGAACCGCGGTTCGGCCAGCCAGTCCTGGATCAGCGCCAGGACACGGAGGGTCGCCGCATGGGCAGCGGCGGCGGTGTCCTGACCGGGCGTAACCGCCGCGAGCACCAGTTCGGGCCGGGGCGTTCCGGTCGCCTCGCGAAGGGCGGTCAGGTCCTGGTACTCGTCGGTCTCAATCCCGGACTTGCGCAGGCGGGACGCCAGTTCCGCGCCGAGGACGGCCAATCGGCCCGGTCGCCCGTTCGGCGGTGCGGGCACCGGGCTCCACTCCACGCCGTAAAGCGGGACGCCCGCTGTGGTCGCGACGCCGGCCGGGGCCTCCCGCAACGCCAGCGAACCGGCCCGCAGCACGACCGCGCCGCTGGGATCGGTCGCGGTGAAAGACACGGAAGCGTCGTCCGTGCGGACCAAACGGACGCGCAGCGCCGTGGGGTTGTCGGCAGCCTGAGTCACGTCCGTCCAGCTGAACGGGAGCCAGGTCCGGCCGGTGGTGTTCGCGTGCCCGACCGGGTGCAGTGCGGCGTCCAGCAGCGCGGGGTGCACGCCGAAACCGCTGTCGCCGTCGCCGTCGCCGTCGCCGACGGCGACCTCAGCGAACAGTTCGTCTCCCCGGTGCCAGGCCCTGGCCAGGTTGCGGAACCCGGGCCCGTAGTGGATGCCGCAGGCGTCGAACCGTTCGTAGAGGTTGTCGAGGTCGATGAGCTGGGCGTCGGCGGGCGGCCAGGCCGGATCCGGTTCCGGGGGAGCGGCGGGCGGGGTGGTGGTGAGGGTGCCGGTGGCGTGGGGTGTCCAGGGGTGGTGGGGGTCGTGGGTTGGTTTGGTGTGGAGGGTGAAGGTGCGGGTGTTGTCGGTGGGGGCGTGGATGTGGAGTTGGAGTGCGGTGGGTTCGGCGGTGACGACGGGGGCGTGGACCGTCAGCTCGGCCAGATGCGGGCACCGGATGCGGTGCCCCGCGTGCAGGACGAGGTCGAGTATCGCCGTGGCGGGCAGCACCGGGGTGTTGTGCACCTGGTGGTCGGCCAGCCAGGGGTGGGTGGCAGTGGATACCTGGCCGGTGAAGAGATGAGTGTCGGTGTCCGGAGCGTGGATCGTGGTGGCGAGGATCGGATGTTCGAGAGCTTGCTGTCCCAGTCGCGCGGGCTCGGCGGCAGTGGTTGCCGTGGGCAGCCAGTAGGGCTCGTGTTGGAAGGGGTAGCCGGGCAGGTCCGGGTCTGGGTGGTTGATCGGGTCGTGTACTGAGGGCCAGTGCACGGTGAGTCCGGTGAGGTGGGCGTGGGTGAGGGCGTGGAGGAGTTGGGTGGGGGTGTGTTTGTTGCGGTGGAGGGTGGGGATGGTG
>NZ_JBEXMH010000069.1:0-46439 GCF_040610415.1 Amycolatopsis sp. NPDC004079 | reverse complement strand
AACGTCCCGAATTACCCCTGATCCCGGCTGCGTGACCCCGCGTCTTCAGGTCCGTGAGGGGAACCCTGAGGGACTCTGAGTCCCTCAGGGTTCCCCTCACGGACGACAACTCCGCGCGATCAACTGTTCAGCGCGGTCGTCCGGCTCACCGACTCCCAGGAGTCGAGATCCTTGGTCAGGGCCTCGATTTTGCCTCGGATCGCGTCCACGGCGTCGCCGCCGAGCGCGAGCCGCAGCGGGGCGTCCGGCGCGTCCACTGCGCGAAGGATCGCCGCCGCCGCTTTCGCCGGATCGCCGGGCTGCGTCCCGTCCATCCCTTCGATCGCGCCCCGGGTGGCGGCGGTCGTTGCGGCGTAGGCGTCGATCTTCTGGGAGCGGTGCATCGCCGCGCCGCCGAACGACGTCCGGAACGCGCCCGGCTCCACGATCAGCACCTTGACCCCGAGCGGCGCGACCTCCGCCGCGAGCGCCTCCGACATGCCTTCCAGCGCGAATTTCGCCGCGCAGTAGGCCCCGAACGCGGGCGGCGCGAGCAGTCCGCCCATCGAGCTCATCTGCACGATCGTCCCGCTCCCCTGTTCCCGCAGCAGCGGGACGACGGCCTTGGTCATCGCGACCGCGCCGAAGAACATCACCTCCAGCACCGCGCGCAGGTCGGGCATCGTCAGTTCCTCCACGGCGCCGACCGAGCCGTGCCCGGCGTTGTTGACCAGCACGTCGATCCGGCCGAACGCGTCCAGCGCGGTCCGCACCGCGGCGTCGACCTGGGCCGGGTCGGTGACGTCCAGCGCGGCCGTGCGCACCCGGTCCCCGCCGGATTCGGCGAGGCCGGCGAGCGTTTCCGGCTTGCGCGCGGTCGCGACGACCCGGTCCCCCGCGGCCAGCGCGGCCTGGGCGAGTTCGCGGCCGAAGCCGCTGGAGCACCCGGTGATCAGCCAGACGCGGCCATCGGTTTCCTCGGTCATTGAGCAGTCCCTCCAGTGGTTTCTTCCGCCTCCGATCGTGGCGCGCGCCCACTGGGGTCCGCCAACACCGGTTCGCTGGCGGGCTACAGTCTCAGCCTGTGACCCCTGAGCTGCGGCAGCTGCGCTACTTCGTCGCCGTCGCCGAATCAACGAGCTTCACGCGCGCGGCGGCGACCCTCCACATCGCACAGCAGTCGCTCTCGCAGCAGATCACCGTGTTGGAACGCCAACTCGGCGCGCAACTCTTCGACCGCGACCCCCGCGGCGCCCGGCTCACCGCGATCGGCGAACTCTTCCTGCCGGAAGCGCGCGCGGTGCTGGCCCGTGCCGACGCGGCGGTGGCGACGGTCGCTCGTGCGGTCCGCGGCGAAATCGGCACCCTGCGGCTGGCTTTCCTTGCCAGCACGGCGAATTACCTGCTCCCGCCGGTCGTGCGCGCAGTCCGGGAGCAACTGCCGGAGCTGACCGTCACCACCGCCGAAGTCTCGATCGCCGAACTAGTCGACGGGGTGCGCGGCGGCCGGTTCGACGCTGGCTTCACTCGCCCGCCGCTGGCCGACGGCTTGGAGACGCACACCCTCCTGACCGAAGAAGTCTGCGCGGTCCTGCCCTCCGGCCACCGGCTGGCCGACCGCCCCTCCCTGCGCCTGGCCGACCTCGCCGACGAGCCGTGGGTACTCACCCCGCGCACGTCGTGGGATCCGTGGCACCGCAAGTACGACGCCGACTTCGCCGCCGCCGGGTTCACGCCCGACGTCGTGCAGCGCACCGCGACGGTGCAGGGATTGCTGGGGCTGGTCGCGGCCGGGGTCGGCGTGACGCGGCTGGCGCGGTCCGCCCACAGCCTGCGCCGCACCGGTGTGGTGTTTGTGCCGCTCGAAGGCGAGTCCGCGCACACCGTGCTGGCATGGCGCTCCGACGGCCCTCGGCCGGCCGCGCTCCTGGAGGTGGTAACGCGGCTGGCCGAGACGACGGATCTGTCCGGCGCGGGCTGACCAGCGCGTCAGCGTCCCCCGCTGTTCTTGTCCAGATCCATGGTCCGCATTTGCTGGGCGAGCGCCTTTTCCTGCATTTCCTTCATCTCGGCGCGCTTCGCGTCCGAAATGGGGGTGTTCCCGTCGTGGCCGCGCAGTTCCGGCGGGTCGTAATCGCCGTTCTCCCACCGTTTCCACATCGGGTCGTTCTTGTCCTTCGGGGCCTGGAATCCCCATTTGTCGAGCAGTTCGTCGGCGGATCCCTTGGGGTATTCGCCGGTCCGGCGCTGCTCGTACGCCAGGTGCGCCTCGGCCCGGCCGCCCGCGGTGAGCGGGTCGGTCCGCGCGAACGAATCGCCGGACGCGGTCATGTCGGCGTGCGCCTTCGAGCCGGGTGCCGGGGCATACGGCATTCCCTTGCCGCCGGCGTACATTTCGTCGACCATGCGGTGGTAGGAATCCTCGGATCCGCGCATCCACCGCTGCTCGTCGTCGAAGTCCTTGAGCTCCTTTTTGCGCGCGGCGTCGTTGCCGTTTTCGATTTCGCTGCGGTGTTCGTTGAGGTCGTCGCGGCGGGCCTGTTCGGCCTTCGCGTCTTCCGCCCGCTGTTTGTAGGCGTCCGCCGAAGCCTGCCGCTGTTCCGGGGTGTTCTCGATCCGTTCCCGCACCTCGGAGCCGTCCGGGTGCTGCTTTCCGGGCACCGGTTTGGTGTCGGTTCCGTAGGTGTGGATGCCGTGCTTCGGGTCGTGGAAGTCCGGGTGGTGGACGTGTTTCGGATTGTCGCCGTGGTAGACCTTCTCCTGCGGGCTCACGTACGTGTCGTGCGGCTGGCGTCCCGGCACCTGGTAGGTCGGCCGGGTGTACTTGCCCTCCATGTGCGAGTAGCCCATTTGGTTGAGCTGCAGCAGACCGGACGTGTCCTTGCGCTCGTAGGCCTGCCGCTGTGCGTGGGCGTAGGTCAGCTGGTGCTCGTCGTGCGTCTTCCCGCCGGTGAAGCCGGAGGTGTGCATCTGCTTGCCGCTTCCGGTGCCCGGGTGCATCCGGTGGAAGTCGTGGCTTTCGTAATAGCCGAAACCGGCGTTCTCGAGGGTCTTTTCGTCGGACCGCTTCCGCGCGGCCCCGCTGCCGTCTTCCGCGGCGGCCTTGTGCAGCCCGGCGTGTTCGAGCTGGTTGGTCTGCTGCCCGTCGACCTTGTAGCCGTGCGCGTCGCCGATCCGCGCCGCTTCCTTGTTCCGGTCTCCGTAGGTCCCGGGCGGATTCGTCGGCTCCTTGGCGGCCTTCTTGGCCGGGGGCTGGCCGGACGTGGTGTTGCCGCGTTTGCGCTTGTTGTTCGTCCGCGACGCGTTCGCGGCCGCCTGCTGTTGCTGTTGCTGCCGCTGCATTTCCGCGAGCTTCTTGGGGCACGGGCCGACCGGGGCGGAGGCGGTGAGGCCGAGGGGGTCGACCATCGCGTTCGGGTTGTCCACGTAGGCCAGCGAGTCCGGGGACGGGCCGAGGCCGAGCGGGTCGTGCGAGAGGTAGCGGCCGGTTTCCGGGTCGTAATAGCGGTGCATGTTGTAGTGCAGCCCGGTTTCCGGGTCGTAGTACTGGCCGGGGAACCGCAGCGGAGTGCGCGCGGTGCCGTCCTCCGCCACGACCGAGCCCCACAGCGACGTGCGCTGGTGCCCGGCCAGGGCTCCCGCGCCGTCGAGCAGTTCGGCGGGCGCTCCCACCAGGTCGGTGACGACGGCGTGGAACCGTTCGCCGGGGCGTTCGCCGAGGGTTCGTTCGGTCTGCGCGAGCACCTGGTCGGAGTCGGGCAGCCAGTCCCACACGGTCGCGACCTGCGGGCGGCCGGGGACGCTGTGCACCTGCTCGGCGGGCTGGTAGTGGTCCCAGGCGAATTCGATCTGCTCGGCCACCGCGCCCGAGTGGTCGAGGCGCTGTTTGGCGACGCGCCTGCCGAGCGCGTCGTAGCGGTAGCGCCAGACCGTGCCGTCCGGGGTGCGCACGCCGGTCAGCCTGCTTGCGGAATTCCACTGGTATTCCCACCGCTGCCCGCGGCGTTCCCGCACCACGACCCGGCCCTCGGCGTCGTGGGCGTAGCGGGTTTCGCCGGCGGATTCGACGAGGGTGCCGCGGTAGGCACGGGGGCCTGCTGCGGCCGGGTCGCCCGGCCAACCCGCTTCGGTGATCGCGCCGGCCGCGTCGTAGCCGTAGGTTTCCCGCCAACCCGGTCCTTGGACCGCGCTGACGCGGCCGCCCGGGCCGACCTCGAACGAACGCGGCCCGGCGAGCAGATCGCCTGTCGCGTAAAGGTTTCCGTCCGGCAGGTAGCGGTAGTCGCGCTGCTGTACGGTCTCCTCGCCGCGCACCACGGTCTGGCCGCGCAGTTTCCCGGTCGAGGTCCAGTGCTGGCGCAGCTCCGCCACCGGCGCGGTCCCGGCGAAGAGCCGGCGCACCGTTTCCTGTCCCGCCGCGTCGTACTCGAACCGCAAGGTGCGGCCCGCGGTGGTGATCGCGGTCGGGCGGTCCGCGGAGTCGTAGCCGACCGACGATTCCGCCCCGCTGGGCGTGCGGCGGCCGATCCTCCTGCCGAGCGCGTCGTACTGGGACCGCACGACGCGGCCGTTGATCGCCTCGGACACCAGCTGCCCGGCCGCGTCGTAGTCGAACCGGACCTCGGTCTCCCCGTTGCGCGCCAGGATCATCCGGTCCGCGTGGTCGTAGGCGAATTCGGCGACGTCGTCGTCGGCGGCGCGCCGCACGAGCCTGCCGAGCGCGTCGTATTCGAGCGCGATCGCCTGCCCGGCCGCGTTGACCCGGCGGACGAGCTGCCCGGCCGCGTCGTAGCCGTAGCGCAGGACCCGGCCGTTGTAGTCGGTCTCCGCGACGACCCGGCCCGCCTGGTCGTATTCGTAGCGCCAGACCAGGCCGCGTTCGTTCGTCACCGTCGTGAGCCGCAGTTCGGTGTCGTAGCCGAACCGCCGGACGCCGCCGTCCGGGTCCTGTTCGGACAGCGGCAGGCCGAACGCGCCGTACTCGACCCGGTGCACGCCGCCGCGCGGGTCGACCGACTCCTCGACGTTGCCGACCGCCTTGAAGCCGAACTTGCTCACCGTGCCGTCGGCGTTGCGCTGCTGCACCAGATCGCCCGCCGCGTTGCGCACCCGTTCCACGAACGCGCCGGTCGGTCCGGTGATCGACACGACCGCGCCGAGCGCGTCGTAGCTGTACCGGGTCACCGCGCCGTCGGGAGCGGTGATGGCGGTGGGGAGACCGGCCGCGTCGGACTCGATCCGGGTGACGCCGCCGAGCGCGTCGGTCCGCGTCGCCACCGCTCCGGAGACCGGGTCGTAGGTGTAGGCCGTGCTCCCGCCCGCCGGGTCGATTTCCTTGACCAGGCTGCCTTGTTCGTCGTACTCGTAGCGCCAGACGTCGCCGGAGGGACCGGTCGTCGAGACCGGCAGGCCGCGCTCGTCGTACTCGTTCGCCAGCCGCGTGCCGTCCGGGCGGGTGACCGCGACGACGTTGCCGACCTCGTCGTACTCCCAGCGGGTGGCGTGGCCGAGCGCGTTGACGCTGGCGGTGACGCGGCCGTACTCGTCGTACTCGGTGGTCGAGGTGTTGCCGAGCGGGTCGGTCTCGGCGACGACCTTCAGCTGCTCGTTGAGCTGGAAGCGGCGGACCGCGCCGAGGGAGTCGGTGACCGTGGTGACCAGGTTCTCCCGGTCGTAGGACAGCTCGGTGTCGAGGTAGCCGCCGTCGCCCCGGGCGCGCACGCACCGGCCGGCGCTGTCGTACTGGTAGCCGTACCAGCGGCCGTTGACGTCGTCCCAGCGCACCATCCGGCCGTCGGCGTCGTAGCGGAACTTGTGCGAGGTGCCGACCGCGTCGACGACCTCGGTCAGCCGCCGGGCGGAGTCGTAGCGGTACTCCCGGATCGCGACCGGCGCGTCCGGCACGCGCAGCGCGGTGACCAGCCCGTCCGCCGAATCGACCCTCACCCGGTAGCCGCCGGAGTGCTCCATCTCCACCGGCACGCCGTCCTCGTAACGGAAGACGATCCGGTTGCCCGAGCTGTCGGCCAGCGCGTGCAGGCGGAGGGTGCGGTCGTCGGGGTCGCCGGTGAAGTAGCGGATGACGTTGCTCTGCGGGTCGCCGACGATGAACCCGGTGGTGATCCGGCGCAGCGCGAGGTACGGCCCGTCGTCGGTGGCCACGGCCTCGATGTCGCGCGGATAGGGGAAGCGGACCAGCACGCCGTTCGGGGCGGCGTAGTGCAGGCCGTCGTCGCGGATCTCGAGCCGTTCGTCCAGCGTGGAGGACCAGGTGGGGCCGAAGAAGCCGCCGGAGCGGTAGGAGGAGCGGTGCGTCCGTTCCACTGTCAGCGGCAGCATTCCCGGCAGGCGCAGGTCTTCCTGGACCAGGAACACCGCGCCGGTGGCGACGTCGATCGGGTCGCCGCAGTCCCGGACGTCCTTGGGGTCGGTGTGGTGTTCGGCGGGGTTCTGGTTGCCCCTCGGCTGCTGCGTCGACGACGTGTGGACGTCGTTGCCGCCGGTGTCGTGCGACCCGGAGCCGCCTTGGCCGCCGCCTTCGTGCCCGCCCCCGCCTTCCGAACTGCTGGAGTGGGTGTTGCCGGTATTGCCCGTACCGCCGTGGTGCCCACCGCCACCGCCGCCCTCGGCGCCGGAGGTGTGCGTGCCTTCGTTGCCGCCAGGGCCGGAGCGGGTGCCCTCGGACTTGACGTGGATGTCCTTGGGCGTGTGCGTGGGAGCGTTCTTGCCGCCCTTGAGCCCCTTCAACGCCTTTCCGGCGTCCTCGAACAGCGTCCCGGCCTTCTTCAGCAGCGGGATGAGCGCCTTGAAAGCCTTGACCAGCTTGGTCGTGATCTGGGTGATCTTGGACGCGGTCTTCGCGACCGCCGCCGCGACCTGCGGGCCCACCCAGGCCATCCCGATGCCGGCGGTGAGCAGCACCTGCAGCGCCCACGAGATGAGGTGCCCGACCAGGTCCGCGATCGTGTCCCGCACCAGCGACCGCACCGCCGCGACGATCTCGCCCGCGGTCTTGACGCCGCTCGCCGCGCCCTCGGAACCCTTCTGGGCGCTGGCGATGAGCGCGGAGGTGTCCTCGGCGCGCTTGCGGTAGCTGTCGGCGGCCTCGCCCTGCCAGTTCTCGAGGTCTTTCTTGACCAGGTCGCCGAGGTCGGCGGAGACGCCTTCGAGTTCCTTGGCGACGTTGGTCCAGGTCTGCGCCTGCGAGCTGATCTGGTCGGCGTTGCCGGTGAGCGCGTCGAGGGCCTGCTTCAGCGGGCCAACGTGCTCCATCAGCCAGCCGACGCCCGCGGCGAAGATCGCGCCGAACGGGTCCATGACAGCGGTGAGGACGTCGAGCGCGGTGCCGACGGCCCCGATCGCGACCGCGGCCCAGTTCTTGCTCTCGATCGCGTCTTTGAGCCCGGTGGCGTCCTCGAGCAACGGGACCCCGGCCATCGCCGAGGTCTCCTTCACCGGCGCCACCAATGGATTGCTCACGTTGTCCCCCTCCGCCCGCTGCTGCGTTGATCACGGTACCTACCGGGTCGCGGACCCGCGCGCGGCATGCGGCGGCCTTGCTTAACAGGGCTCTCGGAGATTCCCTGTCAGCAGCTGAGGGACCTGCATGCGGGCTTGGACGACGCTGAGCGAACGCCCAGGCCGAGGACGTCGCGGAGGGAGACGTGTACGCCGAAGCCGCCCCGCGTGCCGACGGCCTGCCGCTCCAGCTGGTCGCAGGTGAATTGGCGGAGTGCGGGGCCAGCGTTGTGGTCACCGATCCGCGGCCGAGCGCGTCGAATGGTCCACGCCGCGACTCGGCCGCGTCCGGATCGACCCGTGGCCGAAATTCAGCTTTTGCTGACCTTCACCGAAAACGCGTCGATGCTCATCCCCGCCCCGGGCGTGATGTCCGCCCCGGGGCTGGTGCACCCGCACACCTTGTTCGGATAGGACCCGCCGATCGCCACGTCGAAGATGGCGAAGAACCCGTGGTCCACCGCGGCCTTCCAGGTGGCGTCGGACACCTGGTTCTGCTTCACCGCGAAGGTTTCCTTGCCGTCCAGGGAAAACCGCAGCTCCTCCGCGGCCGCGTCGCGGCGGTCCACCACCACCGAATACGTGTGATACCCGGTCTTGCAGCCGGCGCAGTCCTGCAGGTCGCTGCTGATCCCGTCCGGATCGTGGCACTCCCCCGCCCACTGTCCACAGTGGAACGTGCTGGAGTGCTTGTCCAGCGCGTTCACGTTCTCCATGATGTCCAGTTCGCCGATGCTCGGCCAGTTCGTCGCGCCGACCGGCCGCGCGTCCGCGCCCATCGCCCAGAACGCGGGCCAGTAGCCGAGGCCGCGGTCGGGATTCGGCTGCTGGATCGTCGCGCTCATCTCCATCTGCCCGCCCGCCGGCGCGCCGAAGTCGGTGCGCTGGGTTTCGATCCGGCCGGACGTCCACGCGCCGTTCGCGTCCCGCAGCGGCTTGATCACCAGGTGCCCGGCTCCGTCGTGGTAGACGTTGTCCGTCGAGTCGGTCGACGTCTCGATCTCCCCGGTGCCCCAGTTCGCCGCGCCGCCGGGGTAGCCGGTTCCTTTGTCGTAGAGCCAGTTCTGCGGGTCGAGGCCGGTGCCGGCGGGGCCGTCGAAGGTGTCCTCGAACACCGTGGTCCAGGTTTCGGCCGCCTGTGCGGGCGCGGCGGCCATCGACACGGCGGCCATGGCGGCCAGGATCAACGGGGTTCGGCGCATGGTGGGCCTTCCGGTCGAGGGGGGTGGTCTCAGCAGGGTCGGCCGGTGCCGCTGACCAGTCAAAACAGTCTGCCTGCCGGTCCCGCGGCCGCGGTGCGCGCGGGCAGCACGCGCCCGGATAGGTTTGAACCACTGCGCGCCGGGGTACCGCGAGGGTGGGAGAACCACACCCCCTTTGACGCCTCCACGGCCGCCGTCGGCGATCTAGCCTGGGTCCATGAGCGACAACAACCTCCTCGGCGAGTTCCTGCGGGCCCGGCGCGGCACCACCGCCCCGGCGGACGCGGACCTGCTCGCCGACACCCGGCGCCGGGTCAGCGGCCTGCGCCGGGAGGAGGTCGCGCAGCGGGCCGGGGTGAGTACCGACTACTACGTGCGGCTTGAGCAGGGCCGGGAGCGCACGCCGTCGGCGCAGGTCGTCGACGCGCTCGGCCGGGCGCTGCAACTCGACGACGAGGCGCTCGCCCACCTGCATTCGCTGGCCCGGCCGAAGCGGCCCAAGCGACGCCCGGCGCGGGAACGCGTGAGCCCGCGGCTGGTGCGGCTGATGGACGCGTGGCCGCAGACGCCCGCGGTCGTGCTCGGCCGGTGCATGACCGTCCTCGCCTCGAATCTGCTCGGCGGAGCGCTGTTCGGCGGGCACGAACACAGCGGCGACCTGCTGCGGCTGGTGTTCCTCGACCCCGACGCCCGGGATTTCTACCCGGATTGGGAGCAGGTCGCGGTCAACACCGTCGGCGGCCTCCGATCGGCGGCGGGCGCCGATCTGGACGATCCGCTCTTGATCGAGGCGGTCGGCGAATTGTCGCTCAAGAGCGCCGATTTCCGCCGGTTGTGGGCGCGCCACGACCTCCGGCAGAAAACGCACGAGACGAAACGGTTCCGGCACCCGCTCGTCGGAATGCTCACCCTGCACTACGAATCGATGACCTTGAACAGTGCTCCTGGCCAGCAACTCGTGGTGTACCAAGCGGATCCGGGCAGTCCGTCGGAGGCCGCACTGGGGCTGCTGGGCAGTCTCGCCGCCGGCGACCACCCGCAGCACTGACGCTTTTTTCGCAATTTCCGAATTCACCCAAGGGTAGATCCATGTCTGAAAACAATGCACCAGTCTGGTTTATCACCGGATGTTCCACCGGTCTCGGCCGCGCACTCGCGACCGCCGTCCTCGAACGCGGCCTGCGCGCGGTCGTGACGGCCCGCGATCCGCAACGCGTCGCGGACCTCGTCGCCGCATACCCCGGCCGCGCGGTCCCGGTCGCGCTCGACGTCACCGACCAGCAGCAGATCACCGAAGCGGTCGCCGAAGCAGAACGCGTCTTCGGCCGGATCGACGTGCTCGTCAACAACGCGGGCTACGGCTACCTCGCCGCCGCCGAAGAAGGCGAAGACGCCGAGATCCGCGCGTTGTTCGACGCCAACGTCTTCGGCCTGATGGCGCTCACCCGCGCCGTCCTCCCGGGAATGCGGGCCCGCCACAGCGGTCACATCGTCTCGGTCTCGTCGCTCGGTGGGCTGGCCGCCTTCGGCGCGACCGGTTACTACCACGCCACGAAGTTCGCCGTCGAAGGCTTCAGCGAGTCGCTCGCCGCCGAGGTCGCGCCGCTCGGCATCGGCGTCACGATCGTCGAACCGGCCGCGTTCCGCACCAACTGGTCGGGCCCGTCCATGCGGGAATCCGCCGTCCGCATCGACGATTACGCCGACACCGCGGGCGCGCGCCGCACCTCGACGCTCGCCACCTACGGCAAGCAGCCCGGCGACCCGGACCGCGCCGCGACCGCGGTGATCGACGCCGTCACCTCCGCCGAACCGCCGCTGCGCCTGCTGCTCGGCCAGGCGGCTTACGCCATCGCCACCGCCCGCCTCGACACCCTCCGCAAAACGTTCGACGACTGGCGCGACGTCACCCTGTCCGCCGACTTCCCGAAGGAATCCGAATGACCAAGATCGCCCTGATCACTGGTGCCAGCAGCGGCATCGGCGAAGCCACCGCCCGCCGCCTCGCCGCCGACGGCTGGCACGTCGTCGCCGGAGCGCGCCGCGAAGACCGCCTGGCCGAACTCGCCGCCAGCACCCGCGGCATCGAATTCCACCGCCTCGACGTGACCGACCGCGCCGACGTCGCCGAGTTCGTCGACCGCGCGGTGCGCGACCACGGCGAGATCGACGCGTTCATCGCGAACGCCGGCGTGATGCCGCTGTCGCGGTTGGACGCCGGGCTGGTCGAGGAATGGGACCGGATGATCGACGTCAACGTCCGGGGCCTGCTGCACGGCATCGCCGCCGCGCTGCCGCACTTCACCCGCCAGCGCCGGGGCCACTTCGTCACCGTCGCCTCGATCGGCGCGCACCAGGTCACCCCGACCGCCGCGGTGTACTGCGGGACGAAATACGCGGCCTGGGCGATCACCGAGGGCCTGCGGCAGGAATGCGATCCGTCGATCCGCGTCACCACGGTCTCCCCCGGCGTCGTGACGTCCGAGCTGGCGGACACGATCAGCGACCCGGAAACGCGGGAGGTCATGCGGATCTACCGCAAGGACGCGATCGAACCGAAAGCGATCGGCGACGCCATCGCCTACGCTCTCGACCAGCCGGCCGACGTGGACGTCACCGAGATGATCGTGCGCCCCGCCCGGCAACGCTGAGCGAAGGAGGGGCCGCATGCCGCAGTACCTGCTCGGGATCTACCAGCCCGACAGCGGGACCCCGGATCCCGAGGTGCTGGCGGACATCGCCGCGCGCCTCGAAGCGGTGACCGACGAGATGAAAGCCGCCGGCGTCTGGGTGTTCTCGGGCGGACTGCGTCCGGCGCCCGCCGCTCGAGTCGTCCGCGCGTCCGGCGAGGACGTCCTCTGCACCGACGGGCCGTTCGCCGAGGGCAAGGAACACTTGGGCGGCTTCACCATCGTGACCGCGCCCCACTCGGAGGTCGCGGCCGAATGGGCGCGGCGGATCTCGGAAATCACCACGCTGCCGGTGGAAGTCCGGGAGTTCCACTGATCTCGACGGCCGTGCTCGAGCGGATCTTCCGCGCCGAGCACGGCCGCGCGGTCGCCGTGCTGGCCCGCGTCTTCGGGGACCTGGACCTCGCCGAGGACGCGGTCCAGGAGGCGTGCGCGATCGCCACCGTGAAATGGCGTGCCGAAGGGCTGCCGCCGAGCCCCGCGGGCTGGCTGGTCACCACCGCCCGCAACCGCGGAATCGACCGGCTCCGCCGCGAATCCACCCGCGCCGACCGTCACGCGCAAGCCGCGCTCCTGCACGCCGCCGAACCGTTCGCCGAAGGCGCGGTCCCCGACGAACGCCTGCGGCTGATCTTCACCTGCTGCCACCCCGCTCTCAGCGCACCCGCCCGAGTCGCCCTCACCCTGCGGCTGCTGGGCGGCCTCACCACCGCCGAGATCGCGCACGCGTTCCTCGTCCCGGAACCGACGCTGGCACAACGGCTGGTGCGCGCCAAAGCCAAGATCCGCGACGCCCGAATCCCCTATCGCGTACCCGACGCCGCCGACCTCCCCTCGCGGCTCAACGCCGCCCTCGCGGTGCTGTACTTGATCTTCACCGAAGCCCACACCGCCAGCACCGGCCCCGATCTCACCCGACCAGACCTCGCCGCGGAGGCGATCCGCCTGACCCGGATCCTGGCCGCGCTGCTGCCCGACGAACCCGAAGTCCTGGGCTTGCTCGCCCTGCAGTTGCTCACCGAATCCCGCCGCGCGGCCCGCCTCGACGCCGACGGAATCCCGGTGCTGCTGCCCGACCAGGACCGCGACCGCTGGGACTGGACGCTGATCGCCGAAGGCCAAGACCTGGTCCGCCAGTGCCTGCGGCTCGACCGCCCCGGGCCGTACCAGATCCAGGCCGCGATCAACGCCGTCCACAGCGACGGCACCGACTGGACCCAGATCCTCGCCCTCTACGACCAGCTGCTCGCCCTGGCCCCGACTCCGATCGTCGCGCTGAACCGCGCCGTCGCGGTCGCTGAGGTCGAGGGTCCGGGTGTCGCGCTGACCATTGTGGACAGTCTCGACCTCAGCAACCGGCACCTCTTCCACGCCGTCCGGGCGGATCTGCTCGCCCGGCTAGGCCGAACCGCCGACGCCGCGGACGCTTACGACAAGGCTCTACACCTGGTCGCCAACGAGGCCGAACGCCTTCTGCTGCAACGCAAACGGGCCGCTCTCAGCTTGACTCCCGGCGACTGAGCACTTCTTCGCCGGGTGCCCGCCCTCAGCGCGCTTTCCCACGACCGACGACCCCTTCGACGATCTTCGTCAGCTGCGCGCCGACGTTCTCGACACCGCCGTTCTGCACCGCGATCTGCGCCCCCTCCATCGCGAACGTCAGCTCCGCCGCGCCCAGCTCCGGATCGGGCAGCCCGAGTCCCTCGCACATCGCCCGGAGCCTGCCGAACTGACGGGTCTTGTGCTCGCTGATCAGCCGCCGCGCGGGATGGTCCGGGTCGGGCAGTTCGGCGACGGAGTTCGTGAACGGGCAGCCGCGGTGGGAGAACTCGGGCAGCCCGTCGACGATGAACCGGCCCACCGCGCGGATCTGCTCCGCGAAATCGTCCGGATGCGCCTGTTCCGCCGCGTCGAACGCCGCGGAGTAGTCGTGCACGACGATCCGCAGCCATTCCGCGATGAGCGCGTCCTTGGTGCCGAAGTGCCGGTAGATCGCCATCTTCGTGGTCCCGGCGCGGTCCGCGATCGCCTGGACCCCGACCCGCACCACGCCCTCGTTGAGGAACAGCTCCTCGGCCGCGTCGAGGATGCGCTCGCGAGGCGGCAACGTCGCGACCCGGGTCGGCCGCCGGTCGGAGGTGCTCGTCATCGGTTCTTCCTCGGGAGGGCTTGGCAATCCGGTTCGTCCCCGGCTACGGTACACAACCGTCCCCCGTGATACCACTCGGTATCACTCAATACGGATGAGTCTCCCGAAGGGCCTACTGGTGAAAATCTCCGAATACGCGAGCTGCGACGCCGTCGCCTTGGCGGACCTGATCGCCCGCGGCGAAGTCACGGCGGCCGAGGTCGCCGACGCGGCCGCGCGGGCTGTCGAAGCGGTCAATCCGCAGATCAACGCAGTAGTCGAAACCTGGCCGCCCGAAGACACCCCGGCCCCCGGCTCGGCACCGCTCGCAGGCGTGCCGTTCCTGATCAAGGACCTGGGCGTCGCCATGGCAGGCAAGCGCAGCGAGCTGGGCAGCCGCTTGGCCGCAGGCGCCGTGTCCCCCGAAGACTCGTACCTCATGCGGCGCTTCCGCGAGGCGGGCTTGGTGACGATCGGCCGCACAACCACCCCGGAAATGGCGTACAGCACCACAACCGAACCGGAGTTCTACGGCGCGACCCGCAACCCGTGGTCCCTGGACCGCAGCGCAGGCGGCTCGAGCGGCGGTTCCGGCGCCGCAGTCGCCGCCGGAATCGTGCCCCTCGCACACGCCACCGACGCCGCGGGTTCCATCCGAGTCCCCGCCTCCAGCAACGGATTGTTCGGTCTGAAGCCGACCCGAGGCCGGGTTTCGCAGGGTCCGGGCGCCGACGAGGTCTTCAGCGGACTGGCCGTACAAGGCAGCCTGAGCCGAACCGTACGAGACAGCGCCGTCCTGCTGGACCTGATCGAAGGCCCCGAACCCGGCGACCCGTACTTCGCCGCCCGCCCGGACCGCCCGTACGCCACCGAAGCCCAACTGCCCCCAGGCCGCCTGCGCATCGCCGTCCTCCGCCAGCCATGGGGCGGCCGACAGCCGACCGCACCAGTCTCCGCAGCCCTCACCGAAACCATGCGCCTGCTGGACTCCCTCGGCCACCACATCGAAGAAACTCCGCTGGGTCTGGGCGTCTCCTGGGAAGAATTCGTCCTGGGCAACGCCCGGATGTGGACCGCGAACCTGGCCCCGTGGATCGACAGCATCGCCGCCGCGACCGGCCGCCCCGTCGACGAGACCACCCTGGAACCGGTCACCCTCGCCAGCTACCGCTACGGCCACCAGGTCACCGCCGACGAGTTCGTCCGCGCGCTGACCATCCGCAATCAGGTCTCCCGAACCTTCGCCCAGCACTTCGCCCGCTACGACCTCCTGCTCTCCCCCACCCTGCCCGAGCCGCCGGTCCCGCTAGGCGTCTACGGCGAAGGCACCGACCAGTTGGACGGCCTCGGCTGGCTAGCCCGTCTCCTGGACCGCTCCCCCTACACCGCGGCCGCGAACGTTTCAGGGGTTCCGTCGATGTCCGTCCCGCTGGCCGAAGCCGAAGGACTCCCCGTCGGCATGCAGTTCACCGCCGCCTTCGGCCGCGAAGACCTGCTGTTCCGCCTGGCCGGGCAGCTGGAACAAGCCGCCCCGTGGACCCACCGCAAGCCCCCGGCCTGGGCGGCCGAATGACCCCTTGAGTCCACATTGGACGAACAGCGGACGGTGACCCGCGTCCCAGCCACCCCAAACCCTGACGGCGCCTTCGGAGTTCTCGCTAGACTTGGCAAGCGATGCGACGATTCCGGTGGTGGTGGGGGGCGCTGGTCCTCGCCTGCGTAGCTGTTCTGGTGGGCTTTTTCGTCTTTTTCGGCAGCGAGAGCCGCCCAGGCCAGCCATTCCCGCGGCAAGGCCCGCCCGGCCGCGGCCCGCTGACCATCGTCTCGCTGGGCGACAGCACCGTCTCCGGCGAAGGCGCCGGCGCCTACACCCCCGACACCGACGGCAAGAACGGCGACTGGTGCCACCGCTCGTCCGCCGCGTTCGTGGAAAAGGTCCGCGTCCCCGGCGTCACCGCCCGGGTCAACCTGGGTTGTTCGGGTGCTCCCGCCGCCCAAGTCGCCCTGGGCGAGGCCAAACAGTGGGGCGAACGCTCCCAAGCCGCACAGCTGGCCGACGTCGTCAAAGACCACCGGGTCTCGGCCGTCGTGATCGCCGTGGGCGCGAACGACGACCCGAAGTTCTCCGCGCAAGTGAGCGAATGCTTCAAAGCCTGGTTCTCCTCCGACGGCCCGTCCTGCAACGTCGCGTTGAAGGAAACCTGGAAGTCCAAAGTGGACGCCATGGTCCCCAAAGTGGCGAATGCGGTAGGCGACGTAAAAAAGGTGCTCGCGGACGCCGGATACGTTCCCGCGGACTACCAGTTGGTATTGCAGTCCTACGCCACTCCCGTGGGCCCGAACATCCCGCCGGATCTGCAAAGCCTCAACGGCTGCCCCTTCCGGACCGACGACCTGCAGTGGATTTCGACCACCGGAATCAGCACCCTTTCCGCAGGCATCAAACAAGCGGCCACCCAATCCGGCGCCCGTTTCCTGGACCTGGCCCGAGCAGGCGAAAACCACGAAGCCTGCTCCGGCGGCGCGAACCCGGCAGCGGAATGGTTCACGAGGCTCACTCTGCACCTGAATGACCTGACGCAGGTCGATCGGGCGACGCACGCACTGCAGGAATCCTTCCACCCCAACGCCGCCGGACACGCCGCCATCGCCGACTGCCTGACGGATTTCCTCACGAGGCAGCAAGGAAACGCCTCCTGCCTGACCGGCCCCGACGGCAAACTCCACGCCGTCCCCGAACCAGTCAGCTGACTCCCGCGCCGCTTCACCCCGGCAGCAGTCCGTGAGGGCCACCTTCACGGACTCTGATTCCCTCAGGGTTCCCCTCACGACCCGCCGCTGTCCGTGAGGGTGCCCTTCACGGACCTCTCCGAGCCGCTGCGATGCACCCAATGTGGCATTCGATGCGTCACATGCACCCAATGCCACATTGGGGCGCTAGCCCCACACCCCCTCCCCAACCGCAGCCGACGCACCCAACCAACTCAGTGCAGCCACACCCCCCGCACCCCGATACGAAGCCAAAAACACGCGCGGAAAGGCTTGTCAAGGCATCTTTCCCGTCTTGACAAGCCTTTCCGCGCGTAGTCACCATCAGCTTCGGGGTGCCCCCACGCAACCCCCACGGCAATGTCGCCGCCAGGCGACGAGCCGAAACCCCGCACCAGGATTCACAAATCCAACGCAGCCCTCAAAGCCACATCAATCTGCTCCTGAACATCCACGTCAACCTCAGCGACGCGCTCCGCCAACCAAGGCCGATACAACCGCGTCAAATTCAACGTGGACACCCAATACCGAGCATCCACCGCCACCCCAAGAATGTCCTGCGGATCCCGATCCAGCAGCTCAGTCCCGAGCAACCAAGGCCGCTCGGACTCATTCACCCCGTCCGAGGACAGCAGGACGACTGTCCGCTGCCGCGCGGGATCAGTAGGCGGGTGGTAAGTCCAAACCTCACCCCTGCGCACGCATCTCCTTCTCCGCAGCCGCCCGCTCCGCCTCATCCGCCTCGGCCGACGGCGTGAGAGGAGCCCGCTGCGGGGTATACCCAGTCCGAACCGCCTCGCGCCGAGCCGCCTTAGACAGCCAGGACGAGACCGAAATTCCGTGCGCTTTCGCGGCCCGCTCGGCGTACTCGAGCGCACCGGTGTCGAGCGAGAGTGTCACCTTACGTGTTGCCATACCTTTTACCGTACCACTCGCACAGCGTCGGCGGCTCTCACAACGTCGGCGACCGCCCCTCGAACGGCGTCGACAGCACGACCGTCGTCCGGGTGGACACCTTCGCCGCCTCCCGGATCCGCCGGAGCAGGTCTTCGAGGCCGAGCGGCGACGCGACCCGCACCAGCAGGATGTAGGACTCGTCGCCCGCCACGGAGTAGCAGGACTCGATCTCGGTGATGTGCTGGATCCGCTGCGGGTAGTCGTCGGGGGCGGCCGGGTCGTTCGGGGTGAGCGAGATCAGCGCGGTGAGCGGGAGGCCGATCTGCTCGCCGTCGAGCCGGGCGGTGTAGCCGAGGATGACGCCGCGCTGTTCGAGGCGGCGCACCCGCTGGTGCACCGCCGAAACCGACAGCCCGACCCGTTCGGCGAGGTCGGTGAAGCTGCGCCGCCCGTCGGCGGCGAGCTCCTGCACGATCGACTGGTCGAGCGGTTCCAGCGGGCCGCTCATGCCGTCGCCTCCTCGGGGAGTTCCACGCTGGTCGCCGGGGAGGCGGCGGCGCGAACGGCGGTGATCCGAACTGCGCTCATGCGTCCAGCACGACCAGTTCGTGCGGGCGCGTGTTCACGGACTCGACGCCCGCGTCGGTGACGAGCACGATGTCCTCGATCCGGGCGCCCCAGCGGCCGGGCTGGTAGATGCCCGGCTCGACGCTGAAGGCCATGCCAGCCTCGAGCGGCAGCGCGTTGCCCGCGATGATGTAGGGCTCCTCGTGCACGTCGAGGCCGATGCCGTGGCCGGTGCGGTGGATGAAGTACTCGCCGAACCCGGCGGCGTCGATGACGTCGCGCGCGGCCTTGTCGATGCTTTCGGCGGTGGCACCCGGGCGGACTGCGTCGACCGCGGCCTGCTGCGCGCGCTGCAGCACGGCGTAGGTCTCGGCGACGTCGGCGTCGCGCGGCTCGCCGATCGAGTAGGTGCGGGTGGAGTCGGAGTTGTAGCCCTCGGGCACCGGTCCGCCGATGTCGATCACGACGACGTCGCCGCGCTCGATGACGCGCTCGGACACGTCGTGGTGCGGGCTGGCGCCGTTGGGGCCGGAGCCGACGATGACGAAGTCGGCGTGCGTGTGGCCCTCTTCGACGATGGCGGCGGTGATGTCCGCGCCGACCTCGGCCTCGGTGCGGCCGGCGCGCAGCCACTCGCCCATCCGCGCGTGGACGCGGTCGATGGCCGCGCCCGCCTTGCGCAGGGCGTCGATCTCGGCGGCGTCCTTGCGCATCCGCAGTTCGCGCACGATCGGGCCGGCCAGCGTCTGCTCGGCGTCGCCGAACGCGGCGCGCAGGGACAGCACGTGCAGGGCCGGGGTGAAGTCGCTGACCGCGATCCGGCCGGGCTTGCCGAGCCGGTCGGCGACGAGCCGGTAGGGGTCGTCGCCGTCGACCCAGGTGAGCACCTCGACGCCGAGTTCGTCGGTGGGCACGCCGGCGTAGCCGGGGGCCTCGAGCTTCGGCACGACGAGCGCGGGGGCGCCGTCGGCGGGGACGACGAGAGTGGTCAGCCGCTCGAAGGAACCGCCGGCCTGGCCGAGCAGGTACCGCAGGTCGGACCCGGGCGCGACGAGCAGCGCGTCGGTGTCGGCGGCGGCCGCCGCTTTCGCGGCGCGGTCGAGACGGGCGCGGAGCGCGGCGGCGTCGGGAGCGGGCGTGTTGAGGGATCGGCTCGACATGACGCCGAGCCTAGTACCCGGCGCCGCCGCGTTCGTCCCGACCGGCCGGGGGTGCGCCGGAACGGTCTTCGCGCAGGCCGGAGATCAACTGCACCAGCTGTGCGCGGAACTGGTCGTTGGCGACCGCGGCCCCGAACGCGCCGGTGCCGTGCCGTTCGGCGTGGATCGCCCGCGCGTGCACTTCGCGGCCGGCGGCGGTGATCGCGACGAGGCGGCGGCGGGAGTCGGCCGGGTCGGGCGCGCGGGCGACGAACCCTTCTCGGGAAAGCCGGTCGAGGGTGCGGCTCATCGTCTGGTCGGTCACTTCGCAGCGACGGGCGAGCGAGCGCTGTGCGAGCGGGCCTTCGCCCAGCAGATGGAGCACGATCAGCCCGGCGTGGGTCAGCCCCAGCCCCGCGAGCACCGAGGTCCACGTCTGTTCGACCAGCCGCGCCGCGACGGCGAGCAGCCGCCCGGTCGGCCAGGACGCCAGCTCCCCGTCGCCCGGCGAGGTCTCCTCGGTGTCCATCCGCCCTCCCTCGTGCGATATGTTCAGCTTGCTGAACATATCGTCCCTCTTATTCCGCTCGAAGGACTGTATCCACCATGGCTGAGCCCGGAATCCCGCCCGCGTCGAGCCGTCGCCGCGTCCGCTGGGTGCTCCCGGCGCTGCTCGTCGTCGTCTGGCTCGCCGTCGGCGGGTTCGGCGGGCCGTTCGCCGGAAAACTGAGCACGGTTTCGAAGAACGACAATGCCGCGTTCCTGCCGCGCTCGGCCGAAGCGACGCAGGTGCAGGACGAGCAGAAGGCGTTCACTCCGCGCCAGACGCTGCCCGCGATCGTCGTCGCGGAACGCGAGGCCGGGCTGAGCACGGCCGACCGCGCCTACCTCGGCGCGCTGCCCGCGCGTGCCGACGCGGTCGCCGGGGTCGCCGGTCCGGTGAAGCCCGCGACGTTCTCCGAGGACGGCAAGGCCGCGCAGCTCTCGGTGCCGGTCGACGCGGGCGGGAATCCGGCGGAGGTCGTCAAGGAGGTCCGGGCGAAGCTCGGCGGCGGGCCGGACGGGCTGACCGTGCTGGTCACCGGGCCGGGCGGGCAGATCGCGGACCTGGTGACGGCGTTCGGCGGGATCGACGGCGTGCTGCTGCTCGTCGCGGGCGCGGTCGTCGCGCTGATCCTGCTCGTGGTCTACCGCAGCCCGCTGCTGCCGTTGCTGGTCCTGGTCTCGGCGGTGTTCGCGCTCGCCCTGGCGAGCCTCGTGGTGTACCTGCTGGCGAAGAACGACGTCCTCGCGCTGAACGGGCAGAGCCAGGGCATCCTCTCGATCCTCGTGTTCGGCGCCGCGACCGACTACGCGCTCCTGCTGGTCGCCCGGTTCCGCGAGCAGCTGCGCGACACCCCGGGCCGCTTCGAGGCGATGCGGCTGGCCTGGCGGGCGACGCTGGAACCGGTGGCGGCGTCGGCGGGGACGGTCATTCTCGGCGTCCTGTGCCTGTTGTTCAGCGATCTCAACTCGAACAAGGGACTCGGCCCGGTCGCCGCGATCGGGATCGGCGCGGCACTGCTCGCCTCGACCACCTTCCTGCCCGCGATGCTCGTGCTGTGCGGACGCGGCGCGTTCTGGCCGTTCCGGCCGCGGCACGGTTCGCCGCATCCGGAGACCTCCGGGATCTGGGGCCGGGTCTCCCGCACGGTCGGCGCCCGCCCGCGCGCGGTCTGGGTGCTGTCGGCGCTGGTGCTCGTCGCCGGGGCGGCGTTCCTGCCCCAGCTCAAGGCGTCCGGCACCGCGCAGTCCGACGTGTTCCTCGACAAGGTGGATTCGGTGACCGGCCAGGAGGCGCTCGGCAGGCACTTCGCCGCCGGGGCGGGATCGCCCGCGGTGATCGTCGCCAACGCCGCGGCCGCGACCGAGGTGGCGAAAGCCGCGCGCGTGCCGGGCGTCGCGACTGTCTTCCCGCTCGCCGGGCCCGACCGGCGTCCGCTCGAAGTCGGCGGGCGGGTCGAATTGCTCGCGATCCTTTCCGCGCCAGCCGATTCCGAGGACGCCGTGGCGACCGTCGGCAAGGTGCGCGACGCCGTGCACGCGGTGCCGTCGGCGGAGGCGAAGGTCGGCGGGCAGACCGCGATCCAGCTCGACACGCAGCGGACCTCGCAGCGGGACCGGGCGGTGATCATCCCGATCGTGCTGGTGGTGATCTTCGCCGTGCTGGCCTTGCTGCTGCGCGCGCTGCTGGCCCCGCTGCTGCTGATCGCGACGGTGGTGCTGTCGTTCGCCGCCACGATGGGCGTCTCGGCGCTGGTGTTCAACCACCTGTTGCACTTCCCCGGCGCGGACCCGGTGGTGCCGTTGTTCGGGTTCGTGTTCCTCGTGGCGCTCGGGATCGACTACAACATCTTCCTGATGACCCGGGTGCGCGAGGAGACGAAACGGCGGGGCACCCGGGACGGCACGCTGCACGGGCTCGCGGTGACCGGCGGCGTGATCACCTCGGCCGGGGTGGTGCTCGCGGCGACGTTCTCCGCGCTGGCGGTGATCCCGATCCTGTTCCTCGCCCAGATCGCGTTCATCGTCGCGTTCGGCGTGCTGGTGGACACGCTTCTCGTCAGGTCGCTGCTGGTGCCCGCGTTGACGGTCGACCTCGGCGGGCGGATCTGGTGGCCGTCGCGGCTGGACCGGCGCGTCGGGTGAGCCCGCGGGGCGGACGTGGCAGGCTGTGCGGGTGACCGGACCACTCGCTCTCCTCGATTCCGCGAGCCTCTACTTCCGCTCGTTCTACGCGCTGCCCGATTCGATGACCGCGCCCGACGGGACGCCGGTCAACGCCGTGCGCGGGTTCACCGACACGATCGCGCGCATCCTGACCGACCGCCGTCCGTCGCGGCTGGTCGCCTGTCTCGACGCGGACTGGCGGCCGAAGTTCCGCACCGATCTGCTGCCGAGCTACAAGGCGCACCGGGTCGCCGAGGCCGGGGGCGGCGGGGCGGACGTCGAGGAGGTGCCCGACACGCTGACCCCGCAGGTGCCGATCATCCTGGAAGTGCTGGAGGCGTTCGGGTTCGCCGTCGCGGAGGCCGCCGGGTACGAGGCGGACGACGTGATCGGCGCGCTCGCGACCCGGGAGAAGGACGCGCCGGTCGAGGTGATCACCGGCGACCGGGACCTGTTCCAGCTGGTGCGCGAGGAGCCGACGCCGACGTCGGTCGTGTACGTCGGCAAGGGCTGGGCGAAGGCGGAAGTGCTGGGGCAGCGGGAAATCGCCGAGAAGTACGGCGTTCCGGTCGACCAGGCCGGGCCCGCTTACGCCGACATGGCCGCCCTGCGCGGCGACCCGTCGGACGGGCTGCCGGGCGTGGCCGGGATCGGCGAGAAGACCGCGGCGAAGCTGATCACCCAGTTCGGGTCGCTGGAGGAACTCGTCGCCGCGTCCTCGGCCGGGGATTCGCGGGTGCCGCTGAAGACCCGGCTGCGGCTCTCCGACGCCGCGGATTACCTGGCTGTCGCGCCCACGGTGGTGCGGGTCGCGGTGGACGCGCCGGTCGAGCAGTCCGGGCCGGACGCGGTGCCTGCCGCGCCCGCCGATCCGGAGCGGGTGGCGGAACTGGCCGAGCGGTGGAACCTGGGCCGTTCGGTGGAGCGACTGCTGGCGGCTCTGCCGGGAGCCTGACGACAGCGGAGGGGTTCCAGCGCCCGGGCGGGCGCTGGAACCCCTCCGGTCAGAAGTGCGTGCCGGTCCAGGGCTGGGTCCCGGTCCGGAACAGCGCGTCCACGCGTGCCAGGGTTTCCGCGCTCGCACCGGCGATCCGGCCCGACAACGCGAGCGGACCGGCTTCCCACGCGCCGAGGTACAGCATCGCCAAGGTGTCGACGTCGAGCTGCAGATCCGCCTCGGCCTCCGTGCGCTCGACCCCGTTGCTGCTGAGGCGGTAACGGCCGCGGTTGTCCGGCAGCACGCGGTCGTTCACCTCCAGCACCACCGGTTCCGGCGAGCCGTACGTGCGCGCGGCGAGCGCAGCCGGAACGTCGATCAACCGCAGCCACAGTTCGTCGTCGACGCCGATCGTCTGCGCCCGGCGCGGGTCGACGAGCAGCAGCCCCACCGGATCGTCCACCGGACGGCCGCGCGCGTTCACGACCTCGATCAGGTCGACCGACAGCAGGAACCGCCACAGCCCGGCCAGCGCTTCCGGGGTCGCCGCGTGCAGCTCGTGGACTTCGAGCGCGGCGCCGCGCTCCGGGTCGAGGTAGCTGTTCTGCGGCACGACGTGGAACACGGCGAAGCCGTCGTCGCCGTTCGGTCCAGTGTGGACAGCCACGCGGTGGTTGCCGCCGTCCGGGTGGAGGTGCCAGTTGAACGCGATGGGCCACCAGGGTTCCGGGCGGGCGATCATGCCCGGCCGGTGGGTGTCGATTCGTTGGTACAGCGAGGGAATCGTCGCGATCGCCTCGTCGGTGGCGAGCAGCCGGACCCGGCCGGGGAGGTCGACGCTTTCGCGCAGCGGCGCGGGTTGCTTGACCTGCAGGGTGGCCATGCGGGTCGCGACGCCGTAGCCGAAGCGGCCGTAGATGAGCGCTTCGCTCGCGTGCAGCGCGGCGACGACGTGGCCGCGCCGCACGAAGTCGTGCAGTTGGCGGTCCATCATCGCGGTGAGCACGCCGCGGCGGGTCCAGTCCGCGCGGACGCCGACGCCGTCGACCGCGCCCATCGGCACCGTGGCGCCGCCGGGGACGGTGAGCGTGGTCGCGAACGAGCTGGCGATGCCGATGGCTTCGCCGTCGTGGAACGCTCCGGTCCGACCGTCCGCCGCCCAGGAATCGCTGACCTTCGCCCAGCGCTCGTCCGAGGGCGGGTTTCCGTGCAGGGAACGCACCAGAAGGTCGAAGGTCTCGCGGCTTTCGGCGTCGGTGATCTGGCGCACCACGTAGTCGCTCATGACCCGATTGAACCAATGCCGCCGCCGCGCGGCCATCGGATTTACCGCGGCTGAGCTATTGCGGCGGGTCGACGCGGTACTTGCCGTCCGCGCCGGTCACCGTGATGGGGACGTGTTTCGTCGCGCCCGCGATGTCCACAGTGCACTGGAACCGCGAGCCGTCGGCGACGGGCTGCCGGTCGGGGCAGGACACCGTGCCGACGTTCGCCATCTTGTAGTCGGTGGTGAGGAGCCGGGTGACGGCCGAGGCCATCACCCGGGAATCGAACACCCGCATCGCTTCCGACGAGCTGGGCGCGGACGACGACGGGATGCCCGGCTCCGCGGGGCTGTTCGGCGTGACCGTGACGGTGTGGACCGGAGGCGGGGGCGTCCCGCTGTCGCAGCCCGCGGCGGCGAGCATTCCCAAGCCGCACAACAGCAGCACCGGCACGGCGCGCATCAATCCCGCTCCTCTGCGCGAAACGTCTGGTCAACGGTCAGAAGAACGTACCGCACCACACCGATTCGCGCGTGCCGAAGAGAACGTCAGCGGCCTCGGGCGCGGCCGGGTCGAGCACCTCGATCCGGCCCGTGGCGGCGAGTGCCGACGCGCGCCACGTCCCGAAGTAGAGCATCGCGAGCGTGTCCGCGGAGAGCCGCAGCGCGGGTTCCGCGTCCGTGCGCGAGGCGCCGTCCGGTCCGACGACATAGCGGCCGTCGTTGCCCGGCAGCGACCGGTCGAACACCTCGAGGACGACGGGTTCGGCCGGGCCGTAGGTGCGGGCGGCGAGCGCGGCCCGCACGTCGACCAGCCGGAGCCAGCATTCGTCGTCGGTGCTTTCGGTTTTCGCCATCCGGGGGTCGGCGAACAGCAGCGCGTGCGGTTCGTCGAGCGGGCGCATCGCGAGCACGATCTCGTCGACCAGGTCGACCGACAGCAGGAACCGCCACAGTCCGGCGAACGCGGCCGGGTTGGCGTAGTGGAACGCCATCACGTTCAGTTTGGCGTGCTCGTTGGCGTCTTCCTCGACGTAGTAGGTCAGGAAGCCGTCGTCGCCGTCCGGGCCGCGGTGCACGGCGGTCTGGAGCAGTTTCGCGCGGCGGCGCAGCGATGCCTCGTATCCCGGCCAGTAGACCTCGGACCGGGTCATCGCGCCGACGCGGCCCGTCGCGGTCGCGGCGTACAGTTCCGGCCATTTCGGGGCGGCTTCGTCGACGCCGAGGACGGTGACCTCTCCCCCGGCCGGCACGTCCGGACGCAGCTGCGCGCGGTGCCGGTCGACCACGACCCGCTTCGCGAGGGTCGCGACTCCGTAGCCGTAGCGGCCGTAGATCGCGCCTTCCGACGCGTACAGCAGCGAAAGCGCGACGCCTCGTTCGGCGAAGTCCGCCAGCTGCGCGGCCTGCAGCGCGCTGAGCACGCCGCGCCGGGTGCGTCCGGCTCGGACGCCGACGCCGGTGACCGCGGCCAGCGGGAGCCGCGCGCCGCCGGGGACGACCATTTCCGCCGCGAAGGACCGGGCGGTGCCGACCAGGTCCGGTTCGAAGACGCCCCAGCTGCGTTCGGCCTCGTAGGCCTTGGAGACGCGGTCCCAGTCCTCGTCGGTGCCGGGCTGGACGTGCAGCGCGGCCCGGAACAGGTCCCAGGCCCCGCGCTGCTCGTCGGGACGGAGGATGCGGACGGTGCGGTCGCTCATGCCCCGATCATCGCCGGGGCGGCCCCGAGATCGCCACTGAATTGAATGGCGTCACTTGGCGGCGGGCGGCGAAACCTCGTAATTGCCGTCGGTGCCCTTGACGGTGATCGGCACCTGCTGCGGTTTGCCGTTGATGGTGGCGGTGCATTCGAATTTCGCGCCGTCCTCCACCTTCTGCTCGGCCGGGCAGGTGACTCCGCTGACGCCCTGGATCTTGTAGGTGTCGGTGAGCATCTTCGCGACGTCGGTCTGCATCTGGTTGTTGTTGAAGACCTGGGTCTTGAAGAAGCCGGGCGCGACGAAGCCGAGGATCGCGACGACGGCCACCACGACGACGAGCGCGCCGATCCCGATGAACAGGCCCTTTTTCGACCCGCCCGAGGATTCCGGCGCGGCCCCGCCGGGCTGGCCGTAGTCGTACTGGCCGGGCTGCTGGCCGCCGTACTGCTGCTGCGGTTCGCCGTACTGCTGCTGGCCGTAGGGCTGTTGCGGCTGCTGCCCGTACGGCGGCGGCTGCTGGCCCCACTGGGGTTGCTGGGGCTGCTGCTGTTGGGGGTAGCCGCCCGGCTGCTGCCCGTACTGGGGGTCTTGACCGTAGGGCTGCTGCCCGTACTGCTGGGACGGGTACGGCTGCTGCTGCGGCCCGCTCTGCGGGTACGCGCCGCCCGGCTGCTGCCCGTACTGCGGGTCCTGGCCGTAGGGCTGTTGCCCGTACTGGGGCTGCTGCCGCGGGTCGTTGCCGCCATACGGCGTGCTCATCGTTGGCCTCCGCCTTCGTGTGTCCGCACCCGCGGGCCGGGCCGGGGGTGTCGTGCGCGATCCAACCACAGGTCTGGACCTGGCACACGTGTCCGCGCGCAGTCGCTACTAAGGTGTGCCCTCGCGGTCATGCCGCGCCCGCGGCCACGACGCCGCGGCGCAGCGCCCGGACCGCTTGTGCCGCCGCCGAACCGACCGGGTCCTCCTTGCCGAGGACGTCGCGGACCTGGTCGAGCAGGTCGATGACCTGGCGGCACCAGCGGACGAAGTCGCCCGCGGAGAGCTCCTGCCCGTTGGTCTCGGCCGCGGTGAGGACCTTCTCCAGGGATTCGCCGCGCGCCCAGCGGTAGACCGGCCACGCGAAGCCGGCGTCGGGTTCGCGGGTGCGGTCGAGGCGGTGGCGGCGTTCGTCCTCGGTGAGTTCGACCCACAGCCTGCTGGTTTCCTGCCACGCGCCGGGGACCGCGCCGCCGGGCAGCCGGGGTTCGCCCGCGGTGTCGCGGCGGGCTTCGAACACGAGCGTGGACACGACGGCGGCGAGTTCGGCCGGGCCGAGGCCGGTCCACACGCCGTGCCGGATGCATTCGGCGGCGAGCAGGTCGGATTCGCTGTAGAGGCGGGTGAGGCGGCGGCCGTGTTCGGTGACGCGGTCCTCGCCGTCGCCGGGGCGGACGTAGCCGCGTTCGCCGAGCAGCCGCAGGATCCGGTCGAACGCGCGGGCCAGGGAGTGCGTGGTGGCCGCGACTTTCCGTTCGAGCTGTTCGGTTTCGGCGGAGAGCCGCTGGTAGCGCTCGACCCAGCGGAGGTTGGCCTCGCGTTCGGCGAGGCCGTGGCACGGGTGGGCGCGCAGGGCGCGGCGCAGCGAGACGAGTTCGGCGTCGTCGGCGGCCGCGGTGCGGCGGCGCTGGCGTCCGGGCAGGGCGATGCCGGCGTTGCGCAGCGACGAGGCGATGTCGCGGCGGGTCTTGGGCGAGCGCAGTTCGATGTGCTTGGGCAGCTTGATCCGGCCGAGCGCTTCGACCGGGGCCGGGAAGTCGGCGACCGACAGCGGCCCGGACCAGCGGTCCTCGGTGACGACGACCGGCCGCGGTTCGCGGATCGGGTCGAGGCCGGGGTCGACGACCACCGCGAGCCCGGCGCGGCGGCCGGCCGGGACCGGGATGACGTCGCCCTTGCGCAGCTTCTCCAGCGATTGGGCGGTTTCGGCGCGGCGGGAGGAGGTGTTCTGCCGCGACAGGGTCTTCTCGCGGGCGGAGATCTGCGCGCGGAGCTCGACGTACTCGAGCATCTGCTCGAAGTCGCCGGAGATCGCGTCGGTGTAGCCCTTGAGGGCTTCCTTGTTGCGTTCGATCCGCCGCGCGGTGCCGACGACCGACCGGTCGGCCTGGAACTGCGCGAAGGACTGTTCCAGCAGGTCGCGGGCCGCGTCCGCGCCGACCTGGGCGACCAGGTTGACCGCCATGTTGTAGCCGGGGCGGAACGAGGAGCGCAGCGGGTACGTGCGGGTGGAGGCGAGGCCGGCGACGGCCTTCGGGTCGACGCCGGGCTGCCAGGAGACGACGGCGTGGCCTTCGACGTCGATGCCGCGGCGGCCGGCGCGGCCGGTGAGCTGGGTGTATTCGCCCGGGGTGAGGTCGACGTGCGCCTCGCCGTTGTATTTCACGAGCCGTTCGAGGACTACGGTGCGGGCGGGCATGTTGATGCCGAGCGCGAGGGTTTCGGTCGCGAACACGACCTTGACCAGGCCGCGCACGAACAGTTCCTCGACGGTTTCCTTGAACGCGGGCAGCAGCCCGGCGTGGTGGCCCGCGAAGCCGCGTTCGAGCGCCTCGCGCCATTCCCAGTAGCCGAGGACGCCGAGGTCGCCCTCGGGCAGTTCGGCGGTGCGGGCGTCGACGATCCGGCGGATCTCCTCGACCTGTTCGGGGCCGTTGAGCCGCAGGCCGGAGCGGACGCACTGGGCTACGGCGGCGTCGCAGCCGGCGCGGGAGAAGATGAACACGATCGCGGGCAGCAGCCCGGCGTGGTCGAGCCGTTCGGTCACGTCGACCCGGGACGGGGGCCGGAACCTGGGCCCGCGCGGCGGGGCTCCGCGGCGGCCGCCGCGAGGCCCGCGGAAGTTCGGCGCGAAGCGGCCCATGTCGTCGGTTTTGCGCAGCAGCGTGGGGTTGATCCGCAGCTGCTCCCCCGGGTCGGCTTCATTCTGGCCGGCGAACAGGTCGAGCAGCTGGTTGCCGACGAGCATGTGCTGCCACAGCGGGACCGGGCGGTGCTCGTCGACGACGACGGTGGTGTCGCCGCGGACCTCGACGAGCCATTCGCCGAATTCCTCGGCGTTGCTGACGGTGGCGGACAGGCCGACGACGCGGACGTGGTCGGGCAGGTGGAGGATCACTTCCTCCCAGACCGCGCCGCGGAAGCGGTCGGCGAGGTAGTGGACCTCGTCCATGACGACGTAGCCGAGTTCGGGGATCGAGGAGCTGCCCGCGTAGAGCATGTTGCGCAGCACCTCGGTGGTCATGACGACCACCTGGGCGTTGCCGTTGATCGAGGTGTCGCCGGTGAGCAGGCCGACGGCGTCGTTGCCGTAGCGCTCGACGAGGTCGGCGTACTTCTGGTTCGACAACGCCTTGATCGGCGTGGTGTAGAAGCATTTGCGGCCCTCGGCGAGGGCGAGGTGGACGGCGAACTCGCCGACCACGGTCTTGCCGGCTCCGGTGGGGGCGCAGACCAGGACGCCGTGGCCCTCCTCGAGCGCTTCGCAGCCGCGGATCTGGAAATCGTCGAATTCGAAGGCCGATTCGGCGGAAAACCGGGTCAGCTGGGGGTGCTTGGCGCGGCGACGGGAGGCAGCGTAGGCCTCGGCCGGCGATGGTGAAGGGCTAGTGGCCACCCGGTCAGGGTTTCATATGCCACCGACATTCCGCACGCGGCGTGCCGCCGGTCACGGCGCGGGGGCGACGACCGTGAGCGCGGAGGGCACGCAGACCGCTTCGACCGGCGTCTGGCCTTGGTCTTCGCCGTCGGCGTAGACGGGCCAGCCGGGTGCTTCGATGCGGAGGGTGCGGGTGCGGAAGGTTTCGACGCTGGGCTTGTGCACGTGTTCGCCGGTGCGCAGGTGCGGCAGCATCCGCAGCAGGCGGGCGCGGCCGGGGGCTCCGATGACGGTGACGTCGAAGAGCCCGTCGTCGGGGGTGGCGTCGGGGCAGATCGGGATGCCGCCGCCGTAGTACGGGGTGTTGCCGACGGCGATGAGGCTGGTCTCGCCGGAGAGGACGCCGTCGTCGGTGTGCACGACGATCGGGCTGGGCCGGAACGCGGCGAGTTCGGCGAGGATGGCCAGGTCGTAGCGGCGGGGGCCGGCGGGCCAGCGCATCGCGTTCGCGCGGGCGTTGACGGCGGCGTCGAATCCGGCGCAGAGCACGGTGGAGAACCACGTGTCGCCGGCTCGGCCGAGGTCGACGCGGCGGCGGTGCCCGGCTTGCAGCGCTCTCGCGAGGGCGTCGGTGGCGGCGCGCGGGTCGGCGGGGATGCCGAGAGCGCGGGCGAAGTCGTTGCCGGTGCCGGAGGGGACGAGGCCGAGGGCGACGCCGTGGTCGGCGCAGAACTGGACGCCTTGGTGGGCCGCGCCGTCGCCGCCGAGCACGATGAGCACGTCGAGGCCTTCGGCGTGCGAGGACCGCATGAGCGCGCGGGATTCCTCGACGCTGGTGGCGGTGAGGAGGTCGAGCCGGTCGACGGCGGGCCGGAGCCGCGCCGCGACCGCCTCGGCGATGCGGGCGGCCGCGCCGCGCCCGGAGGCCGGGTGCACGGCCAGTGCTGCGTTCAGGCCCACGGTCAGGTGATGTCGTCGGTCGAGCCGGAGCTCGAGCGGCCGGTCGACGGGCTCTGCGCGGTGGGTTCCTCGCCGTCGGCGGTGCTCGGCGTGTAGTTGAACGGCGCGGCCTCGTCGTCGGCGAGCTGGTCCCAGCCCTCGCCGTGGCGGCCGCGGTCGAGCTTGCGGTCGTGGAAGCGGGCGATCTGGATCGACAGCTCGAACAGCAGGGTGAGCGCGCCGGCGAGGCCGAGCATCGAGAACGGGTCCGAGCCGGGGGTGGCGAACGCGGCGAACACGAACAGCGCGAACACGAGGCCGCGGCGCCACCGCTTGAGCTGCTGGTACTTGAGCACGCCGACGCGGTTGAGCATCACGACGAGCAGCGGGAGCTCGAAACTGACGCCGAAGATCACCAGCAGCGACAGGATGAACGAGATGTACTTGTCCGCGGTGAGCGCGGTGACGAACTGGTCCTGGCCGAAGCCGGCGAGCAGCGCCAGCGCGTGCGGGACGAGCAGGTAGGCCAGCACCGCGCCGGCGGCGAAGAGCACCGAGGCGAAGCTGACGAAGATCATCGCGTACCGGCGCTCTTTGGCGTAGAGGCCGGGGGCGATGAACGCCCAGATCTGGTAGAGCCAGGCGGGCGAGAGCAGGACCGCGCCCGCCGCGACGCCGACCTTGAGGCGGATCATGAACGCTTCGAACGGAACGGTCTGCAGCAGGCGGCAGCCGGGCTGGTCGCCGGCGAAGCGCTGCGAGGCCGGGATGGCGCAGTACGGATGCGTCATGATGTCGCCCAGCGACGGGATCGGGCCGAGCCGCTGCTCGAACCAGATGAACCCGAAGATCGCGCCGACGACGATGAAAACGACCGCCCAGCCGAGGCGGCGGCGGAACTCGTAGATGTGCTCGATGAGCGTCATCGTGCCGTCGGGGTTCTTCCGGCGGCTGCGCCGGGTCCGCTTGCTGGACCGGCTTCCGTTGCCGTTGGCGGCTTCCGCCACTGGTCGTTCCGTTCTCGTCAGAGCCCGCCACGGCGCGCCGCCGTGGACCGGGGACCGGGTGGTGCGCGCGGAGGGTCAGCTCGCGTTCTTCTGCGGCTGGTCGGCCGGGGCGGCCGCCTGCTGCTTCTTCAGTTCGTCGAGCTGGCGCTGGAGGTCGGCGACCTGCTTGTCCTGCGCGGTCTGCGCGGGCGCGGGAGCGGCGATGTGCCGGGTGTCGGCGGATTCGGCCTCGGCTTCGGCCTTCTGCTCGCCGGTCAGGTCCTTGGTCTCGGCCTTGAAGATCTTCATGGACTTGCCGATGGACCGGGCCGCGTCCGGGAGCCGCTTCGCTCCGAACAGCAGAACCACCACGAGCACCAGAACGATGATGTGCCACGGCTGCAGCGCGTTCATGGTCGTCTGCCCTCCTTGTCTGGGGTCTGTGCTGATGTTACTTGTTGCCGGCCGCCGGGCGGCGTTCGGCCACGGCCACACGGAGTGCCGCGGACCGGGCCCGGATGAGTCCGGTCCGGTCGTGGGTGTCCGCACTTACCATGCTCATGGTGCGGCGGAAGCGGCGCAAGACTCCGGCGGTCCGTACCAGCAGCAGGGCCAGGACGAGCAGGCCGGCCGCGAGCAGCACATAGACGGGCAGGTACGGCACCAAACCACCTTATCGGTCGGAGATGGACGCGAGATGACGGGCACGCGCCACGGCGTCGGCCGCTCGGCGACCGACTGCCTCGGCGAGTGTGGCGGGGCTCTCCACCTGGGCTTCCCCGCCGAGGCTGAGCACGAGCCGGACCATCCAGGGCTCGTCGCTGTAGCGCATGGCGATGCGCAGCCGTCCGCCGTCGAGTTCGTCGAGTTCCTCGCAGGGGTAGTACTCGGCGACCCAGCGGGCGTCGGGGTCCAGGACGAGATGGGCGACCCGCTGATCGGGACGGGCGGAGAAGACGCCGTCGGACAGGTCGGTGGGCCGCGCGTGGGCGGGCGGAGCTGCGGGTTCGTCCAATACGGTGAGCGCGTCCACCCGGTCGAGGCGGAACAGCCGGACGCCTTCGACGCGCCGGCACCACGCTTCGAGGTAGCCGACGCCTTGGACGATGACGAGCCGCATCGGGTCGACGGTGCGTTCGGTGATCTGGTCGCGCGAGGCGGTGTAGTAGCGCATCCGCAGCGCGCGGCCTTCCTGCAGCGCGCCGGCGACGGTCTCGCGGGTGCGGGCGGCGCGGGCTCCTTCGCGCACGCCTCCCCCGACGACGACTCCGGCCGGGCGGGCTTGTCCGGCGGCGTCCTCGATTTTGGCGATGGCGCGGCGGACCGCGTCGCCGTCGGCCACGCCCGGGGTTTCGGCGAGCGCGCGCAGCGCGACCAGCATCGCGGTGGCCTCGCCGCCGGTGAGGCGCAGCGGGCGGCTCATCCCGGCGTCGTGGGTGACGACGATGGTGTCGCCTTCGAAGGACAGGTCGATGAGGTCGCCGGGCCCGTAGCCGGGCAGGCCGCACATCCAGAGCAGCTCGAGGTCTTTGCGCAGCTGGCGCGGGGTGACGTCGAAGTCCTGGGCGGCCTCGTCGATCCGGATGCCGGGGCGGGCCAGCAGGTACGGCACGAGCGCGAGCAGTCTCGGCATGCGTTCGCCGGAAGCGCTCATCGCACGCTCCCCTGCTCCACGCGGGCGAGCACGGCCTCGTGCCGGTGCTGCACGGACTTGGCCAGCACGTCCGGTTCGAGCACGAGCACGTCCGGCCCCTGCGCCGCGATCCAGTCGGCGGCCGATTCCGGGAAGTACAGCCCGATCTCGATCACGTCGCCTTCCTCGCCCGCGACGATCTCGCGCCCCACCACGTCCCCGCGACGGCGCACCCCCGCGGCCCGCCCGTCCGCGATCCACAGCCGAGCAGTCGTCACAGGAGCAGGATCCTCACTGCCGCCCGTCACCGACACCAACTGCATCAAATTGACACCCTCGGGCCTGGCGACCGCGCCAGGTTTCCCGATCGCGACAACCTTCCCGGTCACCCGCGAAAGCCGAAAACACCGGGTCGCGTCGCGATCCCGGTCATGCCCCACGACATACCAACGAGCCCGCCAGGACACGACGCCCCAGGGCTCGAGCGTGCGAATCCGCCGCTCCGGCGACCCGCTGCGCCGATACTCGAACCGAACCGCCTGCCCGGCCTGGACGGCAGCCAGCATGGGCGCGAACGCCGGCTCCGCCCGCACCCGAGGCTCGATCACCGTCGGCGCCTGGTCGTCGACCTCGACCCCGGCCGCCCGCAGCTTCACCAGCGCACCCTGCGCCTGCCCGGTCAGCTCCGGCGAGTCCCAAAGCCGGACCGCGAGCCCCACCGCCGCGGCTTCGTCCGGCGCGAGATCGATCTCGCCGAGCTCGTAGTCGCGACGAGCGATCCGATACCCCTCGACCGGGTCGAATACGGAGTTGCGCCCGGTCTCGAGCGGAATCCCCAGCTCGCGCAACTCGGTCTTGTCCCGCTCGAACGTGCGAAAAAAGGCGTCGTCACTGGCCGCCTCGGCGTACCCCGGAACGATCCCGCGGATCCGCTCCGCGGTGAGGTACTGCCGGGTGGAGAGCAGGGCCAGCACAAGGTTGACCAGCCGTTCGGCGCGTGCGGTGGACACCAGACGACTCTAGCTCTCCCCGCTGCCGGCCATCGCGAGGTCCGCCCCGCGCGCGTCGCGCCTGGTCAGCCCCGGTGGGTGCGAACGGCCCCTCCGCCCCCGCCCCGTCACCCACCGCCGTTCCACACGGACTCCACCCCGGATCGGGTTCCCCCTCACGAAACCAACTTCGCCACCCGCCCCTTGACCCCGCTGGCCCAACACGCGCCGAACCACGTGCAATCAACGGTGTCAAAACTGCCCGTGTCGAACGAGACCCAATGCCGCCCACCGTCACGACTCAGATCGCTCCCACCAGGTCCCACGGCGAGCACCGTCCCACCACGCCAAGCAAGCCCGGACCGATACCCAGCAGGATGCTCCGGCGGCGTACGCCAGCTGCGCCCGCTGTCGCGGCTCACCGCGACCGCCGGTCCAGGCGCAGTCGGATTGGCGTAGTCCCCGCCAATCGCAACCCCTTGCCACGGCGTGCGAAACGCAACCGCGAACACCCCAGCCGACGCGCTGCTGGGCAACGGCGTCACAGACGCAGCCCAGTGCCGCCCGCCATCACCAGAGTGCAAAACGCGCGCGTGCGGCCCACCGCCAGTAGCAAGCCACGCATCAAACGGCCCAGACGTAGTGATGCACTGCCCACTGGCGGCAAACCCGGCTTCTCCGGCCTCCGCGGGCGGAAACGCGTCGTCCGGAACCTGCCGCCAACTGCGCCCGCCGTCAAAGGTCGCCTGCACCCGGAACTTCCCGTTGACCGGATCGCTCATCGCAAGCCCGCGCCAGGGATCAAAGAAGGCCAGACAGTCGTAGAACGCCGCGGAATCGGGATTGCTGAACGTCTGCCGCCAGCTCTTCCCGCCATCGTCGGTGCGATAGATCCGCGAATCCACACCGGGTCCGATCGACAGCACTACGGCATGGTCAGCATCAAAGGCCTCGATGTCACGAAACTCAAGCTTGCCGGTGTCAGGCGGACCCGCTGAAGTCCAGTTGCGACCGCCGTCAACAGTCCGCAACACAGTGCCCTGAGTCCCGCTAACCCAAGCGACCCGCTCACTGACCGCGGACAACCCACGAAACTGCGCCGTCGTGCCCGTAGGCAAAACCCGCCACGACGGCAGCGAGGATGCCGCAGCAACCCCGCCCAAAGCCACCGACAGCACCGCTATGAGAACCAGAACCGCCCGAAACCCGCGCATGCGCAGATCCTGCCGCACGCCCCCGACAACTTTCGTCGGTTCTCTCCCCCGCAACAACGTTTCCTGCTTGGAGCTCCGGCGCTTATCCGCTCGCTTGAGTGCCACGCGGGATCGCGTCGGCGTCTGGAGGGGCAGTGCGCACGGCCCCCAGGCCGGGTGTACTGCCCCTCCAGACGCCGGCTTAAAGGCGATCACGCACGCGACGGCGGAGCCGGCGCCAAATTACAGCGACCCGATGAGCCGCTCCACCCGCTCATCAACAGACCTAAACGGGTCCTTGCACAACACAGTCCTCTGTGCCTGGTCATTCAACTTCAAATGCACCCAGTCCACCGTAAAGTCCCGCCCAGCAGCCTGCGCAGCCGCAATAAAGTCCCCGCGCAGTTTCGCCCGAGTAGTCTGCGGCGGAGTATCCTTCGCGGCCTCGATCTCCCCGTCATCAGTAACCCGCCGTACGAGCCCCTTCCGCTGCAGCAGGTCAAAAATCCCCCGCCCGCGCCGAATGTCGTGATAGGCGAGATCCAACTGAGCCACCCGCGGACTGGACAAATCAAGATCATGCTTGGCCCGATACCGCTCCACCAGCCGATGCTTGATCGCCCAGTCGATCTCAGTATCGATCTTGCTGAAGTCCTGCTCCTCAACAGCCTCGAGCGCCCGCCCCCACAACTCCACAACCCGCTCATTAGCAGGAGTAGACCCGTTCTCCTTCAAATGCTGCACAGCCCGAGCGTGATACTCCCGCTGAATATCCAGCGCCGAAGCCTCCCGCCCGCCGGCCAGCCGAACCTGCCGACGACCGGTGAGGTCATGGCTGATCTCCCGAATCGCCCGAATCGGGTTGTCCAGCGTGAAGTCCCGGAACTGCACCCCGGCCTCGATCATCTCGAGCACCAGGTGCGCCGAGCCGACCTTCAGCATCGTCGTCGGCTCGGCCATGTTGGAGTCGCCGACGATGACGTGCAGGCGCCGGTAGCGCTCGGCGTCGGCGTGGGGTTCGTCGCGGGTGTTGATGATGGGCCGGGACCGGGTGGTGGCGCTGGAGACGCCTTCCCAGATGTGCTCGGCGCGCTGGGAGAGGCAGTACACGGCGCCGCGCGGGGTCTGCAGGACCTTGCCCGCGCCGCAGATGAGCTGGCGGGTGACGAGGAAGGGCAGCAGGACGTCGGCGATCCGGGAGAATTCGCCTGCCCGGGTGACCAGGTAGTTCTCGTGGCAGCCGTAGGAGTTGCCCGCGGAGTCGGTGTTGTTCTTGAACAGGAAGATGTCGCCGCCGATGCCCTCGTCGGCGAGCCTGCGCTCGGCGTCCACGAGGAGGTCCTCGAGGATCCGCTCGCCGGCTTTGTCGTGCGTGACGAGCTGGGTCAGGTCGTCGCATTCGGCTGTCGCGTATTCAGGGTGCGAGCCCACGTCGAGGTAGAGCCTGGAGCCGTTGGACAGGAACACGTTGGACGAGCGTCCCCACGAGACGACCCGCCGGAAGAGATAGCGCGCGACCTCGTCGGGCGAGAGCCTGCGCTGGCCGTGAAAGGTGCACGTGACCCCGAACTCGGTCTCGATGCCAAAGATCCGCCGCTGCATCCCACCAGAGTAGGCGCTGGACCCCCGCGGAAGGTGCGCCGTTCGGGCGGCGACACGCGGTCGGTACGTTGCAAGTGGTGACAATGCGGCGGAAACCGGTCGCCGGGGCCGGTGGCGGGCCCGGCCCGGCCAGCGGAGGTGGACGAGAGTGTTCCAGCAGGTCGGCCGGACATTCCGGCAGGTGGGGCGGCGGGATCGGGCGCTGATGCGGCGCAGTGCGGCACTGCGGCGCACGCGCGCCGACGACGTGGTGACCGCGTTGTCCCGAAGTGCGGACAAATCGCGGCTCTGGTGGGGCGTGGCGGCCGTGCTGGCGGTGCGGAAGGGCCCGGCGCGGCGGGGCGCGCTGCGCGGGATCGCCGCCATCGCGGGGGCGAGCGCCGCGGCGAACCTGGTCGCGAAGCCGTTGTTCCCGCGCCGCCGTCCGGCCGAGGAAGAGGTTCCCGCGCACCGTCAGCTGCGGAAACGGCCGACCTCGTCGTCGTTCCCGTCCGGGCATTCGGCTTCGGCGGCCGCGTTCGCGACCGCGGTGGCGATGGAGTCGCCCCGCGCCGGGCTCGCGCTTTTCCCGCTCGCCGGGGCGGTCGCGTACTCGCGGGTCCACACCGGGGTGCACTGGCCGAGCGACGTCGCGGCGGGGCTGGCGATCGGGACCGGGGTCGCGGTGCTGACCCGGCATTGGTGGCCGCTGCACCCGGACGCGCGCGCCCGCACCGCCCATTCGGCGCAGGCCCCGGAGATGCGCGACGGCGAGGACATGCTGGCGCTGGTGAACCCGCATTCGGGCGTCAACGGCCAGGACCCGACCGAGGACGTCCGCTACGCCTGGCCGAAGGCGTCGCTGATCTATCCGGACCCGTCGCGGGATCTGCGCGAGCAGCTCGCCGCCGAGATCGAAGCGCACGGTTCGGTCCGCGCGCTCGGCGTGGCGGGCGGGGACGGCACGGTCGCGGCGGTGGCGTCGGTCGCGGCCGAGCGCGGGCTGCCGCTGGCGCTGATCCCGGCCGGGACGCTCAACCACTTCGCCCGCGACATCGGAGTCCGTTCGATGCCGGACGCGGACGAGGCGACCGAGGGCGGGCACGCGGTCGGCATCGACCTGGCCGAGGTCGAGATCGACGGGACCGGCGAGCCCGAGCACCGCTGGTTCGTCAACACCGCCAGCCTCGGCGGGTACCCGGAAATGGTGCGGCTGCGGGAGAAGCTGCAGTCCCGGTTCCCGAAGTGGCCGTCCGCGGCGATCGCGCTGGTGCGCGTCATGCGGCACGCGAAACCGCTGCGGGTCCAGCTGAACGGGAAGCCGACGCAGGTGTGGCTGATCTTCGTCGGCAACGGCACGTACGCGCCGAAGGGGTTCGCGCCGTCGCGGCGCCCGGCGCTCGACACCGGCCTGCTCGACGTCCGGTACGTGCGGGCGGACGTGCGCTGCTCGCGGCTGCGGTTCGTGCTCGCGAGCCTCACCAACAGCCTGCACGCGAGCCGCGTCTACCGGCAGCGGGACCTGCCGGAGCTGCACGTCCGGCTGCTCGACGGGAACCGCCGGGTCGCCACCGACGGCGAGGTCGGGCCGCTCGGGCGGGAGTTCCGGTTCCGGTCGCGGCCGAGTGCGCTGACCGTCTACCGCAACCCGGACAGCGCTTCCTGACGTCCGTCACGAACCGAGCAGTGACGGCCGGCCGCGTTCTGCCCTAAGGTCCCTCCGGACGCGGTCGGCCGGGCACCGAGTTCTTCGCCACTGCGTGCCCGGCACTCCCGGCTCTGACCTGCGCGCTTACCGTCCGCTCGCCGTCGCCGCAACTATTCTTGACCATTTCTTTACCTTCTCTCAACGAATCCACAGCGAGCCGTCCCTAGCGTGATCTTCGAGGTGCGGACAGTCGTGTCCGCACCAGTTCACGGCAGGGGTCTACTCAGTGCGTCTTTCCACCCGCGGTCCGAGCTGCCCGTCCGCGGCAGGCCGCGGATGACGCGGCTGCTCCCGCAGGCTGTCGACCCGGTCCTGCCCCCGTCGGTCACCTCCCAGGCGAGGGACCTCGGGCCGCTCGAATCCCCGTTGGTGTGGCTCGCGTTCGCCGGGGCCGCCGCCGCGGTCCTCGCCGTCACCATCGCGCTCGCGCATCGCCGCCGCGCGCGCCGCTGGGGCATCAGCGGCGCGACCGCGCTGTTCCTGCTCGCCGCGATCACCGCGGTGAACAGCTACGTCGGCTACGTCCGCACGCCCAGCGACCTCGGCAGGCTGCTGCAGCGCGGTTCCGGCGCGATGAACGTCGCGGGCACCCTGCTGCGCAGCACCAGCGACGATCCGGCCGAGGACTCGGACCCCAGCACCGCGAGCAGCTCCACCGGCGGGAACAGCGGCAGCTCCCCCACCGCCGCCCGCCCGGCGGCTCCGTCCAACGCCAACGGCAGCACCGAGGTGCTGAACGTGCCCGACCCGGCGCACGGCGTCGCGAACGGCGAGAACTACGTGATCCTCCCGGCCGGCTACCACGACCCGGCGAACGCGGCCAAGCGCTACCCGGTCGTCTACCTGATCCACGGCTACCCCTACGGCGGGCCGCGCGACTGGCTCACGTCCGGCTCCGCGCCGCAGACGCTGCAGAGCCTCGAGGACGCGCACGTGATCCAGCCGATGATCATCGTGAGCGTCGACCTCACCGCCAACCGGCCGAGCACCGACTGGGAATGCCTGAACGTCCCGGGCGGGCCGCAGCTGGAGACGTATCTCGCCAGCAGCATCGTGCCGTCCGTCGACCAGCACTACCGCACGTTCCCCGACCGCGGCCACCGCGCGCTCGGCGGCATGTCCGGCGGCGGCTTCGGCGCGCTGAACATCGGCCTGCACCACCTCGACGAGTTCGGCACGCTGCTGATCTCGCTGCCGTACGACGACCTGAACGACTCCGTCGGCGTCCTCGGCGGCAACCAGGCAGCGATCGCGGCGAACACCCCGCGCCGCTACATCCCGACGATGCCGTTCCCGCAGAAGCTCGCCGTGATGCTGACCGTCGGCACCGGCGCGCCGACCGACGTCGCGACCGCGCACCGCATCGCCGGGTCGCTGCAGCGGCGCGGCCAGGAGGTCGTGGTGCACGCCGAACGCGGGTTCAACCACACCTGGCACACAGCCCGCGCGACGCTTCCGTACATGCTCGCTTTCGCCGATCAGAACTTCCGCAGCGCTCCTGCTTCCTCCTGAGCGGATTTCCCGGAAATATCTTCCGGGGCCCTGTCCATCCGGGCGGGGGCCGTTCGTGGTGAGGTCAGTGCGGCACCACGGCCGCGCTGACCGACGAAGGAGCCCGACCATGAAGTACCTGCTGCTGATCCACGCTTCCGCGGCCACCGAGCAGGGCGGGGCCGCCGGCTGCGAGCCCGCCGACTGGATGGCCTACGACAAGGAAGTCCGGGACGCGGGGGTGTTCGTCAGCGGGGAGTCGCTCGCCGACCTCGTGACCGCGACCAAGGTGCGGGTCGGCGCGGACGGCGAGCGTTCGATCACCACCGACGGCCCGTTCGCCGAAACCCGCGAGCTGCTCGGCGGGTTCTACGTGCTGGACGTGCCGGACCTCGACGCGGCGCTCGACTGGGCGGCCCGCTGCCCCGGGTCCCGCGACGGTTCGGTCGTGGTGCGCCCGATCGCCGATTTCGATGCCTGACGCGCGAGCGTCCGTGGCGGCCGTGTTCCGCGAGGAGCACGGCCGCCTGCTCGGCGCGCTCGTCCGCCGCTTCGGCGATCTCGACCTCGCCGAGGAGGTGGCCGCCGAAGCGGTGGAGGCCGCGCTGGTGCGCTGGCCGGTGGACGGCGTCCCGCCGAAACCCGGCGCGTGGCTGATGACGACCGCGCGCCGCAAGGCCGTCGACCGGCTCCGCCGGGACCAGGCGTACGCGGCGAAACTCGCTGTCCTGCAAGCGGAATCCGAACGCAGCGATCCTCCCCCGCTGCCCGGAGCCGACGGCGACCTGCCCGACGACCGGCTCCAGCTGTTCTTCACCTGCGCGCATCCCGCGCTGGCCGCGGAGGACCGGCTCGCGCTCACGCTGCGCTGCCTGGCCGGGCTCACGACGCCCGAGGTGGCGCGGGCGTTTCTCGTACCGACCGCGACGATGGCGAAGCGGATCGTGCGGGCCAAGAACCGGATCCGCGACCACCGCATCCCGTTCCGCGTCCCAGCCGGCGACGAGCTGCGCTCCCGCCTCCCGGGCGTGCTGCAGGTGCTGTACTCGCTGTTCACCGAGGGCTACGCGGCCAGCTCCGGCCCGGACATCCAGCGTCCGGACCTGGCCGAGGAAGCCATCCGGCTGGCGCGGATCCTGCACCGCCTCCTGCCCGCCGAACGCGAAATCACCGGACTCCTGGCGCTTCTGCTGCTGGTTCACGCCCGCCGCGCCGCCCGCACCGGGCCGGACGGCGAGTTCGTCTTGCTGGAAGACCAGGACCGGGCGTCCTGGGACGCGGCGCTGATCGACGAGGGCTGTGCGCTGGTGCCGGTCGCGCTCACGGGAGGGCCTCCCGGGCCGTACGGCGTGCAGTCGGCGATCGCCGCGCTCCACGCCGAAGCACCGGATGTCGCGAGCACCGATTGGCCGCAGATCGTTGCGCTGTACGACATCCTGCTGACGCTCACGCCGACTCCGGTCGTCGCGCTCAACCGCGCGGCCGCGGTGGCGATGCGCGACGGACCCGAAGCCGGGTTGAAACTCCTCGACGGCTTGGCCGACGAGCCTCGACTGCAGGGCTACCACCCGTACGCTGCGGCTCGCGGAGACCTGTTGCACCGCCTCGGTCGCGACCACGAAGCAGCGGCGGCGTACCGGGAAGCGTTGGAGAGCGCGGGAACCGAGCCGGAGCGCGCCCATCTGCGTCAGCGGCTCGACGCACTCTGACGTGGTGCCCACCGGCTGAGCACCGGGTCGACGAGCGTCGTCAACGGTCCAGACAGTGTTTGCCCGTGCTGCCGGAACAAGTCGTCGCGCGAATCGAAACGCCCCAGGTCCACCAGCACCGTCGCGGAGAGGTCGCATGCTCCGCCGACGTCGCAGGTGATCCCGTCCCAGTCGATCGCGGTGCGGGACACGGCGTCGAACAGCGTTTCCCCGCTGTCATTGGAGAATCCCGGACTCGCCGCCAGCTCGGTCAACGACCCGAACAACTCGCCGACCGGAACCCAGGCGTCCGCGATCCGGAACTCCGGCCACGCCACCACGACCCGCGACGGCACCAGGAACTTCAGCCGGGGAAACCGCGGATACCAGAACCGGCCGTCCACGACGAGACCCCGCACCCGCGTCGGAACCCCTTGCGCCCGCGCGACTCCTTCGAGAATCGCCAGGCGCTGACTGCACGAACCTCGCCCGCGCCGCAGCGTCCGCGAGACCGGCTGTCGCTCCTGCACCGCGTACACCGGCCGCACCGACCTGGCGATAATCCGGTGCGCGTCCCGCAATCCGGCAAGCCGGTCCTCAGCTGCCGTCTCCTGCACCAGGGACTGCACGAGCGGATCGCGCCAGTCGAGAATCGCCGTCGGAACCACGCCGCCCCCGGCGGAACTGTCCCCGGCGGCACGACGACGCCACCACGGGGTCACCAGCGCACACGTCACCACGCCAGTATTCCGGAAAACGACTGTGGGCCGCCGACATTCGCCGACGGCCCACAGTGCGTTACGTCATTCCTTCTCGCCCGAGTCCTTCTCTGCGCCCTTCTCGGAATCGCCTTCGCCGGAGTCGTCCGGCCTCTCGGCAGGCTCCTCCTTCGCCGGCAGCAACGCCTCCAGCGCCGCCCCGGACAACCGCCGGAACGCCCGCCGCGGCTTCGCCCGGTCCAGCACCGCGACCTCGAGCTTGATCTCCGCCTCGGCCGCCGACCCGTTCCCGTTCGACGACGCCGCGGTCGCCCGCAGCCCCTCGATCGCCGTCGCCAGCGCCGTGCGCAGATCGTGCTCCGGATCCACGACGTCCTTCAGCTTCGTGCTGATCGGCTCCGTCGTCCCGCCCATCACCACGAACGGCGACTCGTCGAAAATCGACCCGTCGAACGTCAACCGGTACAGCTGGTCCTCGGCCGCGGTCGCCCCGACCTCGGCCACGCACACCTCGACCTCGAACGGCTTCAGCTGCTCGGTGAAAATGCTGCCCAGCGTCGCCGCGTACGCGTTCGCCAGCGCCCGCGCGCTCACATCCCGCCGGTCGTACTGGTAGCCCTTCAGATCCGCGTGCCGGATCCCCGCCACCCGCAGATTCTCGAACTCCGAATACCGGCCCACTGCGGCGAACCCGATCCGGTCGTAAATCTCGGAAACCTTGTGCAGCGTCGCCGACGGATTCTCCGCCACGAACAGCACGCCGCCCGCGTACTTCAGCACCACCACGCTCCGGCCCCGCGCGATCCCCTTGCGCGCCAGCTCGGAACGCTCCCGCATCAACTGCTCGGGAGAGGCATACAACGGCATCGTCACGGTGTCGGCTCCACGTTCTCCGAAAACTCGGCAGTCATTGATTCAGCGGACATCGGCGGCCTCAGACCGGCCGGTGGTGATTGCGCTCCGCGCGCCCGGCCACCACCGCCTCGGCCACCGCACCCGTCCGCTCCGCGGGCAGCACCACCGCGCCGTCCTCCGCGGTGATGGTGATGACGTTCGGGAAAATCCGCCGCACCAGATCCGGCCCGCCGCTCGCGGTGTCGTCGTCCGCCGCGTCGTACAGCGCCTCCAGCGCCGTCCGCACCGCCGCGTCGGCATCCGCGTCCGGGTCGTACAGCTTCTTCAGCGACGACTTCGCGAACAGCGAACCCGAACCGACGCTCGCGTACCCGGCGTGCTCCTCGTACCGCCCGCCCGCCGCGTCGTACGACACGATCCGGCCCGCGTGCTTCGCGTCCTCGGCCTCCAGGTCGTACCCGACGAACAACGGCACGACCGCGAGGCCCGCCATCGCCATCTCCAGGTTCGCCTTCACCATCCCGGCCAGTTTGTTCGTCTTGCCGTCCAGCGACAGCGAAACGCCCTCGATCTTCTCGTAGTGCGCCAGCTCCACCGCGTACAGCCGGACCATCTCCACGGCCAGCCCCGCGGTCCCCGCGATGCCCACCGCCGAGTACTCGTCCGTGACGTGCACCTTCTCGATGTCCCGGCTCGCGATCAGATTCCCCGACGTCGCCCGCCGGTCACCGGCGATCAGCACCCCGCCGGCGAACGCGACCGCGACGATCGTGGTGCCGTGCGGCGCGTTCAGCTCGCCCGCGCCCGCGGGCACCCGCCGCGCGGGCAGCAGCTCCGGCGCGGTCGCGCGCACGAAATCCGCGAACGACGACGTCGCCGGCGAAAAGTAGGCCGACGGCAGTCCGGGCCCGGAAAAACCCGCCCCAGAGGAGGTGTTGTCCATACGTGCTCTCGGTTCCCATCTATCCCGTGCCCGGCAACGCCACCGGCAAACCTGCCCCCGGCGCCGCCGCGCGAAACCTCCGGCCCAGCGCGCCCGCCGCACCGCCCCGCATCCGGGACGGCCGCGACGGGCAGGCGGCTACTCGCCGCCCTTCTGCACGTAAGCGCGGACGAAGTCCTCGGCGTTCTCCTCCAGCACGTCGTCGATCTCGTCGAGGATCGTGTCCACGTCCTCGCCGAGCTTCTCCCGCCGCTCCTGGCCCGCCCCGCCGGCGTCGTCGAACTCCTCGTCGGAATCGCCGCCGCCGTGCTTCTCGATCTTCTCCTGCGCCATCTCGCCTCCCGGTCTGGCCGATGTTCCCTAGCCTACCCAGCGGTACCGACGAAAAGGGCCTTCCAGCGGCCCGAAACGCCGGGATCGCGCTAGTCCGAACCGGTGATCGCCTCCACCAGCTCCTCCGCCGTCGCCGCCGCGTCCAGCAGCTTCCCGACGTGCGCCTTCGTCCCCCGCAACGGCTCCAGCGTCGGGATCCGCACGAGCGACTCCCGGCCCACGTCGAAAATCACCGAGTCCCACGACGCCGCCGCGATCGACGACGCGTACTTCTCCAGCGCCCGGCCCCGGAAGTAGGCGCGCGTGTCCGACGGCGGATTCGTGATCGCCGCCTGCACCTCCTCCTCCGTGACCAGCCGCTTCATCGAACCCCGCGTGACCAGCCGGTTGTACAGGCCCTTGCCCAGGCGCACGTCCGAATACTGCAGGTCCACCAGCCGCAGCCGCGGCGCGCCCCACGCCAGCTGGTCCCGCTCCCGGTACCCCTCCAGCAGCCGCAGCTTCGCCGGCCAGTCCAGCCGGTCCGCGCACTCCTGCGGATCCCGCGCCAGCGCGTCGAGGATCTCGCCCCACACCCGCAGCACTTCCTTCGACGCCTCGTCCGCGCCCGTGCGTTCGAGGTTCGCCGACGCCAGCTCGTGGTAGGCGAACTGCAGGTCCAGCCCGGTGAACTTCTTCCCGTTCGCCAGCTCGACCTTCGTCTTCAGCGTCGGGTCGTGGCTGATCTTGTGCACCGCCCGCACCGGCTCGTCCAGCTTCAGGTCGTCGAACCGCACGCCGGCCTCGATCAGGTCCAGCACCAGCGCCGTCGTCCCGACCTTCAGATACGTCGAGTACTCCGACAGGTTCGCGTCCCCGATGATCACGTGCAGCCGCCGGTACTTGTCCGCGTCCGCGTGCGGCTCGTCGCGCGTGTTGATGATCCCGCGCTTGAGCGTGGTCTCCAGCCCGACCTCGACCTCGATGTAATCCGAGCGCTGCGAAAGCTGGAAACCCGCTTCTTCGCTCTGCTGCCCGATCCCGACCCGGCCCGAACCGCACATCACCTGCCGCGACGCGAAGAACGGCGTCAGCCCGCCGATCACCGCGGTGAACGGCGTCGACCGCTGCATCAGGTAGTTCTCGTGCGTGCCGTAGCTCGCGCCCTTGCCGTCGACGTTGTTCTTGTACAGCTGCAACGGCGGTTGCCCCGGCACGGTGGCCGCTTTCAACGCGGCCTCCTCCATCACCCGCTCGCCCGCTTTGTCCCAGATGACGGCGTCCCGGGCGTTCGTGACCTCCGGCGCCGAATATTCCGGATGCGCGTGGTCCACGTACAGCCGCGCACCGTTGGTGAGGATGACGTTCGCCGCGCCGAGGTCCTCGACGTCCGGGTCGTGCCCCGGACCGCCCGGCCCGGTCAGGTCGAACCCGCGCGCGTCGCGCAACGGCGACTCCACCTCGTAGTCCCAGCGCGCCCGGCGCGCCCTCGGGATGTCCGCAGCCGCGGCGTAGGCCAGCACCACCTGAGTCGAGGTGAGCACCGGGTTCGCCGTGGCGTCCCCGGGCACGGCGATGCCGTACTCGACTTCGGTTCCCATGATCCGACGCATGCCCACCACCCTACGGGTTAGACGCGTGCGACGATGCCCCCATGCCAGGCAGTGACGAACTCGTTGCCCTCTATGACGACGCAGGCCACGCAGTAGGCGAGGCCTTCCGCTCCCGCGTCCGAGCAGAAGGACTCTGGCACGCCGCAGGCGTAGTCCTCGTCCGATCGGGCGACGGCCGCAACGTCTACGTGCACCTCCGCACCGCGGACAAGGACACTTTCCCGAGCACCTGGGACTGCTGGGCAGGCGGAGTAGTAGCCGCAGGCGAAACCCCCGCCGACTGCGCCCGCAGAGAACTAGCCGAAGAACTAGGCGTCCACGGAGTGGACCCGGAACCGCTGTTCACCAAAATCTACGACGACGGCACCATCCGCTGCCACAACTTCGCCTACGAGGCCCGCTGGGACGGCCCCATCCACCTACAGCCAGAAGAAATCGTAGAAGGCCACTGGATCCCGCTAGAAGAACTCCGCACCTGGGTCTTCACCCCAGACCCCAAGCCGCCCTTCATCCCAGACGGCCGCGCAGGCGTCCAAGAATGGTTCCGCCGCCACGACAACCACGAGCTTCTTTAAACAGGACCACACCGCGGGATCGCGCCGGCGTTTGGGGGCTCACCGGCGTGACAGGCCGAAGGCCCCTCACGCCGGTGAGCC
>NZ_JBEXMH010000068.1:0-46917 GCF_040610415.1 Amycolatopsis sp. NPDC004079 | reverse complement strand
CGGCGGGCGCGCCCCCCCCCCGGGGCTGGGCGCGTTCCCCAACCCTTGCTGGAAATCAGATTCCCTCAAGGAGTCCTTCACGGACCACAAAACCCGGCCACATGGCGACAAATCGGGGCATGCAGGTGCTATTTGCGTCCTTTGTGGACGGTCAACGGCCGAGGTCGCGCGGCTTGAGTTCCTGGCATTGGGGCTGACCGCCCGTTGGACACGGCAGAGTTCCGGCACGCAGAACCAAGCTTCTCGCCCGAGCGAGCGGCGAAGCCTCTCGCCACCGGCCTGAGCCGACCGCAGGTTGCTGCTGGCGGTGCTGGTCATGGCCGGGGTTCGGCTGTTGCCTGTCTGCGGGCGCGACTCGCGCCACCGATCCGAGCTGACCGCAGCCTGCCACTGGCAGTGCTAGTCACCGCGGGGATCTGGCTGTTTCCCGCCCCGGGCCCGAAGGTGAGCCGCATGACGACCGATATGGCTCACGTCCGCCTGACCGGCCGCCGCGTGGTGGTGCTCGTGGTCCTGCTGGCCGCGCAGTTCATGCTGGCGGCGGATTTCTCCGTGCTGAACGTCGCGCTCCCGCGAGTCGGGGCCGACCTCGGCTTTCTCTCCGGCGACCTGCAATGGATCACCACCATGTTCGCGTTGTGCGCGGCGGGCTGCACCCTGGTGTTCGGGCGCGTCGGCGATTACCTGGGCCGGCGCCGGATTTTCGCCGTCGGGATGGCCGTGCTCGCGGTCGCGTCGGCGGTCGGCGGCCTGGCCGGTTCGCCCGCGGTGCTGCTCGTCGCCCGGACGCTGCAGGGCCTGGCCACCGCTGCGGTCACGCCGGCCGCGCTCGCGATGCTCACCGCCGCGTTTCCCGAACCTTCCTTGCGCACCAAGGCGCTGGGGCTCAACGGGGTGATGATGAGCTCCGGCTTCACCGTCGGCTCGATCCTCGGCGGGCTGCTCACCGACCTGCTGTCCTGGCGCTGGGCGTTCTTCCTCACCCTGCCGGTCGCGCTTGCCGCACTGGTGGTCGTGCCGCTCGTGGTTCCAGAAAGCCGCGCGGAAAACCGCCGCAAGCTCGACGTGCCCGGTGCGGTGCTCATCACCACCGGATTGTTCGCGGGCATCTACGGCATCACCCGCGCCGCCGAGTCCGGTTTGGACTCCACGACGCTCTTCTCGCTGGCACTGGCGGTTGTCCTGCTGATCGCGTTCGGAATCGTGGAAAGCCGGACCGCCGACCCGCTCGTGCCCCTTGCCATTCTCCGGCGCCCGGACATCGCCTACGGCAACCTGGCCGCCCTGTTCCTCTTCGGCGGCGAGACCGCGCTGATCTTCTTCACCGGCCTGTACGTCCAGAACGTCCTGGGCCTTTCGTCGCTGGTCGCCGGGTTGGTGCTGGTGGGGATCGGGGTCGGCCAGATCCTCGGCGGCAGCGTCGGCCCGCGGATCCTCGCCAAGGTCCCGCCGCGCACGATGCTCGGCGTGGCGCTGGTCGGCCAGGGCGCGTTCATGCTGCCCGGCCTGTGGCTGGCCGCGACGAACGGCTGGCTGGCGATCCTCGTCGCGGCCGAGTTCGTGAACGCGGTCTTCTCGATGCTGGCGATGCTGTCGTTCCTGGTGCTCGCGACCTCGGCGGCGGACGCGGACACGCAAGGCCTCGCGACCGGGATGGCCACGCAGAGCCAGCAAATCGGCATGGCGATCGGGATCCCGTTGCTGAGCGCGGTGTTCACGACCGTGACCACCGGCGAGCTGGACGCCATCCGCCTCGCGATCGGGGTGGACGCGGTCGCCTTGATCTGCGTGGGAGCGTTCGCGTTGCTCCGCAACGGAAAGCGCTAGCGGGCCTTCGTCAGGTAAACCGCCCCGTGGATGTGTTTCCCGAGTGTGTTCGCGGGCGGTTCGGCTGCCTGGTACCCGGCGCGCCGGTACATCGTCAGGTTCCGCTCGCTGCCCGACCCGGTGTAGAGGACCAGGCTGGTCGCCTCCGGCGGGGCCTGCTGCTCGGCGTAGCCCAGCAGCCACCGGCCGACGCCCTGTCCGGCGAGATCGGGCGCGACCATCAGGCGGCCGATCTCCCAGCGGTCCTCCTCGAGATGGGCGCGCACGGCGGCGACGAGCCGCCCGCCGATCCGGACCGTCCACACGCGAGTGGACTCGATCCAGCCGCGCACGGTGTCGAGGTCCTCGTGCAGCGCGGGCACGTCGAAGGTGTCGTTGACGATCGCCTGCGGCACCCAGCAGCATCGTTGCAGCACGAGGAGTTCGGCGGCGTCGGCGGCTTGGGCTTCGGACAGCTGGGCGTCGGCGAGCGGCAAAGCGGCGAAATCGGTCACGTCTCTTGATCTTGCGCGCCGCCGCGAGCCCTGTCCAGCGAATATCCGAGCCGCCGTTGCGCGAGTTCGGCCAGGAGCGCCGCGCCGTCGGGGAGAACGGCGTCGTCGAACTCGGCGTCCGGCGCGTGATTTCCCGGTGCGGTCGCGGGATCCCGGCCGGGCGGACACGCTCCGACGCTGGTCATCACGCCGGGGACGGCGGCCAGGATCCGGCCGATGTCGTCCGACACCAGCGCTGGTTTCGCGGTGCGGACGAACCGGTCGGGGCCGAAGACGTCGTGCACGGTGTCGCGCACGAAATCCGCTTCGCCGACGTGGTTCACCGTCGCCGGATAGCCCGGCCGGTACGTGGTTTCGGCGCGGATCCCGTGTGCGTGCGCGACACCGTGCGCAGCGCGTTCCACCGCGGCGGCGAGCTGGTCGAGCGTCGCGTCGGACATCGCCCGGAGCGTCGCGTCCAGCCGGGCCTCGGCTGGGATGATCGTCGCCTGCGTCCCGGCGTGGACGCTGCCGACGGTCAGGATCACCGGCTCCTGGACGTCGAACTCCCGGTTGACCACCGCGTACAGAGCGGTGATCAGCGCTCCGGCCGCGGGCACCGGATCGGCGGCGCGGTGCGGCCAGGCCCCGTGCCCGCCCCGGCCGCGCAAGGTGATCGTGACGCTGCCGGACGCGGCGAGCGCTGGACCGGCGGTGTTGCCGAAGACACCGAGCGGCGACGAAGCGGCCGAATGCAGGGCGTAGGCGGCGATCGGCGTGGAGCCGGTCGCGTCGAGGAGACCTTCTTCGAGCATGTGACGCGCTCCGTCGTGACCCTCCTCGCCGGGCTGGAACATGAGCAGGACGTCGCCGGCCAGCCGGTCCCGGCGGGCGGACAGCAGCTGTGCCGCGCCGACCAGCATCGCCGCGTGCTGGTCGTGCCCGCAGGCATGCCGGGGTCCGCCGGGGAACGGCAGCGCGTCGAGGTCGGCGCGGAGCAGCACGGTGGGGCCGGGCGCCGCGCCGCGCACGACTGCCGCCACTGAACTCAGCGCACGGCCGATGTGTGTTTCAAGGGGCAGGCCGTCGAGGGCGGCGAGGACGGTTTCTTGTGTCCGGGGCAGGTGGAGCCCTACCTCGGGCGTCGCGTGCAGGCGTGCTCGCAACCGAGGCAGGTCGAGGTCGCGGGCGGCAGTCAGCAGCGCGTTCATCCCCGCAACGCCGGAAGAATCGTTTCCCCGACCCGGTAAGCCTCTTCCAGCAACGGGTTGCCGGACAGGATGAACACGTCGACTCCGAGATCACGGAACTCGGCCAGCCGCTCCAGCACCTGTTCGGTGCTGCCGACCACGGCGGTTCCCGGCCCCGGGCGGAACAAACCCATGCCAGGCCACAGGTTCGGGTGTTCCTCTAGTTCTCGCGCACGGGCCGGGACGACGCCGCCGTGCTGACGGAACTGTCGTCGCCAGCCCTCGCCGTCGTTGGCCGCCGCGTCGCCGAGCATGCGTTCGTACGTGCTGTCGCTCGTCACGTCGAGGAGCCGGTCGGCGGCGGCCCACGCTTCTTCCTCGGTGTCCCGGACGATCAGGTGCAACCGCAGGCCCAGCCGGAGTTCGCGGCCGTGCGCGGCGGCCCGTTCGCGGACCCGCTCCAGTTTTTCCTTGAGCAGGTGCGGAGGTTCGCCCCAGGTCAGGTAGACGTCGACGTGCTCGGCGGCCATTTCGATGCCGGCCGGGGACGAGCCGCCGAACCACAGCGGGACGTGCGTGCCGCCGTCCGGGACCAGTTCGCTCAGTCCCTGCCCGGCGCCGGTCAGCTCGTAGAACTGTCCTTTGTGGTCGAACGTTTCCCCGGCGGTGAGGCGTTTGACCAGCGACCAGTATTCCGCGCTGAGGGCGTACCGCTCGTCGTGTTCCAGCTGCAGACCGGCCTGCCGCAACGCGGGCGTGGAGCCGTTGACCACGTTGAAGCGCAGGCGGTCCCGGCCGAAGAGCCGTTCGAAGGTCAACGCCATTTTCGCCAGCTGCGTCGGGGAAATCAGGCCGGGGTGCACGGCGAGCAACGGCTTGAAGGACGGCCGGGTGACCGCGGCGAGCGCGCTGGCGAGCGGCCACACGTCGTAAAGATCGGTGGCGAACAACGCGCCGTCGAAACCGATGCGGTCGACGGCGGTGCCGAGCTGCTGGAGGTACGCGAGGTCGACTTGGCGGCGTCCTTCGGGCTCCCACGGATAGGCGCCTTCGCGGGGGATGAGGTACCAGAGGATTTCGGTCACGATTTCAGCCCTTCACGCCGAGTGCCGCCGCGACGGCCTGGTCCAGTCCCGCGTGCCGGATCTGGGCGACCTTGATCGGTTTCGCGAGGAATCCGGCGTCCGCCAGGATGTCGGCGGCTTCCTGCTGCTCGGCGAGGAAGACGTCGCTCACCGGCTCGAGTCGCCAGGGCAGGACCGCCAGCGCGGCGTACCAGTCCTCGGCGTTGCCATCTTGATCGGCGGCGATGAAGTCCGCAGCTTCGGTCAGGTTCGCGGCAGCCCAGTCGTCGGCCTGCTGCAGTGCTTTCACGATGGTGCCGACGAGTTCGGGCCGGGTGTCGGCGACGTCGCGGCGGGTGAAGAACACCGAGCGGTCGGCGATCACGTCCCCGGCTTCGACGAGCGTGCGCACGTCGCCGGAGCGGCGGGCGGCGAACAGCTCCGCGCCTTGCGCGACCCATGCGCCGATGCGGCCTTCGCGGAGGTCGTCGGCGGAGGACGGTCCGGCTCGGCGCGCGGTGATGTCCCGCCCGTAGTCGAGTCCGTGGCTGCTCAGGAGCTTGCTGACGAAGTGGGTCTGCCACGATCCGATCGCGAGGTCGACGGTCTGGCCCTTCAAGTCCGCTGCCTGAATGTCGTCGCGCACCAGGAGTGCGCCGTGACCCGGTCGAGGCGCGGAGACGGCGGCGTAGACGAGGTCGTGGCCGTCGGCTTGGGCGGAAAGGGGCGGGGTCGAGCCGGTGCCGCCGAAGTCGATCCGCCCGTCCGCCAGCGCGGCGGCGGTGTCGAGTCCGCCGATCCGGTGCCATTCCACTTCTTCGCCGAGCAGTTGTTCGAGGAAGCCGAGGCGGGAGAGGTGGTAGAGGGACGGGTTGTGCGGGTGGACTCCGATGTGGACGGTCATGGCGAGGTCTCCTCAAGAGTGTGCACGCCGAGATCGGCGAGCAAGCGGGAACGAAGCGCGGCGAAGGCGGGATCGGCCGGGTCTCGCGGCCGGTCAAGGCCGACGTGTTCGTCGGTGATCAGGCGTCCTTCGCGCAGGACGCCGATGCGGTCGGCGAGCCGGATGGCTTCGTCGACGTCGTGGGTGACCAGCAGGACGGCTGGCCGGTGCACGCGGCACAGGCGTTCGACGAGGTCCTGCATCCGCAGCCGGGTCAAGGCGTCGAGGGCGGCGAACGGTTCGTCGAGCAGCAGCAGTTCGGGTTCGCGGACGAGCGCGCGCGCCAGTGCGACCCGTTGGGCCTCGCCGCCGGAGAGGGTGGCGGGCCAGGCGTCGGCGTGGTCGGCGAGGCCGACTTCGGCGAGCGCTTCCAGACCGGTCCGTCGGGCCGTCCCGCCCCGCGGCATTCCGACGGTGACGTTGGCCAGTACGCGCTTCGACGGCACCAACCGGGGTTCCTGAAAGACCACGGTGCGCACCTGGGGCACCAGGACCGTGCCGCCGTCAGCGCGGTCCAGTCCGGCCAGCAACCGGAGCAGGGTCGTCTTCCCGCTGCCGCTGGCGCCCAGCAGGGCGAAGAACTCGCCGCGCCGGATGTCGAGGTCGAGGCTGTCCAGCACCGCGCGGTCGCCGAACCGCCGCTCAAGTCCGCGCAGGTGCACGGCCGCCGCGTTCACCGGGCACCCCGTCCGACGGTTCGCCACGGCATGACCAGCCGTTCCAGCAGCCGGACCGCGCCGTCGGCGAGCAGGCCGATCACGGCGTAGATCAGGATGCACACGGTCAGCACGTCGGTGCGCGAATACTCCTGTGCGGTCGACATCAGGTAGCCGATGCCCGCCGTCGAGTTGATCTCCTCGGCGGCGATGAGCGCGATCACGCTGAGCGTCATCGACAATCGCAGCCCGGACAGCAGCGACGGCAACGCCCCCGGCAGCACGACTTCCCGCACAAGGGCCAGCCGGCCCATCCCGAACGTCCGCATCGCTTCGAGAAGGCCGCGGTCGGCGTTGCGCACGCCCCCGGAAGCGGAGACGTACATGGGGAAACTCGTCGCCACCGCGATCAGCACGACGCGCGCGGTTTCGCCGATCCCGAACCACACCATGAACAACGGGACCAGCGAAAGGAACGGGACGGTCCGCAGCAGCTGCACGGACGAGTCGAGCAATTCCTCGCCCAGCCGGGAGAATCCGGTCAGGACCCCGAGCGAGAGGCCGACCAGCACGCCGATGGCCAGCCCGGCCCCGGCGCGGGCGAGCGAGACTTCCAGCGCGTCGCCGAGCTGTCCGCTGGTCCACAGTTCGCCCACCGCGGCCAGTACTTGACCGGGGGAGGCGAGCAGCGTCGGGCTGAGCACGCCGGTGGCTGAGCCGGTGATCCAGGCGAGCAGCAGCACCAGCGGGCCGACGACGCGCAGAGCGAGCCGGAGTCCGCGTCGCCGGGTGCGGGCCGCGGGGGCGTCCGGTACGACGAGCCCGGCAGTCGACGCGACGGAGAATTCGGTCGCCGTGCTCACTTCGGGCTCCCAGGCAGGGAGGTCACGTCGATGACGTACGGCTTGACGTCGAAGAAACCGTTGGTGATGTGCTGATCGGCGAAGAATCGCGCGACATTGTGGAAGCGATCGAGTTCCGGCGCGCCGATCGGGGCGGTCGGCGAAAGCGCCTTGTTGATCGACTCCGCGACGGTTTTCTGCGCCGGGGAAAGCGCTTCCGGTCCCGAAGTGGTTTTGACGTTCAGGAACGCGCCCGGATCCTGCTGCTGACGCTGTCCGGCGGCGCGCAGATAGTCGTAGAGCGCGCGCACGACTTCGGGGTGCTGATCGGCGAATCCGGAGCGCACTGCCCAAACCGCGTAGTTCTCCGAACCGACCTGGCCGCCGGTCACGAGGAAGCGGGAACCCCCGTCGGCCAGTCGCGGAACCGAGAACTGGGCCCACGTCGACCACGCGTCGACCTGGCCGGACGCGAACAGCGGCGCGACCTGCCCGGGCTGCAGATACACCCGCTGAACCGAATCGATCGGCACATTGGCCTGGCGCAACGCCTGCAGCAACAGGTATTCGCTCGTCCCGCCGTGCCAGACCGCGACCTTCTTGCCGACGAGGTCTCGCACATTCGTGATCGGCGAGCCGTTCTTGACGAGAATGCCTTCGCCGAGTTTGTCCGGCTGGGTGGCGGAAAACAGTTTGAAGCCGGGATTCTGCGCGAGCGCCGCGGTCGCCGAAGTGATCGAACCGGACGCGAAGTCGAGTGCGTTCGCGTCGAGTTGCTGTGCGGCGGGAGCGAACGCTCCGGCGGTGCCGGTCCATTCGACCGAGGCGTGCACCTTCGCGAGCGCGGCGGCGAGCGAGCCGTCTTTGCGGCCCACGGCGAGCAGTCCGGAATTGCTGTCGTCGGGGATGCGGACCTGCACCGTGCCGGCGTCGGCCGCGCTCGACGAGCAGGCCGCGACTCCGGCGAAGGCGAGGACCGCGGCGGCGGCCAGGGCGAGGGAACGGGTTCTCATGGTCGGACTCCGGGGGAGATCGGGGATACGAGCGGGGTCGCGCGCTGGTCGACGAGCGCGCGGGCGGCGAGCAGCGGTTCGGGGGCGGCCCAGGCGGACACGTCCACCGGACTTTCGAGAAACCCTTGCTGCCTCAGGAAAAGCTCTTGGTGTTCGAGCAAGGACAGCCGCTCGCCGGACAGCGAAAGCCCGAGGTTCGCGGCGGTTTCGGGACGGTAGGCACCGGTGACGCCTTCGACGCCCGCACCGGTTTCGGCGCGCAGTATCCGAGCGACGTCCTCTGGCCGGTCAGCGGCCCACGCGGCGGATTCCAGCAGCAGCGCCAGGAATCGGGTCACCACGTCCGGGTGCTCGTCGAGCAGCCGCTGGTGGACGGTCACCGGCCGCGGCGTGCCGTTGTTGACCCGCGCGCGGCGATCGGGCGCGGCGTCGAGGTCGATCGCGACCTTGGCCCCGAACCGGCGCGCGGTTTCGACGGCGACCGCGCCCTTGACGTAAACGGCGTCGACGAGCCCATCCCGTAACGCGGCCAGTTCGCCTTCCCACTGGCCGATCGGGGAACCGGGCACGTCGACGAGCTCGGCGTCGGCGAGAGTGAGCCTGGCGAGCGACAGTGCTCCGGCGTGTCCGTGCAACGCCATCGCCCGCCAGAAGTCGATCGCGATCTCGTGGCGGGGCATGGCGAGCCGGAGTCCGCGCAGCTGCGCGGGTTCGGCGACCGGGCTGTCCGCTCGCACCAGGATGCTCTGGCGTTCTTCGATCCACGTCAACGCGATCAGCCGCGTTTCGACGCCGCGCGACCGAGCCCACAATGCCGGCACGTTGCCGCCCTCGCGGAACAGGCCGGGCAGCTCGTGAGTGAAGTGCGCGTCCCGCTGGCCGGCGGGCAGGTCTTGCAGCGCGCGCACTCGGATGCCGTCCGGCGCGAATTCGCGGGCCAGTTCGCCGCGGTCGGCGGCGATCCCGGTCGCGGTGGGCACGGGACAGCGGGTGAACCAGATTTCCGGCAGGGCGGGCACAGTTGCTCCAGCGGGTGAGGAGGGGAGACGGCCGGAACCGTCGCACGAGCTGTGCCGGGCCGACAATAATTTCCACATTATGAGAGATCTGCCGACGACTACTGGTACTAGTGTTGAGAACCTGTGCGACACTTGCCACATGGTGAGCAAAGCCGGTAACGCCGAAGCCGTGCCCGCCGGATCGCAGGCGGTCACCCGGGCCTTGGGCATGCTGCAGTGCTTCCGGGACAACCCGGGCGACCTGGGCGTCTCCGAACTCGCGCGGCGGATGAACCTGTCGGTCTCGACCGCGCACCGGATCGCCCGCACCCTGGCGGCGACGGGTTTCCTGGCACTGGCCGAGGGCAGCCTGCGCTATCAGCTCGGGCCCGCGGTCGCCGAACTCGGCCAGCTTTCGCTTTACCAGCGCGGAATCCACCTCGCCGCGGACGAACTCGCCGAGGTCGCCAAAGCCACCGGCGGCGCCGCCGACCTGGCCATCCGCAGCGGTGCCGACGCGGTGATCCTCGCCGGCACGAGCGTCGCCCTCACCGCCGGGCTCGGCCTCCGCCGCCCGCTGCACTCGACGGCGCTGGGCAAGGTCCTGCTCGCGTGGGCCCCGCCGGGCGAGGACGACCTGGACGCGCTGCCGCCGCTGACGGCCTACACCTCGCGCACCATCACCCGCAAAGCCGACCTGCGCGCTGAACTGGACCGCGTCCGGGAGGCGGGTTACGCGCTGAACGACGGGGAATCGGCGTTCGGCGTCCGGACGATCGCCGTGCCGGTGCTGCGTGCCTCCGGGCACGTGCACGCGGCACTGGCGTTACGGTCCACTTCGGACACTCTGACGGACGACCGGTTGCCGTGGTTTCTCTCCCGGGCGCGACGATGTGCGGACGCGTTGGCGGTGTTGCTGCTGGAGCCGGGCCAGCGGTACTAGCTCGACGGCCAGGGCGGCCCAGGTATCGCCCTCCGCAACGCCGGTGCCACCTCAGCCTGGAAGAGCTCCAACGCCGCGCGATGCTCCCGCGGTGTCCGGCCGTCGCGGTCGGCGGACAGATGCGTCACGCCGTGGCCGAATTGTTCGTGGTATCTCAACACCTTCTCGGTGACCTGGGCCGGGCTGCCGATCAGCGCGGAGCTGCGCTCGGCGAAGTCCTCCAGCGTCGGGAAAACCACCTCCTGGCCGAGCTTGCGCTGGAGCGCCAGCCGGGACTCGAAGATCGGCCGGTACGCCTCCAGTGCGTCCTGCGACCGGCTCGCCAGCTGGAACCCGGCCGTGCCCGCGCCGACCACCGCCTGAACCGGATCGCGGCCATGGAAGGTCCAGCGTTCCCGGTAGTGCCGGATCAGCTCGGCGTACGGTTCGATCGGGTTGGTGACGTTCGCGGAGAACAGCGGATCCCCGTGTTTCGCCGCCAGCTCGACGGATTCGCGGCTCGTCGCGCTGCCGTGCCAGATCCGGATCGGCTGCTGCAGCGGTCGCGGCCACACCTCCGCGGCGGTGAGCGGCGGCCGGAACCGCCCGGACCACGTCACGCGGTCCGCCTGCCACAGTTTGCGGAACAGCTCGTAGCCCTCGGCGTTGCGGTCCCACTGGTCCTCGGGCGTGACGTCGAAGAGCTCGCGTTGCGCGGAGCCGTTGCCCTTGCCGATGATGAGCTCGAGCCTGCCGCCGGAAAGGTTGTCCAGCATCGAGTAGTCCTCGAACGCGCGCACCGGGTCGAGCAGGCTGAGCGTCGTGACCGCGGTGAACAGCCGGATCCGGCGGGTCCGCGCGGCGATGTGGCTGAGCACCACCGGCGGGGACGACGACAGGAACGGCCGCTCGTGCCGTTCGCCGACGCCGTAGCCGTCGAAGCCCAGTTCCTCGGCGAGCTCGGCGTTTTCGACGACCTCGCGCAGCCGGGCCTCAGGCGCGGCCAGTTCCCCGGTGACCGGGTCGGGGGTGTGCGTGATCAGGGTGATCAGCAGGAACCTCACGGCAGCTCCAGGTGTTCGCGCAGGGTCGTGCCGGTGTACTCGGTGCGGTAGACGCCGCGGTCCTGCAGTTCCGGCACGAGCCGGTCGACCACCTCGTCGATCGATCCGGGCACGAGGTGCGGGCTGAGGTTGAAGCCGTCGACCACGCGGTCGGCCGCATAACGGGCCCATTCGTCGGCGACCTGCGCGGGCGTTCCGACGAACGAGTGGTGCCGCGGTTCGACCTCCAGCACCAGTTTGTGGATCGACAGGTTCTTCGCTTCGGCGAGTTCGCGCCACTGCTGGATGCGTTCGAGTTTCCCGGTGCGGTGCTCGATCGAGATCGTGCCGCGCGACGGGTCCAGTTCCCCCTCGGCCGGTTCGATGTCCGGCAGCGGCCCGTGCGGATCGAACGCCGACAGGTCCTGGCCCCAATACTGTTCGAGGAACGCGATGGCGCGCTGCGGGTTGATCTGGCGGCGGCGGATCTCCTCCGCGCGTTCAGCGGCGTCGGTCGGCGTATCGCCGAGGACGACTGACGCACCAGGCAGAATGCGCACCGCGTCAGCGGGCCTGCCGTGGCGCGCCAATCGGTCCCGCAGGTCTGCCGCGTAAGCCGCCGCTTTGTCGTAGGCGGTGTTCGCGGAGAAGACGACGTCGGCGTGGCGCGCGGCCAAATCCCGGCCGCCGGGGGAGTCGCCCGCCTGGAACAAAACCGGACGACCCTGGGGGCTCGGCGGGACTGTCGGTTCGGCGCGCAGCCGCACCAGGTCGGTGTCCGCCTCGGCCGGTCCGGTCCACAAGGCTTTCGCCGCCTCGACGAACTGGGTCGCGCGTTCGTAGCGGCGTTCGTGCGCCAGCCAGCCGCCGCGGCGGAAGTTGGCCCCGGTCCAGGCGTTGTCGGTGGTGACGATGTTCCACCCGGCCCGTCCGCCGGAGACGTAATCGAGCGAGGCGAGGCGGCGGGCGAGGTCGGCGGGGTAGTTGTAGGTGGTGTTCTGCGTGGCGACCAGCCCGATCCTCGCCGTGGCCCCGGCGAGTGCGCTGAGCTGGGTGATCGCGTCCGGGCGTCCGGCGACATCCAAGGCGTGCACCTGGCCGCGATTCTCCCGGACCCGCAAGCCTTCGCCGAGGAAGAAAGCGTCGAACAGCCCGCGCTCCAGGGTGCGGGCCACCGACACGTACGTCTCGATCTCGGTGTGATCGGCGTTCGACGGGTCGTCCCACAGGTACTGCGGTCCGACGCCGGTGTAGAAGACCCCGAGGTGCAGCTGCGCGGTCATGCGATTCCCTTCGACGACACGGCGAATCGGTTCTCGGGACGCGGGAGGCCCAGCGTCGTGCGGAGGGTCGCGCCCGGTTCCGGTGGGGTGAGCAGGCCTCGCCGGTGCAGTTCCGGGAGTACTTCCTGGCTCAGGACGGGCAGGTCCTCCGGCGCGGGATGCAGGCGCACGCCGTCGAGATCGAGCTGCTCCAGCAACGTGACCAGACCGGCGGGGGAGCCGGTGTAGCGGGTGCGGCCGTTCGGTGACGGCTCGGTGGCGGCGAAGCGGACCTCCAGCTCGCCGAAGACCAGGGGAGCGGTCCGGTCACGGTGGCGGAGGTCGTCGGTGAGCACGATGTCCGGCTGGACGACGTCGGCGAACTCCTCGGCGGCCAGCACGACGAGGCTGCCCTGCGGCGGTCGCGGGGTGATCAGCGGGCCTTTGACGGAGAACGTTTCCCCTTCGAAGTCCACGTGGTGGACCTTGTCCGGGTCCAGATAGCGGCCGGTGGCGAGATCCTTGATGACCGCGTCGTCCTCCCACGAATCCCACAGCCGCCGGACCGTTTCGACGACGTCGGCCACCTCCCGGCGGAGGTCGTCCGGGTGCGCGCGGCCGATCGTCGCGAGTGCCTCGGGCGTGGCGGCGGTGCCGACGATCCAGGCGGCGCGGCCGTGCGTGGCGTGGTCGAGGCTCGCCAGCTGGGCGGCCAGGTGGAACGGCTCGGCGGTCAGCACGTGCGACGTCGGGGCCAGCCCGATCCGGGACGTCAAGGTCGCGGAATAGGCCGCGCGGACGGTGGCCTCGACCCGGAATCCGCCCGCGGGCGGGACGGGCGCGTCGTCGAAGGTGACGAACGCGAACCCGGCCCGCTCGGCGTCGGCGACGACGTCCGCCAGTGCGTGCGGATCGGCTCCTGGACGCGCTCCGGCGCTGTCGAGTTCGACGGCGAGGTGCAAGGTTTTCGGTGAACTCATGCGGGCACGGCCCCCTCGATTCGGTTGTGCCAGAGGTAGCCGGAATCCGGGGCGCGGCGCACTGCCGCTCAGGATGTGGGCGGCCGGCCGGTGTTGTTCCGCCGGTGTCCACAAAGGAGGTTTCTCAGCTGGTGGACGGGGCGGACTGGCGCGGCCGGTCCGCCTACAGTCCTGCGGTCATGAGTCCCGATTCGAAGCCGCGAGGCGCCGCGCGGATCAGCGCCGACTGGGCCGCGGTGCTGGTCGCGGCCGTCCTGGTGGCGCTGGCCGCGTTCGGCGTGCTGCCGACGATCCCGTTCCTCGTCAAATGACCGCCGCGCTGGAAGGCCGCCGCACAGTGCCCGCGGTCGTGCGATATCTGCCGGGGCTGTTGTTGCTGGCGGCGGTCGGCATCGTGGGAACACTGGCGCAGAACGGGGTGCGCAGCCTCGGCCACGCGACCGGGACCGCGCTGCCGGACATCGAATACGTGCTGTGGGCGATCGTCCTCGGACTGGTCATCCGCAACACGATCGGCATCCCCGCGCTGTTCCGGCCCGGGGTCGGGACCTACGAGTTCTGGCTGAAGACCGGCATCGTCCTGCTCGGCGCTCGCTTCGTGCTGGGCGATCTGGCCAAGCTCGGCGGGTTCAGCCTGGGGCTCATCCTGGTCGACATGGCCGTCGCGACGACAGTGATCCTGTTGGTGGGCAAAGCTTTCGGCCTCGGCGGGAAGCTGTCCTCGCTGCTGGCGATCGGTACATCGATCTGTGGTGTGTCGGCCATCATCGCCGGGCGCGGCTCGATCGACGCTGACGACGAGGACTCCGGTTACGCCATCGCGGCGATCCTCGCGCTGGGTGCGGTCGCGCTGTTCACCTTCCCGGCGATCGGGCACGCGCTGAACTTGACCGACACCGAATTCGGCCTCTGGGCTGGACTCGCGGTGGACAACACTGCTGAGACGACCGCGACCGGCGCGGCGTATTCGCCGCATGCGCAGGACGTCGCGGTGGCAGTGAAGAGCACGCGGAACGCGTTGATCGGTCTCGTGGTGCTCGGGTATGCGGCGTACTGGTCGACTCGCGGTGGCAAGGCTGTCGCTGGTGGAGTGAAGGGCCGTGCGGGGTTTGTGTGGCGCACCTTCCCGAAGTTCGTGCTGGGCTTCATCGCGGTGTCGGCGCTGGCGACCGCGCACGTCTTCACCAAAGCGGAGGTCGCCAATCTCGGGAATCTCTCGAAGTGGGCGTTCCTGCTGTGCTTCGCCGGGGTCGGGCTGAACTTCGACCTGCGCCAGATGGCCCGCAGCGGGCTGCGGCCGTTGGTCGTGGCCGCGCTCGGCCTCGTGGTGGTCGCGGTGTGCTCGCTGGGACTGGTGCTGGTGTCCTCGCAGTGGTTCAGCTTCTGACCGGGTAGGCGGGGCGCCCGGGCGGCGCGACCCGGGCACCCCGCTTGGCTCAGCCAGGCAGACCCGGCAAAGTCGGAATCCCGTTGGCAGGCAATGCCGACGGGCCCAGCGGCAGGTCCAGCTGTGCCGGAGTGTCGCCGTCCATCACCTGCGTGACGTTCTCCGGGACGATCGACGTGGCCTGCCCGAGCAGCGCCGGGTGGAGGCCGTAGATCTGCCCGACCGCGCCGACCGGCGTCTGGTTGTGCTGGCCGGTCGTGCCGACGTGACCACCAGAATTGCCGTGCGTGACGTTGTCGCCGTAGGCGTTCGCGACTCCGCCCCACACCGCCGAGTCGCCGAAGACCTGCGCCACCTCCGAGGTCGGCGCGTCCTGCACGACGCCGGACGTGCCGGTGCCGGAGCTGGTGATGTCGCCGCCGGAGGTGTTGCGGGTGTGGTTCACCGCGCTGCCGTCGACCATCCCGATCCAGGCCGCCGAGTCGCCGAAGACCTGGGCGATCGGCAATGCCTCGGCCGAGACGACGTCCCCGGCCAGCTGGCCGCGGTCGCCCGCGGTGTGGGTGTCGCCGCCCGCGGTGGAGGTGACGTTGTTCGTCGCGTCGCCGGTCACTCGGCCGATCCACGCCGGAGCGACCCCGAAGACGCCCGCGGTGCCTGCGGACGGCGCGTTGACGACGTTTCCGGCGAGGGTGCCGCCGGTGCCGTCGGCGAGGTTCTTGCCGCCTGCGCGGGAATTAGTGGTGTTGTCGGACACGCCCTGTCCGTAGCCGCCCCACGCCGCTCCGTCTCCGTCGACCTGGGTGACCTGCGAAATCGGGGCCTGCGCGATGTTGCCGGCGACCGTGCCGAGCGCGCCGGTGCCGTGGTAGTCGCCGCCTGCCTTCGAATCGGTGTGGTTGCTCGCTTCGCCGACGCCCCGGCCGATCCACGCGGCCCCGACGCCGAAGACCTGGGTCGGCGCGGAAAGCGGGGCGGCGATGACGTTCGAGGACAGCTTTCCGTTGTCGTCGTTGGTGTTTCCGTCGCCGCCCGCGGTGACCTTCTTGTGCTCGTCGGCGACTCCGACGCCCTGGCCGACCCACGATCCGCCGACGCCGAACACCTCGGCGGGCAGCGCGGCCGGAGCGGTGACGATGTTGCCGGACGCCTCGGAGTTGTTGCCCTGGGTACCGTCGTAGCCGCCGGCCCGCACGTTCTTGGTGTTGGTCGCCTGGCCGTAGCTGGTGCCGATCCACGAGGCGCCGGAGCCGAAGACGTCCGGGCTGGCCGCGACCGGCTCCGAAACGAGGTTGCCGGACGCCTTTCCGCCGTTGCCGTTCGTGTAGGTGCCGCTGCCCGACTTCACGTCGGACGTGTTGTCGTGTCCGGCGTAGGACTCCAGGCCCCAGTTCCCGGCGACGCCGAACACCTCGGCCGGGACCGCCAGCGGCGCGTCGGCGATGTTGCCCGAACCGGTGCCGTCCTTCGCGGACGTGGACGAGAACCCGCCGGACGTGACGGTCGATTTCGAGCTGGACGCCGACTTCGGAGCGTGCGCTGGTTTCACCGGTTGCGGGCTCGGGATCGGGACCGGCCAGAGCGGCGACCCGTCCGGACGGGTGGGCTGACCGGTCGGCGCGGGCGCGGCGGGGTTGATTCCGCCGGTGAGCGGGTTGCCGGTCGGGAACGGGTAGCCGGGCAGCGGCACCGGGTCCGCCAGCGGGCCGCCGTGCACGCCGCCGGTGCTGGACTTGCCCGCCCACGCGGCGGCGACGCTGGCGACGTTCGCGATGCCCGCGCCTTGGGGCTGAACGATGTTGCCGGAGCCGGTCCCGCGATCGCCGTTGGTCTGGACGTAGGACGGGATGTGGTTGATCCCTTCCTTGGTGCCGCCCGCGGTCACCGTGTCGGTGGTTTTCGAGGAGTCTACTGTGGACACTCCGCCCCAGGTAGGGGCGTTTCCGTTGAATTCCATGGGGAACGCCAGCGGTGCGGCACCGACGTTGCCCGCGAGCGTGCTGTCTTTCCCGGCGCTGGAGATCGGGCCGCCGGAGGCGGTGGTGTTGTGCGCCTGGGAGTCGGTCGTCTGGGCCGAACCTCCCCAGGACGCCGCGTTGCCGGTGACCTGCAGCGGCGTCGCCCACTGCCCGGCAAGGACGTTGCCGGACCCGGTGCCGCCGCGGCCGTCGGTGGTGTCGCTCCCGGTCGTCGAGGTGGTCTGCTCGGCGCGGCCGCCCTTCGTGCGCGCGGCACCTGCCCAGGAGATGGCGTTGTTCGCGAATTGCACCGGGACCGCCCAGCGTGCGTCGACCACGTTTCCGCCCAGCGGGGTGCCCGCGCCGCTGGTCGTGATGTCGTGGTGGTCTTGGTAGGTCTGGTGGTGGTTCGAGCCGTCGACCTCGGCGGGTCCGCCCGCCGCGAAGGCGTTTCCGGCGATTTGGACGGGGACCGCCAGATCGGCGTTGGCGCGGTTGCCGCGCAGGGGATCGCTCGGGGGAGCGGCTTTGCTCGGCGCGGCCTTGGTCACCGTCTTTTGCGTTGGTTTGGCGGCTGCTGGGGTTGCTGGTTTCGCCGCACTGCTCGTCTTCGGCTTCAGGGCCTGCTGGAGCGGATTGGTGAGCGTCTTGGTGGACACCTCACCCTGGTACCCGGGCAGTTTCGTTTGCCCGACGGGGGTGCCGAGGACGTTGTCGCCGATGTCGATCGGCACGGTGACCCCGGCGTCGATCGGATTGGCCGGAGCGTCCGGACTGTCGGCGGCCGAGGCGACCCCGGTGCCGAGGACGAACAAGCCGCCCGAGACGAGTGCTGTTTGCATGCTGCGCTTGACCCAAATGTGCATGACGAATCCCTTTGTTCTCAGTGATGGCTGGATATTTCGGGCACGACTTCAGCGCCCGCGAGGAATCGGGTTTAGTGCCGTGGGGAGTGACGAAGAACGAGGGCGCGCTAGTCCGGGTCGTACCCGGGCCGGGCGTTGGTGTTCGCCGGGCAGGACGTGTCGCCTGGCCGGGCCGGAATCGCGACCGGCGTCGGTTCGGACAGCCGTGCTGGTGCCTGCAATCCACCCTGCGCCGAACCGCTCTGCCAGAGGAATACCCCGGGCGAGGTCGGAATCGAGGGTGCGCGCTTGGTCTTCGGCCCGAGATTGAAGTGTACGGGTGCGGATGCCCGGTGGATCGTGTGTCGAGCAGTCGACTTGACCGGAGCGGTCGCTTGCGGAGCGGCATTCGTCGCGTGCACCGGCCGCTTAACAGCGGTCGAAGTTGCTGTGGCCTTTTCCGCTGCGCGATCCGTCGATTTCGCCGGACGTTCGGCGATAGCTGGCCCCTTCGGCTGGACGACGGGTTGAGGGCGCCGCGCAATGACCGGCGCTGGTTTCCGCGGCACAGTCCGCGTCAGCTGGGAGACGGTTTTCTCCACTGTGCCAACGATGTCCTTGCCGACCGCTGCGACGTCCGAGCGCTGCGCACTGTCCACAATGTTCCGGACGCCGGTGTCCTTGAGCAGGGAATGAATGTCCGGAGTCGGCGGAATCGGCTCCGCTGAGGCGGAAGCGGTCGAAATCAGCCAGCTCAGAACCAGTCCGCCCGCGAGCGCCGCTGCTGTCGCCAGGACACGCGCGACCCAGCAAGCCGCCTGGCTCGCGTGGATTCCGGCCGTGCTGCCACACCTCATGACGAGGCCTCCTGGAAACGGTGCGTACGTTCGCGATCAGCGATTAATCACCGGCGAAACGGTGCGTTGTTCCCAGTCTGGCAAACAGTGCCAACGAGCACTAGATCATGATTTCCCTACTCCCCGTTCGAGTGAATGACAGACGGTGATACTGGTCGCTGAACCCGGGTGCGGGCGCGCTGGTAGATGCCGCATTCCGGAGGGCAAGCGGAGTAAGATCCACGGCTCCCCTTGCTGGGGGAGGTTACTCTGTGCGAACTGGGAAACCGCCGCGTTTTTCCGTCCCGCGCAGCACGATTTCGCACACTACGGTCAGTAGAATGGGAGACCGTTCGGCGAGGCGAATTCCGGATGGCTCATTCGGTCCGGTGATCGAAAACCTACTCAGAAGACGACTTCGGCCGCCATTCGGCAGAAACCCGTACTAACAGTAGAACTGACGGCGACTGCGCCACCGCCGGAACCCGGGCGGTGGCGCAGTCGATTGGTCAGCGAGCCTCGCGGGTCGCCGTGTCGAGCGCGGCCAGCAGGATCCCGGCGGCCGTGCGCACGACGTCCGCGGTGACGTTGAGCGGCGGCAGCAACCGCACGACGCTGTCGCCGCGTCCGCCCAGTTCGAGGATGAGCCCGCGGCGCAACGCGTGGTTCTGCACGGCCAGCGCGAGTTCCGACGCGGGCGCGCCGGTGCGCGGGTCGGTCAGCTCGATGCCCCACATCAGCCCGGTGCCGCGCACGTCGGTCACCCACGGGTGGCTGGCCAGCGGGGACAGCAGTTCTTCGAACTGGTATCCGCGTTCGACGACGTTGTCCAGCACGCTGTCGCGGTTGACGACCTCGATCGCCCTGGCGCCCGCGGCGAAAGCGAGCTGATTGCCGCGGAACGTGCCGGTGTGCGTGCGCGGGGCCCAGTTGTCGAGGCGCTCGTCGTAGATGATCAGCGAGACCGGCGAGCCGATTCCGCTGAGCGCCTTCGACGCGACGATCACGTCGGGTTCGATGCCGTAGCGCTCGAAGGCGAACCAGGTCCCGGTCCGGCCGCAGCCGGTCTGCAGTTCGTCGACGATCAGCGGGATGCCCAGCTCCCGGGTCAGCTCGCGCACCCGGTGCACGAAATCCGCCCGCGCCGGGACCACGCCGCCCTCGCCCTGCACCAGTTCGAGCACCACCGCCGCCGGCAACGGGAGCCCGCCGTCGGGGTCGTGCAGCGATCGTTCGAGCTGGTCCGGACAGTCCGCGGCGCAGGCGGCCGGATCGTGCCCGGCCGGGCAGCGGGGGCACGAGGAGTACGGCACGTACGGCGTTCCGGGCAGGGGATTCGCGACCGAACGCTGCTGGCCGGCCAGCCCGGTCAGGCCGAGCGCGGCGTGCGCGCTGCCGTGGAACCGGCCCTGGAACGACACGACGCCGCCGCGTCCGGTCGCGGTTTTGCAGAGCTTGAGCGCGGCTTCGACCGCGTTGGCCCCGGCGGTGCCGCAGAAAAGCAGTTTCATCCGCGAGCGCAGCGCCTCGGGCAGCATCGCGAGCTGGGCCTCGGAGAACTCGTCCTTGACCGGGGTCGCGAAGTCGAGCGCGTGGGTCAGCTTGCTCAGCTGCGCGGTCATGGCCGCGACCAGCTCGGGATGGTTGTGCCCGAGGGAGAGCACGCCCGCCCCGGCGAGGAAGTCGATGAAGACGTTGCCGTCGGCGTCGCGCACGAAACTGCCCGAACCCTCGGTGATCGCGATCGGCAGCCGCCGCGGGCCGCCGCGGGGGACCGGCTCGCGGCGGTCCTGCCGGGCGAGGTACTCGGCCGAACGAGGGCCGGGCAGATCGCAGTAGACGGCGGGGCCGGTGAGCGGCGCGGGATGGTCGAGGATGGTCATCTGGCCTGTTCTCCCCTGACAGTGGTGGTGGCGCGGCCGGGCCCGCCTCGGTGCGCGGCGGCCCGCCCGGGGTCCTTGCCTCCACAATGGACAAAGACATTCGGGGCGAACCGTTCCCGCCCGGCGCTCGCGGGGAGCCGCCGGGGGAAGTCCTCCTCGATTAACCGGAGCGGCCGTTCTCTCGAATGCTGCGGTATTGCGGTGCCTTCCTCGGGACAGATCTCCTCGGTGCCGGCCCGCCGATGCGTGCCGCCGACGTCGCGCGGCGCGTCCGGCGTCGAGTTCGTCATGCACTCCTCCTCTTTTTCGCAGGGATTCGCGGACCGCCGAGAAACGGCCGGCGAGGAAGGAAACGGTTTTTCGCGGGCAGACCGAGGGAGGGCCGCGCTGGGCGCAGCCCTCCCCGGTTGACCTCACTGGAATACCGCGGGGCACAGCGTAGCGCAGCCGGTTCCGCCGCACCGGCGCCTCGGCCGCGGGCGCGCCGGGCCTGGCTGCGGAAAGAAAAGAATCGGCCGATATTAGGCAAGGCAATGCGCCAGGAGAGTGAAGGCGGTGATTTCGCGGAGTTCGCCGCGCTGGGCTGAACGACTGAAACGGCAACGGTGTTCGCGGTTCCGCGAAACGGAGCGTGAATATTCACGCTTCGTTTCCGGCATGTGAATCGGGCGCGGAAGACCGCATGGCGGGATGTTTTCGGGACGGTTGCCGAAGGCGTTCGGGGATATGTCGGATGGGAGAAATATCGAAGTCGCCGGGCCGTTTCTGACGTTTTCGCCGCCGGGTCCGGTCGCGGGTGCGGTTTTCCGCCGGAGGGCGGGCGGCGGGCTGCGTTTTCGGCGGCGGGTCCGGCGAGGTGCCGTCCGGGGTGGTCCAGACCAAGGCAGTGGTCTGGACCGCTGGTCCACCGGCTCGGGCCGGGGGCGGACGGGCGGAAGGCGAGGTGCGTCCGGGGGAGCGGGCCTGGTCCGGCGGGACGCGTGGCGGTCGGACCAGGTGCCGTAGTGCGGAGTGAACGAGGGTGACGAACCTGCGTTTATCTCGAACGTAACGATTCGATCGACTGGAAGTAGCTCACAGTAGAGATTGTGTGAAATTTGCCGACGCGGCCGCTTTGAGTCAGTTTGCGCGGCGGAGTTGGGCCAGAATCGTTGCTGTTGAGCTGTGATTGACTAACCAAGTAGGATGACTGAGGCGTGACGCACTGTCGCCTGACTGCTACACGCCGAGGCGATCTGTGGCCGATCCCACTGCCTCTGTACACCTGCTGTTTCCGTTTCGTAATCTTCTCGAGCTTTTGCGGTGACCTGCGATCTACCCCGAGGATCAGCGACCCGAAGCCGCCGCGAACCGTCGCTGCTCGCTGCCTGACCCAGGCACGAGGACGGTTGTGCGGTGTGACAGCGAAGGAGCCCACCTACCGTGGGACGGCACAGCAAACCCAGCAAGACGAAGACAGTCCTCCAGCGCACCGGCGCGACCGCGGCTCTCGCGGGCGCCACCCTCGGCGGCATCGGCCTCGCCGGGGCGGGCACGGCCAACGCCTTCCCGGGGCAGGCCGGCATCGTCAAGTGCGAGAGCAGCGGCAACCCGACCGCGGTCAACAACACCGCCGCGGGCCAGCGCGCGGGCCGCCCCGCCGGCCTGTTCCAGATCGTCACGAAGACCTGGCTCGCGAATGGCGGCGGCCAGTTCGCCCCGACGGCCGACAAGGCCACGCCCGCGCAGCAGCAGATCGTCGCGGACCGGATCTACGCGAAGCAGGGTTCCGCCCCGTGGCAGTGCCGCGGCGGCTCGGGCCCGGCGGGCTACGCGAACTTCGGCGGCGACACCTCCGGCGGCTCCGCCGAGGTCGAGGCTGTCGCGGCGAAGCCGAAGGTCGAGGTCAAGGCCGAGACGAAGGTCAAGTCCGCGCCGAAGCACGCCGCGCCGACCTCGAACCCGGACGGCAGCTACACCGTGGCCGCCGGCGACACCCTCTCCGGAATCGCGAAGAACCTCAACGTGGACGGCGGCTGGCAGCACCTGCAGCAGCTGAACCAGAAGTTCATCCCGGACGCCAACCTGATCATGGTCGGCCAGAAGATCGTCACGAAGTAACCCCGCCGAGGCCCCGGCCGGGCCCGCGCCGCTTTCCCCCGGGCGGCGCGACCCCGGCCGGAGGCCGCCGGTGCACGCGCGCGCGAAAAGTGCGCTCGGGCACCGCCGCGCGCCCCGGCGGCCGGCGTGCGGAGCGGACGGGCCTGCTTTGTGGGAACACGGGCCCGTCTGCGCCGCACGCCTTGCCGCGAGGGCGGAGGACGCTGGCCCGGTTTGTCGCGCATGCGCGTGGACGGGTTGCGTGCCGTGCCGTGCCGTGCGGCGGGCAGCGCTGGCGTGGGCTGTCTTGTGTGAGCGTGGGCCGGGTTGCGCTGCGCACCTTGCCGTGCGAGCGGGATGCGCTGGCGTCAGCTGTTTCGCGGGAGCGTGGGCGGTTTGCGCCGCATGCCTTGCCGCGTAGGCAGGAAGCGTTGGTGCGGTCTGTTTTGCCGGAGTGCGACCGGGTTTGGCCGCGAGGTAGGCAGCGTCGGTGCGGTCTGTTTCGCGGGAGTGCGGGCACGTTTGTGCTGCACGCCTTGCCTCCAGGGCAGAGAACGCCAGCCCTTGCCGCGGGCTTGCCATAGCGCGTAGCCGGAGATCTCGAACGCGCGACAGCCACGGCGGTTCGCAGGCCGTCCAGCCGGTGCTTTCCGCGAGTAGAGTCGGAAACGCGCTTAGGCGAGGGAACGCGGCGAAGTCTGTTCAGCGCCGTCGTTGTGGTCGGCCGCGTTCGAATGGGGGCTGTTCGATGGTGCACCGCGAAAGAATCCCGTGGCAGCACGGCTCGGGCGCGGCAATCGGGCAGCGATGAAGCCGACGCCGCCTCACCGTCGGCGCAATCTGTGGCGACTGGCTGGAGTATCCGCCGGTGCGCTGGCCCTCGCCGAGACGGTCAGGTTGCTGGCGCTGTGGCGGCAGACCAGAACGTATCCGCGATACTGGGCCGCCCGCGCCGCAGAACCACTGGCTCCCAACGCCTTGCGAGTGGTCGCGTTCGGCGATTCAGCCGCGATGGGCATCGGCGCGCGACGGCCGGAGGAAAGCCTGGTCGCCCGGATCGCGGCATATCTCGCCGAGCGCACGGGACGACCGGTGCACCTGACAAACCTCTCGACCGGCGGCGGCCGTGTCGCGACAGTCCTGGAACACCTGCATCTGGCCGACGCCGACGCGGTGATTGTCGTAGCGGGTTCCGCGGACGCCATCGCCCGCGTGCCGCTCGGCCAATTCCGGGCGGACGTGCGCGAACTGGTCGAGCGGGTTCCAGCGGACCGGACGATTCTGTCCGACGTGCCATTGCAGCCGGGAAGCAAGCCGTATCAAAAAGCACTCGCCGAGGTCGCCGACGAGGCGAAGGTCGCGCACGCGGATTTCGCCCGCGCATTCCGCACCGCCCGCCGGTTCGACGTCTTCGCGGCCGACTTCACACACGTGAACTCGCGCGGTTACCAGATCTGGTTCACGGCTTTCCGTCCGCACCTCGACGCGCTGATCGCTCGGCTTTCCCGGTGACGATGTCCGGCTATCGGCGCACCCGCAACGGAACACTCCGCAACAACGACAACGCGTCCGCACTCGCACTCCCCGGCTCAGCCTGATAGACGATCAACTGCTGCCCAGGCGCACTCCGCACGTCGAACGCCTGATACGTCAACGTCAGCGCCCCGACCGCCGGGTGCACGAGGTGTTTGGGCTCTCGGGTTTTCCCGCGCACCTGATGGGTCTCCCACAACGCCCGGAACTGCTCGCTGCCTTCGCTCAATTCCGCCACCAGTTGCGGCAGACCGGGTTCGGAGGTGGCGGCTGCGCGCAGATTCGCCACGGTCGCCTGGGCCGTCCAGTCCCAGCGGGCGTAGAACTGCCGCCCCGCTGGGTCGAGGAACGTCATGCGCGCGAGGTTGTCGGCCGCGCGGAACGGGGAGAACAGGGCGTCGGCGAGGGTGTTCGCGGCCAGGATGTCCAGGACGCGGTTGAGCACGAACGCGGGTGCGTGCGGATGGCTGTCCATGAGCTGCCGCAGTTCGGGGCTCACGGTCTGGGGCGCCGGGGACGGCAGGTCGGGCGGGGCGGCGCCGGCGAGGCGGTACAGGTGTTCGCGGGCGTCGGGGTCCAGGTCCAGTGCGCGGCTGAGGGCGTCGAGCACCTGCGGTGACGGGCGGGTTTCCCGGCCCTGTTCCAAGCGCGCGTAGTAGTCGACGTTCACTCCGGCGAGCACGGCGACTTCCTCGCGGCGCAGGCCCGCGACCTTGCGTCTGCCGGAATAGCGCACGTCGGCGTCGTCCGGGGAGCGTTGTGCGCGGCGTGCCCGCAGGAAGTCGCCCAGTTCCGTACTGCCCATGCGGATCAGCGTAGGCGGCGGGCTGGGTGGGTGTGGCACGTCCTGTCAGCGAGGTCCGTCGCGGCTGAGACTGGTCGGCATGACGAAAGAACTGGCGGGAAAGGTCGCCCTGGTCACGGGTGCCGCGCGCGGGGTCGGTGCGGCGACGGTCGCTTGGCTGCACGCCCGCGGGGCACGAGTGCTGGCCACGGACATCCGGCCCGAGGTGGAACGGCTCGCCGACGAGAGCGGCGTCGCCGTGCTGGTCGGCGATGTGTCCGAAGAGGACGTCGCGGTGCGGTCGGCGGCTGCGGCGCTCGAGCGGTTCGGCGGGCTCGACATCTTGGTCGCCAACGCTGGTCGTTCGGTGAACAAGCCAGTCACCGAGACGACCGCGGCGGACTGGGACGAGGTGATGTCCGTCAACGCGCGCGGGGCGTTTCTGCATGCGCGAGAGGCGTTTCGGGTGATGCGTGACAACGGCGGGGGAGCGATCGTCACTGTCGGGTCGTTCGCTTCCACGGTGGGGCTGGCCGAGGCATCGGCGTACAGCGCGTCCAAAGGAGCGCTTGCGCAATTGACGAAAGTGCTCGCGCTGGAAGGCGCTCCACACGGAATTCGGGCGAATGTTGTTGCCCCGGGCGTGGTCGAGACCGATCTGCTCGACACTTTCCGCGCTGAAAGCCGGGCGTATCTGCGGTCCTTCGGCGACGCCCATCCGCTCGGCCGGGTCGCGCAGCCTGAAGAGATCGCGGAGGTGATCTGTTTTCTGGCTTCGCCGCGATCCGCGTTCGTCACCGGTGCGGTCGTCGCTGCCGACGGCGGCTACACCGCGGCCTGATTTCCCTCCACAGAAAGGAATATCCATGCGGCTCAGCGGCAAGGTCGTGTTGCTCACCGGGGCGACCGGCGGTATTGGCCAAGCCACGGCGGAACTGTTCGCGCGAGAGGGGGCCAGCCTGGTCGTCACCGACGTCGACCGGGAGGCAGTGGAGGGGCTCGCGGCGAGATTGGGGACCGACGTCCTGGCCGATCGGTTGGACGTCTCCTCGCCGGAGAACTGGCGCGGCACGGTCGAACGGACCCGGCAGCGGTTCGGCCGCCTCGACGTCCTGGTCAACGTCGCGGGGATCGTGGACTGGCCGGGCATCGAGGACACCGCGCCGGAGGCCTGGGACCGGGTGATCGCGGTCAACCAGACCGGGACCTGGCTCGGGATGAAGACCGCGATGCCGCTGCTGCGCGCCTCCGGCAACGGATCGGTCGTCAACACCTCCTCGGTGCTGGGCCTGGTCGGCAGCGGCGCGGCTGCCGCGTACCAGGCGTCCAAAGGGGCGGTACGGCTGCTGACCAAGACCGCGGCCGTCGAGTACGCGACGCGCGGGGTCCGGGTCAATTCGGTGCATCCGGGCGTCATCGCCACCCCGATGATCCAAGACCTGCTCGACGACCAGGGCGACCGGCAGCCCGACATCGTCCGCACGCCGATGCGCCGCGCGGGCAGTCCCGCCGAGGTCGCGCACGCGATGCTTTTCCTGGCCAGCGACGAGTCCTCGTTCGTCACCGGAACCGAACTCGTCGTGGACGGCGGGCTCACCGCGTACTGACACCCGCGTGATCTACTATCCGGCGTAGTACCTGGTCCGGCGAGAGGAACACCATGGCGGGTGCCCGCAGGCGGCGTTCGAGCCGGGTTTCCGCTGGTGCTCGCGGCGGGTTGGGGGCGGGGCTCGTCCTGGCCGGGTTCGCGGGCGGGGCGGCGTTCGCGGCGGCTGCGCGGGCGGCTCCGGCGGAGCGGGAAAGCGAACCGGCGCCCGGCGCGGGGCATGAGGTGCTGCCCATGGCCGCGCGTCCGCCGGAGAGGGAGCTGGCGGTGCTGAAGTCCGCGGTCAAAACCCGCGACGATCGGCTCGAGCGAGAAGAGCGGGAGCGCGAGAAGGCCCGTCAGGAACCCCGTGCGTACGCGCCCGTGACCGGCACGATCACCTCGAACTACGGCGGCCGCTGGGGAACGACCCACTACGGACTGGACGTCGCGAACGCCATCGGCGCCCCGGTCCGGACTCCGCTCGCCGGGACGGTCGTCGAGGCCGGTCCGGCGAGCGGGTTCGGGCTGTGGGTGCGCGTCCGGCACGAGGACGGGACGGTCACGGTGTACGGGCACATCAACCGGTACACGGTCGCCGCCGGGCAGCGCGTGGCGGCCGGGCAGGTGATCGCGGAGGTGGGCAACCGCGGGCAGTCGACGGGGCCGCATCTGCACTTCGAAGTCTGGGCGGACGGGGAGCGCAAGACCGACCCGCTGCGCTGGCTGCGGGGGCTCGGCGTGCGGATCGAACCGGGCGGGTGACCTCGGGTGGACGTCGGGCCGGAGCGTGCGCGACAATACATGCACGTTTCACTATATGTCAGGGACGGTGCGGGGTGAGCGAGCACAAGACGGGGCACGGCCACGGCCACGGGGTGTCGGCGGGCGCGGATCGCAAGTGGCTGGTGCGGGCGCTGGTGCTGATCGTCGGGTTCATGGCGGTCGAGCTGGTCGTCGGCCTGATCGCCGGGTCGCTCGCGCTGATCACCGACGCGGGCCACATGCTGACCGACGCCGCGTCGATCGTGCTCGCGCTGGTCGCGATCCGGCTGGCCGCGCGTCCGGCGAAGGGCGGGTTCACCTACGGGCTCAAGCGCGCGGAAATCCTGTCGGCGCAGGCCAACGGGATCACCTTGCTGCTGCTCACCGCGTGGTTCCTCTACGAGGCGGTGACCCGGCTGATCGATCCGCCGGAGGTCCAGGGCGCGCTGGTGCTCGTGACGGCGCTGGCCGGGATCGTCGTGAACGTCGCGGCGAGCTGGTGCATCAGCCGGGCGAACCGGTCGAGCCTGAACGTCGAGGGCGCGTTCCAGCACATCCTCAACGACCTCTACGCGTTCGTCGCGACCGCGGTGGCCGGCGCGGTCGTGTGGTGGACCGGGTTCGCCCGCGCCGACGCGATCGCGGCGCTGGTGGTCGCCGCGCTGATGGCGAAGGCGGGTTGGGGGCTCGTCCGCGAGTCCGGCCGGATCTTCCTGGAGGCGGCGCCCGCCGGGATCGATCCCGAGGCGGTCGGGGAGCAGGTGGCGTCGGTTCCGGACGTGGTGCAGGTGCACGACCTGCACATCTGGCAGATCACCTCGGGCGAGCCCGCGTTGTCCGCGCACGTGCTGGTGCGGCCCGCGGCGGACTGCCACGCGGTGCGGGCGGGGATCGAGGAGATCATGCGGTCCCGGCACCGGCTGGACCACACGACGCTGCAGGTCGATCACGCCGACGAGGGCCGGGCCGAGCATTGCGAAGGATCGCACGGGCCGACTTACCGGTTCACCGGACGCAGCTGAACCCGCGAACGAGAGGAACCGCATGCAACTCTGCTTCGGCGGCTGGCGGCTGGACGCTCCTGGCCGTCTTAGAGGTCCTCGCGATCCTGCTGGCCGCGATCGGCGTGGCGCAGGCCCGCGACCCTGCCCGGCGCCCGCCGAAAAGCGAGGCGGAGAGCGGGGACGAACCCGAGTGAGCGAGCCCTAGGATGCGTGGCGTGCAGGGACTCGGCGAGCTGGAATCGGCGGCGATGGACGTCTTGTGGCGCGCGGGCGAAGCGCGCACGGTCCGCGAAGTGCTGGAGGGGCTGAACCGGGACCTGGCTTATACGACCGTCCTGACCGTGCTCGATCATTTGCACAGCAAGGGCTGGGTGGCACGTGAAAAGCGCAGCCGCGCCTATTGCTACACGCCAAGTCTCTCGCGCGAGGAAGCTGCCGCACGCGCGATGCGGAATCTGCTCGCCGACGTCGGCGATCCCGAAGGAGTGCTGCTGCATTTCGCGCGGTCGGCGTCGGAGGGGGAGCGGGACGCATTGCGGCGCGGGTTGCGGAAGCGCTCGTGATCGTTTCAGCGGCACTGGTCGCGACTGCGGCGGTGGTGGGTTTCTGCGGACCGGCTCTCCTGCGCCGGGTGTTGCGAGCGCGGATGTCCTCGCCGCTGCGGTTTGTCGTGTGGATTCTGTTGCTGGGCAGCATGATCGCGGCTGGTGCCGGTGCGGTGGCGGCGGCGTTCGGGCCCGGGCACGAGGTGGCGCGGCGGCTTGTCGCGTGGCTGCGGCTCGACACTTTGCGGCATCACGAAGTGCTGCATCTGGACGAGGTGGTTGGCTTATCCGGAGCGCTGCTCGCGGCGGGCGCGGCGGGAGCGTTCGCGCTGGCAGCAATCCGCCGGTACCGGCACCAGCTTCGGCTGCACGACCGGCATTTCGCGGAGTTGTCGATGGTGTGCCGGGCCAGAGCGGGTGTGTGGTGGCTGCCGTCGGAGGAGAAGCTCGCCTACAGCATCGCCGGAAAGCCTGATCTGGTCGTGCTTTCCGAAGGGCTCGCGAAGGACCTCTCCGCGCTGGAACTCGCCGCGGTGGTCGACCACGAACGGTCCCATCTGCGCGGACGGCACCATCGGCTGGTCGGGTTCGCGCACGCGGTGTCGGCGGCGCTGCCGTTCGTTCCGCTGGCTCGGCAGTCGCCGGAATTCGTTGCCGCGGCCGTGGAGTTGAGCGCGGACGCCGCGGCCGGCCGTCGGCACGGACCGGCGACAGTCAGTGCGGCGTTGGACCGGATGCATCCGGTGCGTTCGGCGGCCACCGCACTCAGGCTCGAACACCTCGCCCGCGGTCACGGCAGCGCGATGACCGGCGCTCTCGCCTTGGCAACGGCAGCATTGCTCCCGGTGAGCACGGCTGCGGCCCTGATCGTCGCCGGAGCCTGGACGGCGACTCCCGCCCTGCTCCACGCCTGACCGCTATGACTACTATGTCCGTTAGTAATCGTGAACGGGGGCAGATCAGGTGCTGGGCCGAAAAACGCAGATCATCGCGGGTATCCTCGCCGGGCTGGCGCTGACGGCGGGCTGCACGGCCGCACCGGATCCCGGTCCCGCCGCCGGGAACGACCAGAAGACCAGCGCCGCGCCGGTGCCCGCGACCCTCGACCTTGGGCCGAAGGACGGCTCGAACGACGTCGCGCCCGGCGAGCCCGTCACCGCGGTGGCCGGAGGAGCTACGCTCAGTGACGTCACAGTCAAGGCCGCGGACGGCACCGCGATCCCGGGCGAGATGGACCCGGCGAAGCAGCGCTGGAACACCAGCAAGCCCCTCGAATACGGTACGAAATACACCCTGACCGCCCGCTCCGTCGGCGCGGACGGCAACCCGGTGACCCGCACCAGCACCTTCACCACCGCGACCGCCAAAGCGCAGGCTTACCCGTCGGTGATCCCGCTCGACGGCGAGACCACCGGCGTCGGCATGCCGATCACGATCAAGTTCTCCGCGCCGGTCGCGGACAAGGCCGCCGCGGAGAAGATGCTCACCGTCACCTCCGACAAGCCCGCGACCGGAGCCTGGCGCTGGTTCGGCGACGACGAGGTGCACTACCGCACCAAGGAATACTGGCCCGCGTACTCCACGATCACCCTCGACATCAAGATCGCCGGCCGCGCGCTCGGCAACGGGGTGTTCGGCAAGGCCGACCGCAAGATCAGCTTCAAGACCGGCCCGTCGATCATCTCGAAGGTGTCGGACAACGAAAAGCAGATGCGGACGTACAAGGACGGCCAGCTCGTCCTGACGTCCCCGGTCAGTCTCGGCAAGCCGTCCGCGCGCAGCGTTTCGGGCACCATGCTGATCATGACCGTGCAGTCTCCGTACACAATGGACTCCAGCACGTACGGCGTGCCCACCGACGCGCCCGGCGGCTACCGCACCACCGTCAAATACGCGTTGCGGCTCACCAACTCCGGCCAGTTCCTGCACTCCGCACCGTGGTCGGTCCGGCAGCAAGGACACTCCAACACTTCGCACGGCTGCCTCAACGTCAGCGTCGAGAACGCGAAGTGGTTCTACGAGAACTCCCATCGCGGGGACGTCGTGACGGTGTCCGACACCGGAGTGGACCTCAAACCCGGCGACGGGTGGACCGACTGGCGGTTCAGCTGGGAGGAATGGCAGAAGAAGGTCTGACCCCGCCGGGAAGCGGCGCACCGGGGGATGCCGGTACGCCGCCCGCGCGGGTCAAATGGATCAGACGGATTGGCGGGGCTGCGGGGAAAGCACGTCCTCTCCGTAAATCCCCTGCAGCCAGTTCGTCTGGTAGATCGTGTCGAGGTACCGCTCGCCGAGGTCCGGGGCGACGGCCACCGCGGTCAGGTGGTGTGCGTCGTGTTCGGACAGCCAGCTGGTGGCCCCGCTGACCACCGTCCCGGTCGAGCCGCCGAACAGGAATCCGTTGCGCGCCAGCCGGTGGCACGCCCGGACCGAATCCGGCTCCTCGACCAGGACCACGTCGTCCACATAGGTCTCGTCGAGGATCGCCGGGCGCACGCTGGTGCCCAGGCCCGGCAGCATCCGCCTGCCCGCCGGGCCGCCGAAGGTCACCGAGCCGACGCTGTCGATCGCGACGATCCGCACCGGGCGGTGCCACTGCCGGAAGAACCGCGCGCAGCCCATCAGGGTGCCCGTGGTGCCCGCGCCGACGAACAGCACGTCGAGGGCCGGGAACGCGGCGGCGATCTCCGGCCCGGTCCGGTGGAAGTGCGCGCCCCAGTTGTCCGGGTTGGTGTACTGGTTGAGCCACACGTACCGCTCGTCGGACGCGACCAGCATGCGCACGTGGTCGATGCGCGCCCCGAGGAAACCGCCCTCGGGGCTGGGTTCGGTGATGATGTGCACCTCGTTGCCGAGCGCCTCGATGGCGCGGCGGGTCGCGAGGTTGCAGCGGGAATCGGTGACGCACAGGAACTTGTACCCCCGGCTGGCCGCGATCATGCTCAGCGCGACGCCGAGGTTGCCCGAAGAGGACTCGACGATGATCGAGCCCGGCCGCAGCAGGCCGTCGCGTTCGGCCGCGTCGACCATTTCGGTGGCGGCCTTCAGCTTGATGGAGCCGGCGAAGTTGAAGCCCTCGCACTTGAGGAACAGCGAATAGCCGAAACTCCAGCGGAGGTCGACGTACAGCGCCTCCTCGTTGAAGGCTTCGGGAACGGTGATGACACGCACGGTTTTTCTCCTCGTCAGGAACAAAAGCTCAGGGGCGGACGGCGCTCAGCCATACCGGCGCAGGTCGTGGAAGAAGTCCTCGATGACGTGCAGTCCGCCGGTGTCGGACACTCTCTCGTGGACGAAGGCCCCGACGGCGAGGTCGAGGACGCCGAGCCCGAACGGGGAGAAGATCAGCGGCTGGTCGGCGGGCGGGCTGATCCGGCCGGACAGCACGTCGTCCAGCGTGCCGAGCAGGAAGTCCCGGCTGCCGGTGCGCTGTTCGACCAGGTGCGGCGAGGTGTTGGCCTTGAGGCAGTGGTCGACGTCGTCGACCAGGTTCGCCGACGCCAGCAGGACCTCGGGGGCCAGATCGCGCAAGGAAACGTGCAGTACCAACGGGTTGTGGGAGAACCACGAGGGATCGTGCACGTGCGGTTCGCCGGCGATCGTCGCGAAGATCACCAGATCGCTGTCGCGGATCAGGCCTTCGGCCGTGTCGCGCACCCTGATGTCCCCGGCGAACCCGGACTGCTCCAGGTAGCCGCGGAATCCGGCGGCGCTGTCGGCGTGCAGGTCGTGCACGTTGATCTCGTCGAACTCCCAGCCGGTCCCGGCGAGGAAGGTGTGGATGTAGCGGGCGATCAGGCCGACGCCGAAGAACCCGACGCGCCGGGGCCGTTCCCGTGTCCGGCTGAGCCAGTCCGCGGCGAGCGCGGCGGAGGCGGCGGTCCTGGTCGCGCTGATGATGGAGCTTTCCAGGCAGGCGAACGGATACCCGGTCGCGAGGTCGTTGAGGATCAGCACCGCCGACGCCCTCGGGATCCCGGCGGCGACGTTGCCCGGGAAGCTGGAAATCCACTTCACGCCCGCGACGTTCGTCTCCCCGCCGAGCGAGGCGGGCAGGGCGATGATCCGGTCGGCCGGGCGGTCGGGGAAGCGCAGGAAATACGACGGCGGGTTGACCGAATCGCCGGAGCCGTGCACCCGGTAGGCGGTCTCGACGAGGTCGACGACCTCCCGTTCGCGCCCGGCCAGCGCCTGCTGGACCTGGCTGCCGGAGATCACCGCGAACGGCGGCGCCGCGCCCGGACCCGCGGGCGCGGACTCGGCGGTGAAAGATTGCGTGGTCACTGGGTTTTCCCCTCGGAATGCAGCGAGCAGTCGGAAAGTCGTACCGGGTCGGCCAGCCCGACGAGCACCTCGCGCGGGCCCTCGTAGGCGTCCCGGCTGTGCGCCGTGCGGACGTTGTCGACCAGCAGGAGATCGCCCGCCTGCCACGGTTCGCGGACGGTGTGCTCCTCGTACACCTCGTTGAGCAGCTGCACGACGTCCTCGCCGATCGGGTCGCCGTTGCCGAAGCGGGTGTTGAACGGAAGCCCGTCCGCTCCGTAGATGTCGACCAGGTACTCGTGCACCTCGGGCGCCATCGTCCACTCGTTGAGGAAGGCGATCTGGTTGAACCAGCAGCGCTGGCCGGTGACCGGATGCCCGACGATCGCGTCGCGGCGCTGCCGGGTGCGCAGTCCGCCGTCGGGCTGCCAGGCGAACTCGATCCGGTTGGCGCGGCAGTAGTCCTCGATCGCGGAGCGGTCCTCGGTGCCGAACGCCTCGGCGACCGACGCCCCGATCTCGTCGTTGAAGCTGCGGGTGAGCAGCCAGCCTTCGCGCTCGAACCGCGCGCGCAGGTCCGCGGGCAGCGAGGCCAGCACGGCGGTGGAATCGCTGACGCCGGTGACGCCGCCCGAGGAAGGCGGGCTGACGCAGGCGAACAGCATCAGGCCCGGGAATTCCAAGGTGTAGCTCAGTTCGTGGTGCATGCACATCGGCTGGTTCGGCGGCCATTCCGTCGAGGAGTGCACCCCGCCGGGGTAGGACGCGCGCGGCGCGAAGGCCTCCCGCTCGGTCATCAGCAGGTCGGTCAGCCTTCCGAACACGGCCGCGACGGCGGTCTGTTCGGCGAGCCCGAGACCTCGGACGAGCACCGCGCCGTATTCGGCGACGAGTCTTCGCACCGTCTCCCGGTGCGTGCTCGCCCAGCCGGCCGGGTCGCCGCCTGCCTCGGCCCGCAGCACCGCGGGCAGCCCGGGACAGAAATCCGGCTCGGGCGGGGAAGTCTTCGGCAGGAATTTGGACAACGACATCGTGGAATCCCTTCGATTTCCGCGTTGCAGAGGGTCAGGAGCTTCGGGACGAGGTGCCGGACCGGCTGTCGATCAGCTCGGCCAGGTCGGCGAGCACCGGATGCTTGGCGACGTCCTTGATCGAGACCGCGCGGTCGAGCGCGATCGCCAGCTTCACCGCGGACAGCGACGTGCCGCCCCGGCCGAAGAAGCTGTCCCGGCGGCCGATCCGGCCGGACCGGATGCCGAGCACCTGCGCCCAGGCCCCGGCCAGCCGCTGTTCGGTTTCGGTGACCGGCTCGTCGTAGTCCTCTTCGACCGCGTCGAGTTCGGCGGCGAGCGCGGTGAGGTTCTTCTTGTCGATCTTTCCGTTGGCGGTCAACGGCAACTGCTCCCGCCAATGGAACGCCGAGGGGAGCATGTACTCGGGCAGCGCGGCGCCGAGCTGGTCCCGCAGCAGTGCGAGATCGAGCTGCTCCCGGCTGGAGTAGAACGCGACCAGCCGCTTGCCCTGCCCGTGTTCGGCCACCACCACCGCGCCGTCGCGCACCCCGGGCACCCGCAGCAGCGTGTTCTCGATCTCGCCGATCTCGATCCGGAAACCGCGGATCTTGACCTGCGAATCCCGCCTGCCGAGGAATTCCACCTTGCCCTCGGGCAGCCAGCGGCCGTGGTCGCCGCTGCGGTAGAGCCGGGCGTCGGGCCGGTGCGGGTCGGTGGTGAACGCCCGCGCGGTGCGCTCCGGGTCGTTGATGTAGCCGCGGCCCACGCACACCCCGGAGAACACGATCTCGCCGGGCGCGCCGAGCGGGACCGGGTCGAGCTGCTCGTCGACGATGTACACGCGCACGTTCTGCACCGGCGGCCCGAGCGGCACCCGCTCCCGCGTCGGCGCGCGGTCCATCACCTCGTGGTTGGTGTCGTCCGAGGTTTCGGTGAGGCCGTAGGCGTTGACCAGCTTGACGTCCGGCATCGCGGCGAACCAGCGCTGCGCCAGTTCGGTCTTGAGCGCCTCGCCGGTCACCGACACGCAGCGCAGATCGGGCAGCGCGACCGGGTTCTTGTCCACCGCGGAGAGGACGACCTCGAGGTAGGAAGGCACCACCTGCAGCACCGACACGCCGCCGCTGCCGAGCCGGTCCACGAACCGGTCGGCGTCCAGGATCACGTCCTGCTCGATCAGCAGGGTCTTCCCGCCGACCAGCAGCGCGGAAACCAGCTGCCACAGCGAGATGTCGAAGCACTGCGGCGCGACCTGCGCGACCACCGAGTCCTCGGTGATGTCGAGGTCGTTGATCTTGGCGTAGAGATGGTTGACCATCCCGGCGTGCTCGCACATCGCGCCCTTCGGCTCGCCGGTCGAGCCCGAGGTGAAGTAGATGTAGGCGAGCTGTCCGGCGTCGACGACGATGCCGAGATCCTCGTCGGAGTGGTCCTCCTCGTACGCTGCGTCCACGAACAAGGTGCGCACGCCGGGCAGCGATTCGACGGCCTTGCGCAAAGTGGTCGTGCTGCCGGGTTCGGTCAGCACCAGTTCGCAATCGGCCCGGCGCAGCGTGGTCGCGATGCGGTCGGTCGGGAAATGCGGCTCGACGGGCAGGTAGACGCCGCCCGCCTTGAACACGGCCAGCACGGCGGCCATCCAGTCCAGATTGCGTTCGGTGACCACCGCGACGACGCCCTCGCGCCGCAGCCCGCGCGCCACCAGCGCCCGCGCCAGGCGGTTGGCGCGCCCGTTGAGCTCCCGGTACGTCCACTGCCGGTCGCCGTGCACCGCCGCGATCGCGTCCGGACGGCTGGCGACGTGGCGCTGGAACAGCTCGTGGCAGCGCAGGTCCGGCACCTCGACGTGCGGCCCGGCGAGGCCTTCCAGCTGCAGCTTGAGTTCCGCGGACGACAGGAGGGTCGTTTCGCGGTGCGGCGCGGTGACGTCGGTGCGGATCAGCGCGAGCGCGCTCAGGTGGTAGCCGAGAACGCGTTCGGCGCTTTCGGAATCCAGCACCTCGGTGCGGAAGCGCAACCGGAGCGTCTCCAGATCCGGCGACACGTCCAGCCGCAGCACGGTGTCCCCGGCGAGGTTCCCGGCGGTGCCGGTCGGGTCGAAGACCGTTTCGAACGGCGGCGCGATGATGCCGAGTTCGGTGCGCAGTTCGTCCACCGGGAAGTCCCGGAAGGCCCGGGTCTGCGCGTCGACCTCCGCGGTGTGCTCGATCAGCTCGCGCCAGGTGCCGGATTCGGTGCTCAGCCGGCAGGGCAGCGCCGCTCCGCCGGGCCCGGCGACGTAACCGGTGCACACCTGCGGCTCGCCCGACAGCGCGGCGAGCACCTTGGCGTGCGCGGCGAGCAGCACCGAGCTCAGCGGCACGTGCAATTGGTCGGCCAGCAGCCGCAGCCCGGTCGCGATCCCCCGGGGGATCGGCGTTTCGTGGTCGCCGATCGCGGAGCCCGCCTCCAGCGTCCAGCGCGGGACGCTGGTGCGTCCGCCGGCGGTGAGTACCTCGCGCCAGTGCTCGCGAACCGCTCCCAGTCCGGTTCTCATGGGTCGTCCTTCCCGTGGTTGTCGTTGCTCCGTCACGATTTCCCCGCCAGCTGACGGCGGCCTGCCCGGACCTCGTGCGCGGGGTTCCCGCCCCAGTGCTCGCGATCCGGGACCTCAGTGCCCTTCATGAGGAAGGAATGGGGGGCGAGCGACGAGCCGTCGCCCATGGTCACGCCGTAATGCACCAGCGCGCCGGTGCCGACGGCACACCCGCTGCCGATGGCGATGCGGTCCATCTTGTAGCCGCCGTCCTCCTGCGAATGGCACTGGACGACGGACCCGATGTTCAGTGTGACGTTGTCTCCCAAGCGCACCAACGTCTTTTCGATGATGAGCGCGCCGTCGTCGAACAGGCGCTTGCCGACCTTGACGCCCAGCAGCCGCCAGACCACGCCCTTGAACGGGGTCCCGTCGAGCGAGCGGTAGATCGCGTTCGCCGCGGCCGCTTTCCAGAACCGTTCCTGCCGCCAGAACCGCCGGTCGTAGATCGAGCACGACACCGGGTGCATCGGCCGGATGAACACCGTGATCCGTTCCAGGGCAATGAAATACAGCATGCCGTAGAGGAGCATCGCGGCCGTGTCGATCGCGAACAGCGACGGGCCGATCAGGTCGTAGTACACGTCCGAGGCCCAGGTGAGCAGCAGCAGCCCGTAGAAGAACAGCCAGTGGGACACGGCGTACAGCAGCATGCCCCCGACGTTGTGCCGGGTCTTGGCGGCCAGCCTGCGGCGGAACTCCTCCGGCGTCTTCGGATGGTCGAACTGGCTGTCGCGCTCCACCGAGCGCGGGATTTCGAAGCTGGGGGAGCCGAGCAGGCCGACGTCCTCGCGCACCGGGCCGTCGAGCGGAACCAGGACCTTGGTGGCGAGCAGGCAGTTGTCCCCGGTCTTCGCCCCGGCGGGGTAGAGGACGTGGTTGCCGAGGAAGTTCCGCGCCCCGACGTGCACCCGGGACAGCCGGAACGAGGTGTTGGTGTACTCGGCGTTGACCACCGACAGGCCGTCGGCGACCATCGTGCCCGCGCCGGAGGAGAAGAGGTACGGGTTCTCGTACTTTTCGTCGAGCCCGAAGTTGGACCCGGTCTGCTCTTTCCTGGACACCTTGCAGCCCACCAGGCGCAGGTAGTTCACGATGGCCGAGCTGTCGCCGAAAAGCGTCTTGAAGAACCGCAGGTTGGTGAGGATGCGGATGACGCGGTGTGCGGTGTAGCGGAAAGTGTAGAGGCGGTAGACCTCGCCGGGTTTCAGCGCGAGGTTCAGCAGCCGCGGCACGAACGTGACGATCAGGAAGCCGGTCAGCCGCAGGCCGAAGTACAGGATGAAGGAGACGACGAAGGCCTTCCAGTAGAACTGCGGGTCGGCGAAGTCCAGGACGGCCGTGCCGAGTCCCATCGCCGGGCTGAGCTCCGGCAGCGTGTTCAGCACGAAGCCGAGCAGGCCCAGCACCACCGGGGCCAGCAGGAGGACCGCGGTCAGGGCCTGGCGCACGGCGAACAGCGCCCGCCGGACGCTGCCGCAGCCCCGCGGTTCGACGCGCCGGTAGTGCACGTCGGCGGGGACGGCGGGAACGCCGTGCCAGCTCTGCCCCTCCGGAACCGATTGCCCGGCGTGCAGGGACGACGCGTGCCCGAGCTGGGCATTGGCGCCGAGCCGGGTTTCGATGTCGATGACGGACATCTCGCCGACGTAGGAGTTCGCGCCGATCGAGACCGGGCCGGTCCGGATCACGCCGTCGTGCGCGCGATAGGTGGTGAAGTAGGTGTCCTTGCAGATCACCGCGCCGTCCCCGACGGTGAGCAGATCGGTGCACACCGGGACGAAGCGCGAGAAGATCGTGACGCCCTTGCCGATCTTCGCGCCCAGCGCGCGCAGGTACAGCGAGTAGAGCGGGGAGCCGACGAACAGCGGGACCAGCAGGTTCCGCTGGACGAGCGTCTTGACCACCCAGAACCGGACGTAGCCGAGGCTCCACAGGCGGATCTCGCCGGGCTTCCAGCGGCCGACGAGGATCCATTTGAGCGCGATCGGAAGGGTGCACAGCACCGCCAGCACCAGGGCGCCGAAGACCACCGCGCGCAGGTAGTAGTGGAGCAGGCCGGTGCCGGCCAGGATCCAGTCGGTGCCGACGCCGAGCACCTGGGCCACGAGATACGAATAGGCGAAGAAGATCAGCAGCTGCAGTATCCCGCAGCCGAAGTATTCGAGCCGGCTCGCGCGCTTCGGCGGCTCCGCGGGGGCGGGAGCGGGCGCCTCGGCCGGGACCTCCTCGGTCTCGGCCAAAGCGGAGACGAGACTGGCGATGGTCGGATTCCGGTAAATGTCCTTGATGGAGACGGCGGGAAGATCGGCACGCTTGCGCACTCGCGCGCAGAACTGTGCCATCACGAGCGAGTTGGCCCCGAGATCGGCGAAGAAGTTGCTGTCGACCGACACGTTTTCCTGCCCGGTGACATCGGCCATCACCTGGGCGAATGCTTCTTCGGTGTCGGGTGCCGGACCGGGGCGGGCGGTCGGGTACTCGGTGAGATCCATATGCCTAATGATCGGTGGATGTAACGCCGACGTAACCTACGGACGTCGGTGTTGACAATTTCGTGACCTGTTCGATGCGAGTCGCGGTTGACAAATGCGACACGCGCTGGGATTGAGGTCTAGACCACGTAAAGAACCATTAATCTGGCAAAGGGGACCAATGCCGTGAATACCCTTTGTTTTTCAACAGCCAGTGGCGGTTGTCGACGGATCCGGGACGGTCCGGCGAAGGGTTCCGGTGAAGTCTGATCGTCGTCGTGCATTTACCGCAAACCGATCCTCCGCACGGGCGATGTTACCAGGATTTCCCCGCTTTCGGGGGGCGGATTCCCCTGTTGGCGGAGGTGGAACTGGTCCGCTGGGGTGAAATCCGCGGCACATGGAGTGGCGCGAAGTCGCTGTGCGGAGGGGGTCCTGAGCGGCGGCCCGGGCCCCGCCGTGCTCGCTGAGGGCGCCCGTCAAGGTTCTTTGGTCCTCGAATTCGGTGACGTTATGCGCCGGGCCGGAATATGCAAGTGGCGCTTCGCGGGATTGATGGCACTTTCGAGGGAATTGCCGTCCCGCGCCGTGGGTTTGTGCCAGCTGGGTGAGATTCGCGGCGAACGGATGATTTCGTTGCGCTGTTCGGGGTACGCCGGACTGCTCTGCCGGAGTTCTTCGCGGATGCGCCCTCCGGAGCCGGGGTCGGCCGGAAGGTCGCGCGGAGGGCTTCCCGGGAGGAAACGGCCGATCGCGGTATTTCCGGGTCCGGCGGCCGGGCGAAGTCGAGGCGTCGGTCCGGTCGCTGGAATTATGTCGCTTCTCGTGGTTTTCTGGCTGCATTGAAACATTTTCGTGTTGTCCGGATTTCCCGGATCGCGCCAGGGGAGAAAAACATGAAGGCAGCGTCGGCCGTCCGGTCCGCCCTGAGATTCGAGTGACGCGGTGCCGCCCGATACCGCCGCATCGGCGAAAACGATTACCGTTATGCTGCTCCGGCAGGCGGCGAACCGGCCGGACGCGGTGGCGATTCGCGACCGGCTGGACGTCGTGACCTATGCGCGGCTCGTCGCCGAAGCCCGCCGCATCGCGCACAATCTGGCCGCGGCAGGCGCTTCTCCCGGCGGAATCGTCGCGGTGGCCGCCAAGCGCACTCCGGAATTGCCGCCGTTGCTGCTCGGAATTCTTCTGGCCGGCTGCGCGTACAGCGTCTTGGACGTGCGCTGTCCCGGAACCCAGCTCGCCGCTCTGGTGTCCGCCTTGCGACCGGCGGTCGTAACGGGCGACGCGGCCGGTGTCGCCGCGCTCGCTGCGGCGTCGATCGAGCACATACCGGCCGAACGCCTCCGGAAACCCGGCGACGGACCCGCGCTTCCCGATGTGTCCCCGGGCGATCCGGCGAGTGTTTTCCGGGCCTCGGACTCGACAGCAGTGCTCTCGCCGCACCGGGCAACCACTCGACTGGTCGCGGCGGGCGGATGCGTTCCCCTGGGTCCGGCCGCCGTCACCATCTGCGCCGCCGCTCCGTCGGGGCCGGTCTTCAGCCTGGAACTGTGGGCGACGTTGCTGTCCGGTGGAACCGTTCTCCCTTACCGGAAAGATCAACTCGCGCCCGCGGATGTCCACGGCTGAGTCCGGCGCGGCGCGACTCATCTCTTTCTGGACTCAGCCCAGTTCGCCGCCGTCGCTGCCGATGCGGCCTGCCTGTCCGGACTGCGAATCCTTACCGTCGGGGACTGGCTCGACCCGGCCGTCTGCCGGACCGTGCTGGCGGCTTGCCCGTCCCTGGCGCTGTACAACGCTTATGGCGCAGTCGAAAACTGCGGGGCCGCAACGATTCACCGGGTGACCCAGGCCGATCTCGACGCCGCGGGCGGCATCCCGCTGGGCCGCGCGATCGCGGGCACCGGCGTCGCGGTGTGGGACGGCGTCAGGACGGCACCGGCCGGTGAACGCGGAGAAATCGCGCTCACCGGCGACGGTCTGGCCCTCGGCTACCTCCGCTCGCCGGAACGCACCGCCGATGCTTTCCCGAAGCTGGACATCGACGGTGTGTCACAGCGGGCTTACCTGACCGGCGACCGCGGCTGGCTCGACGAATCCGGCGTGCTGCGGCTCGGGGAACCGGCGGCTGCCGCGGTTACCACTGTCCGAAATGGACAGTCTCGCTCTCCGGCTTCCGCTTGCGAGTAGCCGGGGAGGCGCCCGCGGAGATCTTGGCGTCGGCGTCGTAGCCGATGGCGATCGCGCCGACCGGCTCGTGGCTGTCCGGCACGCCGAATTCGGTGCGCACCTTGGCGTAGTCCTCCGCGCCGATGCCGAAATACACCGCGCCGAGCCCCTCGTCCACCACGGTCTGGAGGATCAGCAGGACGGCCATGCCGGTGTCGATGTACCAGAACGGCACCGGCCAATGGTCCTCGCTGCGGTCGGTCCAGCCCTTGTCCGGCTGGGCGTAGCGGTCGAGGTAGACGTCTTTCACCGAGAACGGGATCACGATCACCGGCGCGGCCTTGGTGCCCTCGTCCAGCGTCCAGGACGAGAGGGTGTCGGCGAATCGCCGCACGTCGTCGCCTTGGAGCACCAGGAACGCCTGGCCTTGCGAGAACCCCGCGGACGGCCCGCGCAGCGCGTTGCGCATGATCCGCCGGAGACTGTGCTCGGGCACCGGTTCGTCGGTGAACTTGCGCACCATGCGCCTGCGCCGCACGACTTCCTGAAACTCCATCGCTGCCCCCTGGAGGAAGTTTTCGTTCGACTGTAGCGGGTTTCTATCGCTCGCGGCCCGATCCGGAGCGATTCCTCGGACGCGGTGTCGGGCGCTGCGGTGCAGGCGGTCAGGGTGCGGACGGACTTCGTGGGCCGCCCAGCGGTGCACAGTGCGCCGATGAGGTCGGAGATGCTTTTGCCGTGCGGGGTGTGCTCGCTAGTGCGGGTGGGGAAGTCGAAGACGCGGGGGCAGAGCGCGCGGGCGAGCGGATTGGTGGCGAGGAGGTCGAGGCGGACGAACGCGGTGGTGGTGGTCATCGAGTCGAGGATGCGCTGCAAGATCGGACTGACCCGCTGCGGCGGACGGTGCCGTTGCCCGCCGTTGGGGGGCGGCCGACGGTGCGGGCGAGGTCGAACAGGTAGGTGCGTTCGTCGTCGAGCTGCATTGCCTTGGCGACCGCGTCGAGGACCTCCTCGGACACGCCGCCGATGTGTCGGTTCTCGAGTCGCGGGTACCACTCGGTGCTGACCCGGCGAGCACCGCGACCTCCTCGCGGCGCAGATCCGGGACCCGCTGGTCCGGTCTCGCGTGGTTGATTGCGCCGACGCGATCCCGCGGCGCGTCTGGCATTGGCGACGGTGCGGTCGACTTGAGAGCGGTGTCGCAAAGCAGTTCGGTGCGGGGCGAATTGTTCGCGTGGGAGGCACGGCTCCCGTACCGATCCGGGGCGTGAGTTGTCACCGAGCGCGCGGAGGAGGGCATCGCCGAGGTGCGTGAAATCAGCGGGGCATGGTTCGCCGCCCGGCCGGAGGCATTTGCCTGCGGCCGGGCGGCGTTACTGCTGAGAGACTCGAACTCCCGCGTTCCGGGTATGCCCGGCGGCCGTCGCGCGGGAAAAACGCCGGGCGGCGGCCGTTCGAACTCCGGTGGGGAGCGAACGCCTCGTCCGGCTTTTCCCGAAATGATCTCCGCGGAACCGCCGAGGCCCGGCGGGCTATTTGCCCGCGCGCTTTTTCGCGGTGCGCTTGCGGGGTTTCGCCTCCGGCTTCTGGCTTTCCTCGTAGGCGGCGATCACCTCGCGCGGGATGCGGCCGCGTTCGGCGATGGCCCAGTTGTTGTCCAGGGCCCACGTGCGGATCGCCTTGGAGCGTTCGCGTTCCTCGGCCGTCGGCGCGGCCGCGGCCCGCACGGTCGTCTTGCGTCCGCCGGTCCGGCGGGCGGACGCGATGAACGTCGCCAGTTCCTCGCGCAGGGTGGCGGCGTTCTCGTCGGACAGGTCGATTTCGTACTGGACGCCGTCGAGTCCGAAGGGGACGGTCTGCCCGGCTTCGGACCCGTCGAGGTCGTCGATCATCTCGACGAGGACTTTCTGTGCCATCGCGGTGACTCCTCCTGGAAACGGGACGCGGTCACCGCAGACCATAACAGGAGTCCACTGTGGCTGGTCGGCGGCAATAATGTAACGCCGGTCGCGCCGGTGGAATTGGCCGTGCCGAGCGGAACGGCGGTCAGGAGGTTTTCCGCCGCGGCGCCGGATCGGGCAACGCCGCGAAGGCGTGTCCCATCCGGTCGCGTTTCGTCCGGAGGTAACGCAGGTTGTGCGGAGTTTCGACCGGGCGCAGCGCGACCCGCTCGGTGACGTGAAGTCCGTAATCGCCGAGTCCGCGGTATTTCTCCGGGTTGTTGGTGATGAGCCGCACTCGCCGGACGCCGAGATGGTCGAGGATCCGCGCGCCGGAATCATAGGAGCGGGAGTCCGCCGGCAGACCCTGCGCGACATTGGCGTCGACTGTGTCGAGACCGGTTTCCTGCAGCGCGTAAGCCTCGATCTTGGAAGCGAGGCCGATGCCGCGGCCCTCGTGGCCGCGCAGGTAAACGATCACCCCGCACCCCTCGTCGGCCACCGCGCGCATCGCTTGTTCGAGCTGGGTGCCGCAGTCGCAGCGCAACGAGCCGAGGATGTCGCCGGTGAGGCATTCGCTGTGCACCCGCGCCAGCGCGCCTCGCTCGGAGCCGCCGGCGGCGGCGACGTCTCCCATGACGAGGGCGAGATGCTCGGCACCGTCCACTCGGGACCGATACGCGATCGCTCGGAAGTCGCCGAAAGCCGTCGGCATCGCGGCCGTCGCGACCGGTTCGACCAGCCGCTCGGTGGTGCGGCGCTGCCGGACCAGATCGGCGATGGTGACGACGGGCAGTCCGTGTTCGGCGGCGAACTCCCGCACGCCGGCGTCGCGCAGCATTTCGCCGTCCGGGCCGATCAGCTCGCTGATGACGCCGACCGCCTCGCGACCGGCCAGCCGCAACAGATCGACAGCGGCTTCGGTGTGCCCGGCGCGGACGAGCACCCCGCCGTCCTGGGCACGCAACGGAAAGATATGGCCCGGACGGCGAAGACTCTCCGGCACCGTGCCCGGATCGGCGAGCGCCCGGCAGGTGCGTGCGCGTGCGGTCGCGGACACTCCGGTCCCGGCGTCCGCGTGATCGACCGACACGGTGAACGCGGTGCCGTGCACGTCTTTGTTATCCGCGACCATGGGCGGAAGCGCGAGCGCGTCGGCTCGTTCCGCGGTCATCGGCGCGCACACGATTCCGGTGGTGTGCGCGACGAGGAAGGCCATCTGGTCGGCGGTGACACTGTCGGCCGCGAGCACGAGGTCTCCCTCGTTCTCCCGGTCGTGATCGTCGACGACCACGATCATCCGGCCTTCCTCGAGCGCGCACACCGCCGCGCGAACGCTGTCCTCGATAGCAAGCATGTCGAACCTCCCCGGCGCTGAAGCCACTCGGAGTTACTGTAGAATAACGAGAACCAGGCAGTGAACTGGCATTACCTGTGCATCGATGTTATCGGTTAATAACATTGAGTGGAAGGGTCACGAGCCGTGGAGTGCACCGGTCCGCTGAAGATCGCGGACGAAACAGCCGAGCAGGTCCGCGAACCGCGCACGTTCGTCCGGAGCCCACCCGGCGAGAGCGTCGCCGAACTGAGCCGCCCGGCGCCGCCGTTCCGCATCGAGAATCCTGCGGCCCGCAGCAGTCACGACAAGCGGGCTGGCCCGACCGTCCTCGGGATCGGCTCGCCGCTCGATCAGCCCGGACCGCACCAGCCCGGCGACCTGGCGACTGACCGTCGACGGATTCACGCCCAGCACCGCGGCGATTTCCCCGGCCCGGAACGGACCGTCGTCGGAGAGCATGGCCAGCAGCGGCAAGCACATCGCTTCGGCCGGTGCCGCTTCCGCACGCTGGACCAGGCGGGTCAGCGTGAGCAACTGGTCGGCGAGGTCGGCGTCGGACATGGCCTCAACGGCCAGCGCGAACATGACGATCGCGCCCGGCCCCGTACCCGGTGAAAACCATCAGCACGCTCAACACGGTGAGTGCGACGAGCGCGCCGGACCAGCTTCCGGTGGCGTCGTGGAGGATGCCGAGCAGCAGCGGTCCGGCGGCGGCGACCAGGTAGCCGATGGACTGCGCCATTCCGGCCAGCGCGGTGGTCTCGCCAGGGCCGGTGGCGCGCTGGCTCTGGAAGCTGAGCGCGAGCACGAGGCAGACCCCAGTGCCCAGCCCGAGCAGCGTGCACCCGACAATCGCGATTCCGGGCGCCAGCAGAAGAATCGCGAACCCGGCAGCCGTGACCGCCGACGCCGCGGCCGCAGGGAAGCGCTGGTCGGCCCGTCCCCGGGTAAGCAAGGGCAGCACCATGCCGGTGGCCAGCGCGACGAGTTGGTAATAGAACAGCATCCAGCCAGCCGCAGCTGTGCTCATGCCCTGCCCGCTGAGAATGCTGGGCAACCACGCGACGGCGGTGTAGAAGGCGAGCGACTGCAGACCCATGAACAGGGAGACTTGCCACGCGAGCCAAGACCGCCACGGCGTCGGCGCGTGCGTGCTGCCGGTCTGCGACCCGGTGTCCGGACGCGAACCACGCAGCCGCGGCAGCCACCCCGCCAGCGCGGCCAAGGCGACGACCACTGCCCAGGCGAGCGCGGAATGCCATCCGCCAGGCAGAACCCCCGCCAGCGGAACGGAAATCCCGGACGACACCGCGGCGACCACGCCCATGACCGTGACGTACAGCGCGCTGACGGTATGCACCCGCGAAGCCGGAACGTGCGTGCGGATCACCGTAGGAAGCAAGACATTCCCCACGGCGATCGCCGCGGACAGCAACACCGTCCCCGCGAACAGGCATGCGACCGACGGCAGCGACCGAACCACCGTGCCCACTGCCAGCACCACCAGCGAGAGCACGAGCAACCGCGTAGACCCGATCCGATGCGAGACGCGCCCGACCAGCGGTGATGTCGCCGCGAACATCAACAGAGGCAAGGTATTCAGCACGCCACCCGCCGACGCCGGCAGCCCGGTGTCGTGCTCGATGGCAGGCAACAACGTGCCGACGCCGGTCAGCGTCGCACGGAGATTGGCTGCCACCAAGAGAATCGCGAGCAGCAGTCCCGCTGACCACTCAGGCTTAGTGATCGGTCTCTTCGCGACCGCTGGAGCTTCGACCTCGGCGGTCACTTCTCCCGCTCCGTTCCGGCCCCGGTGAGCTTCACGATTTCGGCGGCGCAGTAACGCGCCCCGACTTCGTCCTGGGCAGCGATCGCCTCGACCAGTTGCCGATGCAGTCGGGTGTGCTCCTGCGCGGTCGCCTCGGGCCACAACGTGTCACCGATCTGCTCGGCAACGGAGGCGCTGAGGACGTCGTACACCTCGGTGAGCAGGGAATTCCGCCCCGCATTCACGACGGCCTGATGAAAACGGACATCCGCCTCAACGGCTGTCTCGGTGTTGTCGCGCTTCTCGGCCTCGTCGAGCAACTGCTGCAAACTGACCAGGTCGTCGTCAGAGCGTCGCACCGCAGCCAGCCCCGAGGCATACTCCTCCAGCACGGCCCGCAGTTCCAGCACGTCGCTCCGCCGCGAGGAGTTGGCCCGCCGCATCAAGACGGACTGCATTTCACTAGACGCCCGGACATACGTCCCGTCGCCTCGCCGCGCCTCCAGCAGCCCGAGGTGCACCAGCGCGCCGAGCGCCTCCCGCACCGTCGTCCGCCCGACGCCAAGCTGCTTGACCAGGTCGTTCTCCGGGGGAATCCGCATCCCGACCGGCCACTCCCCGGAGGCGATCTGCTCCCGGAGAGTGTCCACAAGCTGTGCGGCAAGGCTGGCGACCCGACTGGGCGCCCGAAGATCGTTCATAAGGCGACCCTAACACCGAATGTCAGACATTTGAATGTGAGCAGGGTCGCGAGGGGTTCCTTCCCGATCGGCCTGGGGCCGTGAGGGTTCCCCTCACGGAACCGGGTGTGGTGGGGCCCCGCACCCCGAAGCTTGATTGTGCTGACGGTCCGGGGTTGCTTGTCAAGGCGGGAAAGATGCCTTGACAAGCAACCCCCGACCGCAAGGAGAGCTGGTAAAGGGGTGGGGAGAGGGGGCGGGGGTGCGAGAATGTTT